>CAZHRF010000010.1:0-76003 GCA_964534625.1 uncultured archaeon | reverse complement strand
TACATGGAATACCTGACTGTTTACCCGATATTCGAACATCGTCATGTTCCGGATAGCAGGTAGTATCTGATCAAGATTGTTTCTCTTGACCTCACTTTCACGTGGGTTATGTTTTCTCACTGTTTCCAGTACAACTGGTTTTTTTTGTGAGTTTCTTCTTCCACGTCTACTCTTTCTTACAAGATGGTCCTATATAAACACAACATTTTGTACCCAAAAGTGGCCAAAAAAACCCATGGGTTTCTCTTGAAAGAATTTTTCTTGGTTTTTTTCTTGTATTTTTTCTGCCATTTTGTTTCACCAAGTAATAAGACTCTGTCATATATAATAAGGGATTTTAAAATCCCGTCTTTTAACCTCTAAAATGTTCATCTTAACAATATATTCTTTCATTTTATTAGCTTGGCTGAGCTGTTAATGCGTTAAACCAAAGGGTTAAAACAGTATTCTATAGCCTGTAGCTTAATCTTTTGGAGTAACAAATATTTCGACTATTATTTGTTCATGTTACTTCATTTATCTTTGTTCTTCACACATTTTCTACTGAACGTAAGATTTATATATCAACAAAAACCAAATCCCATGAAATTACTAAATAAATCGTTCTAGTAAAAAAGGTGAAAAAAATATGTATGGCCAAGGACAGGTACCGGTAATAATTTTAAAAGAAGGAACAGAGCGTTCCAAAGGTAAGGATGCTCAGCAAAACAACATTATGGCTGCCCAAGTTATAGGAGAGACAGTTAAATCGACACTTGGGCCCAAGGGTATGGATAAGATGCTTGTTGATGGGCTTGGTGACATTTTAATTAGCAATGATGGTGCTACAATTTTATCAGAACTTGATGTTAAACATCCCGCTGCAAAAATGATTATTCAAGTAGCAAAAGCTCAAGATGATGAAACTGGTGATGGTACTACTAGTAGTGTAGTTATCGCCGGGGAATTATTGCATCTAGCTTTAGGATTGTTAGACAAGAAAGTTCATCCCTCTATTATTGTTGATGGATACAAAGCAGCAGCTAAAAAAGCCCAAGAAATACTTCAAGAACTTGCTATATCTTTTGAACCACTAGAAAATCGTGATCTTTTAACTCAATTAGCAACTACATCTCTTCATAGTAAAGCAGTTAACACAGCAAGAGAAAAAATAGCTGATCTCGCAGTTCAATCTGTGATTGCAGTTGCTGATGAAGAAAATGGTTCTCATACCGTTGATTTAGATAACATAAAGATTG
Organism: uncultured archaeon; assembly: GCA_964534625.1. Taxonomy (GTDB): domain Archaea; phylum Asgardarchaeota; class Heimdallarchaeia; order Heimdallarchaeales; family Heimdallarchaeaceae; genus CAZHRF01. The sequence continues at coordinate 74,765 of CAZHRF010000010.1, read as the reverse complement.
TTCAAAGACAGGGTAAAAGTCTTGTTGAATCAGAGTTTGTACAAGGTTTAGTTATAGATAAAGATGTTGTACATGCAGCTATGCCAACAAAAGTATCTGATGCTAAGATATTGCTTGTTAACAAAAATATTGAAGTCAGCAAAGGCGAATGGGATAAAGAAGTTCGTATTAGTGACCCTTTATCAATGCAATCATTCCTTGATGAAGAAGAAAAACAGATTAAACAAATGGTTGATTCCATTGTAGCAACAGGAGCTAATGTTGTTATCTGCCAAAAGGGCATTGACGACATGGCACAATATTATCTTGCAAAACAAGGTATTATGGCTATCCGACGTGTAAAGAAAAGTGATATGGAAAAACTTACTCGTGCTACTGGTGCAAAAATTATTGTCAATCTTAAAGATATTGAGGATGAAGATCTTGGTAAAGCTGGATTGGTTGAGCAAGTTAAACTTGGTACTGATGATTACATCTATATTAAAGACTGTATCAATCCTAAAGCTGTAACTATTATACTTTGGGGTGGTACAAAATACGTAACTGATGAAGCAGAACGAGCTTTACATGATGCATTATGTGTCGTTCGTAACGCAGTAGAAGATAAGAATTATCTCCCTGGTGGGGGTGCTACTTTTTTGGCTCTCGCTCACCGTTTACGTGAGTATGCTGGTACATTCAAAGACAAACGCCAATTAGCCGTAGAGGCTTTTGCAGAATCTTTAGAAATCATTCCATCTACGCTTTCTGAAAATGCAGGTTTAGATCCTATTTCAATTGTTAATCAACTTAAATCAGAGCATGCAAATGACAACAAAAACGCCGCATTGAATTTACTCAAGAATGGCGCAATTGTTGATGCTCTTGAAGATGGTATTATTGAACCTCTAAGAGTTGTTGAACAAGCACTCAAATCCGCGTCTGAAAGTGCAGTCTTAATTCTAAGAATTGATGATGTTATTGTAGCCAAATCAAGTGGTGATGGACCCGGAGCTGGAATGCCTCCAGGTGGAATGCCTCCAGGTGGCATGGGTGGCATGGGCGGCATGGGCGGCATGGGTGGCATGCCTGGTATGATGTAAAAAATCTGAACCTTTTTTTTCTACTTTTTATTTTTGTTATTATTTTTTGCCTTAGCCTCTTTTTACATCAATAAGTTTAAATAGGATTTATTTTAACTCTATTTCAGTAAAAAACTTGTGATTATATGAGTTTACCTGTAGTTAATTTGGATATGACTGATAAAGAAGTCGAAGCAGTAACGGAAGTAGTAAAAAGTAAATTTTTAATTGAAGGAAAGAATGCCCGAGAATTTGAAGCAAAATTCTGTGATTTTACTGGTGCCAAATACTGTAGTACTGTTATAAATGGAACACAAGCACTACATTTGGGTTTGACCGCTTTAAACATTGGTCCAAAAGATGAAGTGATCACCACTCCTTTTACGTTCATTGCTTCTTCAAACGCTATTCTCTTTACTGGCGCCATCCCCATCTTTGTAGATGTGAAAAGAGATACTTTCAATATAGATCCAGAACAAATAGAATCTGCAATAACAGATAAAACAAAAGCTATTATGCCTGTACATATATTTGGGAATCCTTGTGAAATGGATGCTATATGCGATATAGCAGAAGATAATAATTTACTTATTATAGAAGATTGTGCCCAATCTCATGATGCCAGAATAGATGGCACACATACGGGTAATTTTGGTGATCTTGGCTGTTTTTCTTTCTATGGTACAAAGAATTTAATCGCTGGAGAGGGTGGTGCTATCATTTGTAATGATGAAGATTTGTTTGAAAAGATTAAAAGCATTAAAAATCATGGTCGTAATCCTAAAGGTGGTTACAATCATTACAGAATAGGTTATAATTATAGAATGACCGATATGCAAGCAGCAATAATGAATGTTCAGATGGATAGGGCAGAAGAAATTCTACAGAAAAGACATAGAAATGGTAGTATCTACAGAGAATCATTCAAGAATGTTGGAGATTTGCTAATTCAAAATGTTCTACCTGGACATTCACATAGTGATTATCTTTTTGCTCCAGTCATTGAAAAAGAAGGAATAAAAACTGAAGATGTTATTGAGCACTTAAAATCAAATGGTATTGGTTCTAGAACTATTTATTCAATTTTATCTTATCAACAACCTTGTTATCAAGATTTATCTAATTGGCCTTTATCACGTGTCATAGAGTATCCTGATTATTCAAAGGTTGAGTGTCCGAATGCTGAGTTTTTAGCCAAAAATCATTTTGAAATACCAATGGTAACTTCATTGAGTGAAAAAGATATACATTATGTATCTAATGTGCTCATAGACTATTTAAAAGAACATTAAATCGTTTTTTTAATTTCTCTTTATTTTTTTTTATCTATCCGAAACATTTTTTTTAGAGTATTGCTGTATTTTACTGAAGCATAATGAATACTCTAAATGATTTGGACTTCCCTTTGTATCTCTCTAGCGTCAACGTTGAAGAGGAGGACTTTGTTTTTCTTCTAATTGAATATTCGGGAGATGAGAAATATGTAAATGAACTGAGATTAATTGGGAAGAATAATGGATTAACTGAAAAAGCACAAGAGGGGTTGAGATTTGAGCTGGTGAAAAAAAATGGTGTAAAATCTTTTTTGGTTCGCTTTCCTATATATGAAGATGGAGAATTTAAAGCTGTAGCAAAATACAAGAATCAGTATATACGTGAGCCAGGTGAGTCTCATTCATTAACTATTAAAGGCCAAAGTATATTTCTTGATTTCAGAAAAATTTACCATCTCCAAAATGAACTTGTAAAACCAGATGATGCAACTATTAGCGATTTAAAACAAAAGAAAAAGCAATCAAAAAAATCTACTCAAACTAAAGATAAAACCGTTGATATACCTTCTGCATATGATAAAGATAATAATTTAGAACTAAAACCAAGAGATTTCAAACTATATGATGAACCACTTCGTATGAAGATTTTACAAATTTTAGATTACTTAGTCACCGAAAAAAGCATAAATTTGGAACTGGATGGAGTCATTCTACCTGATATTGTAAGATCTTTAAAACAGTGTATGATAGATGAAAAACGATATAGTGTATTTGAAGATATCTTCCCAGTAACTATAATCATACAAAAAGCATTAATGCTCTCAAAAATGTTAGACGAAGTGAGAGAAAAAGAATATTTAATAAAGGCTTATAAAAAAGAAGTTGTTGAAGGGGCACTCAGTTTGAAGGAAGAATTCTTGAATAAAAAATTTACATCATCGAATACTATAGTTCTAGTAGAATATAATACTGATGTTCAGAAGTTGAAAAAAGAGTTCTTTAAAGAATTGTAATTGTGTACGAAAATACAAAAGTTTCCCCTTCCCACTTTCTAATAGGAAGGAGACACTTAATTATTCCTTTGATTTACTTTTTTTAGTTTATATTGTCTATAACTAGTTATGATTTTTATATATCCGTTTTTTATTTGCGGAAACTTTATCTCCTCTTCCAGATCTATAACTAATGTTTTTGTAATTTGAGATTTTGACTCAGTTGCAATGATATCCAATTCTATATCTTTTAATGATTTTAAGACTCTAGCACTAATTTGTTGATTACCTCGTCCTAAAAGAAAACCTTGTCCTCCAATAGGGGTCAATACAATCTTTGCTACTCTGTTCTTAGAATAATTATGAAGTGTATGCTCATCTACATCTTTCTTTATGAGTTTACCATTTTCCATTATATCAACGCCTAATAATGTCTTCTCTATTCCAAGTTTTTTCATTACATGATAAACTGTTGAACCAGGACCTAAAATTACAAATCCTTCGAGAATTTTCTTGGATTCTTCTAGTTCTTTGCTGATTGATCCATAATCGCTTTCAGAAGAATGGGCAGATGGAACTTTTCCTCCTTGGATTAATCCCGTTTTCATTGGGACTTTCATATGTCCAGTTAATCTTGTTTCTACTCTATTGTCTCTAAATTTTTCTTCGTCAACATCCATTATCTCTTCAGTTTCATATTCAATTTCTTCATTATGTATTGCTTGTAATATGGAGCCAAAGTCAGATGGCCGATAAAGAAAGCATCCACTAAACATTTTGACACCAGATGGAATACCTAAAACAGGTTTATCTTGTTTGATAATTGAATATATATCATTAGCTGTTCCATCACCGCCAACAAAGACAAGAAGATCGATGTTTTTGTCAAGAAAAACCTTACATGCTTCTTTAGTATGGTTTGCTGTAGTCTTGTCAACTCCAGGTGAATATATTTGTTTACTCTCAAATGGATATTCTGTAATAATACTTTTACCCATTGGTGTGTCACAATATAAAATCTTAAGCGGGAAACTTTTTGGAATGGAATCTAATGCTTGTTCTATCCTTTTACTTGAATATTTTTCTTCTTTTTGATAGACATCCCACGCTTTATCAACATTGTCTGTGCCTTTCCATCCTTTTTTTCCTCCTAATCCAGCTATTGGATTAAGAATGAAACCTATAGTTAGAGACATAGTGGTAAAAATACAGAACTTGTTTATATAAAGTTATTTCAACATGGACGTATCTTTACACCCGTTTTATTCTTTCTCTTCTTCAATAGGGAAATATAAATCCATCATTTTACTAAAATTCAATTTCTTTTTTGTACGTTTTTCTAATTGGTGAATATGTATCTTATATGTAATATAAAATACTACAATGATAATTACATAGCCTAATAGTGATAAATAAGGGGAAAGTGCTAACATAGTTGGTTCTGCATCAAATATAAATAGAGGAAAGGCAAACATAGACACTAACCAAATAACACCCCAAATGCTAAAATTCAGCATTATTATTCTAAAGGTCCAATCTCCCAAGATGGCAGAAAATAATACTGTTTCCAATATAGCAACAACTAAATAGGCACTACCATAATATAGTAAAAACTCATTTTTGTTGAAATTTGTCACATATAGTCTCTTGCCTGTACCATTTTAAATTTATCTGATTGTAGAAAAAATTGCAAATATATGAAAATCTCTCCTTACACGTGTTCAGGTAGCCTAAATGTTTATATATCAAAAAAGACATAGTTTTAATACTAGCGAGTTGAGTATACCACTCTATTGATATGTATCTAATATACATATTTTACGCGTCTAGTTAAATGTAAATTATAATGCACTGTTCTGTTCGAACAAGGCAAACATTTATAAATATTAGACGTGCGAATGGTATCACCGAGAATTTAACTCGAATGTTGATTGTGGGATTAAATATTTCCACAAGTCGTACAAATATAACAAAGAAGTGATGAATTATGAAACGTAGAAAATTGCCACGCGGTGGCGAGGACATAATAAAAGTATTGGATGAACGCGGTCCTATGACCCAAAAAGAGATATTACGTTCAGTTGACCAACCCGAGCGTACTGTAAGGTATGGAATCCGTAGATTACTTGAGAAAGGAATACTAAAGAAAATGTCTAATTTAAGAGACATGCGAAGTGTGTTTTATTATTTAGATCCTGAACTCAGGAGTAAATTTGAATTCCTTCCTGAACAATCTGAAGTTGAACAATCAGCTTAAGGAACTATATAATTAATTTTTCTAATAATTAATTATTCTATTCCTTTTTGGAATGAGGGTACGGGACGTTGAGGGGATTTTTTCCCTTTTCCAATCACATTTTCTTTTTTTATCAGACGTACTATTAGTTAACTATATTTTATATTCACAGTTGACTGAGATTCTTCAGTTAGCAAAACATATATTAATCTATTTCAAGGATGTTGTATAATGAATAAGTTTTCTATACCCAAAAAAATAGAAACGACAGATGATGCTTTAAGTATAATGCAAGAGATATTTTCTGAGTATAAACAAGGTAATATAGATAAAAAAGAAGCATCAAAAATGTCAAAAATAGTTCAATCCAGATTAGAAGCTTACAAGTATTCATCAAATGAAAAAGATAAATATGATTTTGTTCTTGATTTATGTATCTCACTGACTACAATTAAAAGAGCAGATGGTTCATTTGAGAAATACTTCTTAGAAAGCTTGGAACAAGAATTAGAAAATGCCAGAACAGTATAATTTATCGCAATTGAGGTTAATAATAAAATGCATCCCGACTATAATTTCAAAGTAGTATTACTTGGTGCCGCTGCAGTTGGTAAAACATCACTTGTCCAACGTTTTATTCATGATAAGTTTTCTCAAAATTATTTATTAACAATAGGTATGGAACCTAGCGAGAAGTATATCGAATTGGAGAATGGCACACTTGTAGCCCTTTCTATATGGGATATAGCTGGACAATCCCGTTTTAAATTCATTAGGCATAATTTTTTCAGAGGTGCCAAAGCTTCATTACTGGTTTTTGATTTGACAAGAGAATCAACCCTTCAAGATTTGAAAGAGTGGAATAAAGAACTTGTCGAGATTTGTGGACCTAATGTTGTCACTATTGTTGTGGGAAATAAGAAAGACTTAACTGATAAAATATCTGTTTCTGATGAAGAGTGTAAAGAACTTGTTGAATCAATTGCTAGTAAAAAGTTCATAAAAACTAGTGCACTTACTGGTGACCATGTGGATGAGGCTTTTAGAGATTTAGCTCATAGTTTAGTGAAACAAGCTATAAAAAAATAGTTTTGTGTTAATTTAATTTTTATTTTTTTCATCAGATCCTCCCTTTTTTTCTCCTTCTGGATTTTTCTCTGTCTCTAACTCTTCATCGAAATCCTCATCATCAAATAGTAGTATGCTGTCTAAAGCTGTCTCAAGTAAAGGACGCTCTGGAGAAGTTATTGATGGATCTATACCTTTTGACAAATTTATTTCTAGAGATGAAAGATCTGCTCGTTTTCCTTTTCTACTGATCTCTCCTGAGCCCATATTGCGGAGCAAATATTTTATTGAATTAATTTCACTAGATAAATCGGATATTTTAGATAAATTATCTACTTTTCGAATAAGCTCGTTTATTTTGTCGTTATCATTAATGGGTGTTTGAGGTCTTGCTTCTTGTTTTTTCTGTTCAAAAAGCGTTTTTACTTTTTCTAGTAATTCATCAACTTTTTCCAGTTCTTCATTTGTCCTCATTCGCATCTTTTGACCATTTTCTGTAATCTTCTCCCATCTCCCATCTGTTATGTGCCTCTCAGTTTTTTTAGGCATACGAACATATTCATACTCGTCTTCAGGCGATTGTTCGGGTTTGGGTTGTGCATCAGAACCATATAACTGTTCATGATGCCCTTTAATAGATTCAATGATTGCTTCTTCTTTATTCCCATAGGTCATAATAAGATCTTCTAAGATATCCCATACATCAGACGGGATAGGAACTTCAACTATCCTGGAAGGTTTGTTTCTTCTTGTTCTATCGTACATATATTAAGCCTCTGGGTACTTAAATTTTAAAGATTTAATTATAAAAGGCTATTTACTAGTAATATAAGATTTTAATAATGTATACATAATTATTTTCTGTGGAAAGAAGGTATAGTGTTAATTTTTTTGTTTAAACTGTCGCCAAATCGTAATATTAAAATTGATAATTTTGGAAGTAATAGTATGGATAAAAAAAAGAAAACCATTTTTGCATGTTTTGCGCATCCTGATGACGAATTAAGCTGTTTGGGAACGCTTGTAAACCACGTAGATAATGGAGATAAAGTCATATTGGCTTGGACAACTTCAGGTGAAATGGCTTCGTTTTTTGACGGTATGTCTTTCGATCAAGTTAAAGATATTAGAGAAGAGCAAGGAAAGAAAATTGGAGCTATCATTGACTGTGAAACTCTCTTTATGGACCATAAAGACACATCAGTTTTTAGTACTAGAGAAAATGCTCTTAAAATGGCTAAATTAATAGCTCAATTAAAACCCGATGCAATTGTAACTTGGAACCAAACGAACAGCCATCCAGATCATCGTGGTACTGTTAATCTTCTGTATGATGCTCTTACCTATGCACGATTACCCCGTATAACTGATCCCGAACCACCTCACAGACCACGTTATCATGTACCAATGTTTTTGTATTATGATAGTAATTCACCTCTCAGAGTTGTGCACGTTGACATAACAAAAAACTTTGATAAAGTGAGATCTGGTTACCAACTTTATGCTGAATTCTATGGCTGGGGAATGGGTGACTGGCTCGATGTTAGAAGACGATCTAATGGAATGGAATGTGGTGTTCAATATGCTGAAAAATTTAATGTTTTAAGTCGATATGCGCCTGCAGAGCAGTTGTTACCTATTAATAATAAATAAACGTTAATTTTTCCCAATAGGAAATGTTTATAGTTTAAAAGAGGATTGATATTTTAGAAAGCAGTATGTCAAATGAAGATATGTCAGAGAAAATAAGATTGCTTTTATTCACCAGTCCAACTTGTTTTGCTTGTCCAGAAGTTGAACGTATCGTCGAACAAGTAGTAGGATTATCTATGCAAGATACAATTCATGTGTCCAAGATTGATATTTCAGAAGAACAAGAAATAGCAAATCAATATGGAATCATGTCCGTACCTGTTTTAATGATGAATAATGAAATCTTAGCACAAGGAATGATTACTGAAGATGTAATACGGGAACGAATTTGGTCAAAAATTTTACCCACAATGGTTTCTCAAGAACGTCATACGCGACGTAAAGAATCAATGATGGTTCTCACAAAAAATACTATAGATAGTATAATCTCTCAAGAACTTTTACGCGAAAATATTGGGGATTACTGTCATATCTCTGTGTATCAGCAAGTTTTATTATCATTACTTTCATTAGATCCGCTTGTTCCTCAATTACTCTATCTCTCTGGTCGCGAACTAGGGACTTATGGTGCATTTCCTTTTTATCTTACTGTTTTGAATGCAAAAGTTGGTACTATTAATCCTGCTGAAAGATTTCAGGAAGTTTTAATTGGATTAGCTAAACTTTATAGTCACAATAGTGAAATTCCACTATACTTAGCAACACAAACTGATGTGGCTGAATTAGACGGATATAGGGCTAAATTACGTATATATGATTTGGTTAATAGTGCTGGTGCAATAAATGTTGGTGAAACTCTCTGTCACTTCATAGCAGGAGAAATAGCTGGTACTGTTGAAGCAATGCTTGGTTCTGCAACCCGTGTAGTTGAAACAAATTGTAAGGGGTTGGGAGCGCCATATTGTGAATTTGAAATAAACGTATATATCGGCAAAGAACCCGGATATGCCCCTTATAAAAAACATGAAATATCAGAAGAAGATAAAACAATTAAATTTTTTGGAGACATGCCAGCTGAAGAGTACAGAAAACAAATGTTTTACGAGTTAATTCATGAAACAATGAAAAATGGCTATGCGTCATTAATGATGAAAGAAAAGTTGAGACCAAATGATATTGATTATGTTCATATTAGTACGTTACAACAACAGATTATGTCCTTGAAATTTCGAGATAAGTATTGTGCAGCTCTTCTCTATACAGCAGCAAGAGAGTTGGGTATTGTAGGACCTGGTAAGAATATTATTTATGAAATTCTAGATGCAGAGAAACTCCCGCTAGATTCATTGAAAGAAGCGGTTGAATTTCTTCATAAATATCTAATTCATCCATCAAATATTCTTAAAAGAGAATACTCATTTGTTGAGATTTATGATGGTGAAGATGAAGATGAAATGTATATCCGCATATATGAATGTGCATATGCTTCTGGTGCTGATTTATCTGAAACCAACCTTAATGAGACATTATGTGATTTCATGGCTGGATATATTGCTGGGAGGTTATCTCTACTCTTAAAGGAACCCCCAATAGTGACAGAAACAAAGTGCCATGGAACTGGATACAAATATTGCGAATTTAGAATAGAAAAAGGATACTATTTCGAGGGACACGATGATGCACCATAAGAAAAAATCTTTCTTTTTAGATTTGATTTGATTTTAGCTTGCAACTATTAAGAAATAGTGTTATTCTTGTACTGCTCATCGACAGTAAACATTATAATCTTCATCAAAAGTTTTAAAAAAACGACTAGTGTAAGTAGCAAAGAAGAAAAAGGGCTGTTAATATGAGTAATAAAATAAAAATTTGGAATCGTACAACTGGTTTGCCTACAATTTTGGCTTTATTAGCAATGTCAATTTTAGCGCAATTACCCCATTATTATTATTTAAGTGAAATTATGAAATTGAACCAAGAAGGCTATGTAGCGTTATTGATAGCTTTTCCTATCTTTGGTGCAATTGGGTTAACAGCTGTAGGTTTGTTAATCAGTGATTATTTGATGAGCCGCAATCGTAATCCTACAGATGAGCTGGTCTGGAAATACATTTTACGTGGTGGGACACTAGCCATAATATTATATCTTTTAATTCAGATTCTTGTTATATTCTTTGCATTTCAAGCGATTGAAGTTTTTCGTGAGGGAATGCCTGAAGATCTAGCAAATAATATAGCTCTAAAAGAAGTAATTGGAATGAGTATTTTATTAATAATTGCTGTCTTCTTCAATCCTCCAGTTGAAAAAAGAAGATAAAAAACAGATAAAAAATAGTAAAAGGGGATTTTCCCCTATTTGTTCTTTTTTTGCTTTATCAATCTCCAAGAAAGTAAGAAATTGCGTGCAGCATATACATCATCTACACGACCAATAGCTGTGTTTTTGGGTGCTTGATGCGCATATTCTTCATCTTTTTTAGCTTTGTCTATTTCTTCTTTTAAGAGTTTGACGTATGCGTCTATTCGTTCTTTGTTTTCATTTTCTGTTGGTTCAACCATCAATGCCTCATGTATGTTCAAGGGGAAATAAACTGTAGGTGCATGCAAACCTTTATTTAATAACAGTTTGGCAACATCCATTGCTGAAATGTTATATTCTTTCTTAAGTTCATCTGCAGAAAGGACAAATTCGTGTTTTCGAGGGGTCTCTGGAGCATAAGTTAAGTTTAGCCCTTCAATCTTCTCCATGTTTCGTAACATATAGTTAGAAACAAGAACAGCATGTTCTGCCACTTTTTTCAGTCCTTCTTTACCCAAGGCGCAAATATATGCATATGCTCTTATACATACGCCTATATTACCATAGAACCCATGGATTTTTCCTATAGACTTCGGTTTCTCGTAATTCGCTGTATAAATGCCTTTTTCATCATCAATTTCTATTATAGGAATTGGTAAATATGGAGCAAGTTCATTAGAACAACAAACTGCCCCGACCCCTGGACCACCACCGCCGTGAGGTGTAGAAAAAGTTTTATGTAGATTATAGTGCAATACATCAAATCCCATGTCACCTGGACGGATTTTCCCCATTATCGCATTAAAATTCGCACCGTCATAGTACAAAAGCCCACCTTCTTCCTTAACAATTTTTGCAATTTCCTCAATTTTGGATTCAAAGATACCAATAGTATTGGGATTAGTTAACATTAATCCCGCTGTTTTCTCTGATACAGCGGCTTTGAGTTCATCAAGATCAACTTGTCCTTTCTCGTTGGTTGAAATTACAATGGTTTTGAACCCATTCATGGACGAGCTAGCTGGGTTAGTACCATGACTAGCATCAGGAACAATAATTTCATCTCTTTGCGTATCGCCATGATCATGATGGTATGCTCGAATTAGTGCTAATCCAACATATTCACCTTGAGCACCTGCAGCTGGTTGAAGAGTACAATGGGGTAGACCTGCTAATTCACTTAAAGCATTCTGAAGGTCATACAAGATTTTTAGAACTCCTTGTACAGTTTCACAAGGTTGTGCGGGATGTGTATATGCTATTTTTGGTAATCTCGCTACTGTTTCGTTAATTTTTGGATTGAATTTCATTGTACAAGAGCCTAATGGGTAAGTTCCCACATCAATTGCATAATTCATTTGTGAGAGTTTCAAGAAATGGCGATAAACTTCTCCTTCACTCATTTCTGGTAGTAAAGGTGAGTTTTTTCTCAGCATATTTTTGGGTATAGTGATATCTTTTTTTGGAACATCTGTCTGTGTTGGAAAAGATGCTCTTCTCCCCTTTTTGCTTAGCTCAAATATTAGTGGTTCATTGTGCCTTGCTTGTCTATATTCCATTTCCATTCCTCCATTCAACTAATGCTTTAACAAATGTATCCAGACTATCCTTTTTTAACAAATAACTAGTAGTAACTAAATAATCCGCAGAACCATCTTCATTGAGTATTGGAATGCCCGGGAAAATCTTTTTACTAATCATGTACTTGACAAAATCTTCTCTGATATTCTCTGCAATATTCAAATCTATCACAAACGAATTGAAAAATCCCCCAGAATATTTTAGATCTATTCCTGCTTTTCTTAGCTCATCAGCCAAGTAGTGGGCATTATAATACATATTTTCACCCGTTTCTCGAAGACCTTGAGGTCCAAGCAATGACAAGTGGATGGTTGTACTAACAGCGGCTAATGCTTGATTAGTACAGATATTACTTGTTGCTTTTTCTCTTCGTATATGTTGCTCTCGTGTTTGTAATGTATTTACGTATGCAACTTCTCCTTCATTTTGAGTGATGGTTTGACCTACAATTCTACCTGGTGCATGGCGTATCCATCTTCTTTCAAATTTCATTGTGAATACCCCAAGTAGTGGTCCTCCAAAACTTAACGGTCCTGAACCAATTGTTTGTCCTTCTCCAATTGCTACATCTGCACCATAATTACCTGGTGCTTCCATAATTCCAAGAGTCGAAAGTTCAACTCCTGCTACTGCTAAGGCTTTTTTATCTTTAAGAAAATCTGTAATCTCCTGGATATTGTCTTCAATTATCCCAAAATAGTTTGGATTCTCAAAATACACTCCAGCTGTTTCATCATCAATTAATTCTTTAGCCTTCTCAATATCCATTTTTCCAGTAGTCGGATTATAAGGAATTGGTATTAATTGTATATCTGCCCCTTTGGTGTAGTTCTCCAAAACTTTCAATCTGTGCGGAGAAATAGCTTGTGTATATAAGAACTTGTTTTTTCCAGTTATACGTGCACACATAAGGGCAGATTCACCTAGTGCTGTTGCCCAATCATATAATGAAGAGTTAGAAATGTCCATCTCTAATAATTCACACATATAACTCTGATATTCGAATAAACTTTGAAGCATACCTTGGCTTATCTCGGGTTGATACGGTGTATATGCAGAATAAAACTCAGAACGGCGTAGTAGTTCGTCTTGTGAAGCTGGAATATATACGTCAAGAATTCCGCCCCCTAAAAATGAGTGAAACTCTCGAGTTGTTATATTGTTTGCGAGAGTTTTTTCAATGTGTTGAAGAACGTCATATTCACTCGTAAAATGAGGGATTTTGGTTAGTTTTCCTTTAAATTTGATTGAGTCAGGAATATCTGCAAAAAGATCTTCAACAGATTTTAGTCCTAAAAAATCTAGCATTTCTTGAATATCTTGTGAAGAATTGCCAAGATAAGGGTGCGAAAAATTGTTCATAGAGTTTTTGCTCCTATTCATTATTTTTAATAAATTCTACGTAATCTTCAGCTGAAAGTAATCCTTCTACTTCACCTAATGCTTTGATCTTAACAATCCATCCATCTTCATAGGGTGAATCATTTATAACTTCAGCATCTTCTTCTAAGTCTTTGTTAGCTTCAACAACTTCACAGTCAAAAGGCGCATAATAGTCTTCGGTTGTTTTTAGTGCTTCGACAAAACCCATATCCTCTCCTTTATCAAAAGAAGAACCTTCGTCAGGAACTTCTGCAAAAGTTAATGCATCAAGTTTTTGTTGAGCATAGTCGGAAATCCCATAAATGTAGATTTCGCCTTCTTTGCGAACCCATTCGTGGTTTTCAGTGTACAAACAGTCTTTTCTAACGCTATATTTATCTAAAACTTTTATTACATCAGTCATTTTTGTTTACCTCATATGATTCTCTGAATCGTGTTCTAGGTTAGATAGTTTACTTAAAAGTTTTATCAAGCAACTACTGTGTAAAAAAATTCAACATAGAATAACGTGAGGGTTCATTTATAAATCAAGTATAACGTGACAAAACCACATTTCATCTCTTTTTTCAACGATAAATTCATGCATTGTAACAGCTTTTACATCAGTTAATAATGAGGTATTATTATAATCTATTTTATCTCCATGAAAACTGGCTTTAAGTATATACATTTCATCAGATTTTGATATATCTACACTAAAGTCTCTAAAAAGAACAGTTTTACTATCTTTTAATGCTATAATCTCGTTTAAGAAATCAAATAATAAAAATTCTAAATCTTGTTCCTCAAGTTCTATTTTCCATGATTTATTATTACTGATTGAAGTAGGATCTACCATTGCTTTAACCGTAGCAATACCCGCACCCGTAAACAATTCATTAAGCGAATCAGCGGTAACTTCAAACTCGAAGTCACCAATAATTCTATCTTCTAAAATATTGATATTATACATATCTATCACATTTATACTATTCTATTGAATAAAAAATATTAGCAGTTTTTAAAAAATACTTTGATGGATGAGAATTTACAAAAAACTGATGAATGACAGAGTTTATTAAAAAATAAAGTTTACTACAGTTTGAGATTAATGTCATTAGATAATATACAAATGAAGAAAATTAACGATTTTACATGGGAAATCCCCACTTCCTACAAGAACGGAATGAAAGTTCCTGCCAGAATTATTGCTACACCTGAAATTAAGGAATTTATTGAAAAAAAAGTCATTGACCAAATAACCAATGTAGCTACTTTACCTGGTGTTCAAAATTATTCTTTGGCACTTCCCGATGCCCACGTTGGATATGGTTTTCCAATTGGAGGCGTTGCAGCTATGGATATAGAAGAAGGAGTTATAAGCCCAGGAGGTATAGGATTTGATATTAATTGTGGTGTAAGATTATTGACAACTAATCTTGCCGAAGATGAAGTAAGGCCTAAAATTAAACATTTAGTTGAAAAACTTTTTCAACAGGTTCCAGCTGGTGTGGGTGTAAAAGGGGCTTTACATATTAGTAAATCAGAGTTTGAAGGGGTTATAACACGAGGATCAAAGTGGTGTGAAGAAAATGGTTATGCGACTAAAGAAGATGTTAGACACACAGAAAATGAAGGACATCTTGAACAAGCGAATCCCGCGGCAGTAAGTCAAAAAGCAATGAATCGGGGTTATAAACAGGTTGGAACATTAGGCTCTGGTAATCACTTTTTAGAAATACAAACTTTGAGTGAAAATGATGTTTTTGATGAAAAAATAGCTAAACAATTGAATCTGAAACCTGGTAATGTTACAATTATGATACATTGTGGTTCTAGGGGTTTTGGACATCAAATTGGATCTGATTACCTAAGGTCTTTTCTTAAAGCAATGAAGAAATATAATATACCAATTAGAGATAAAGAATTAGCTAGTGCTCCTATTCAGTCTGAAGAAGGACAAGATTATTACGCAGCTATGAGTTGTGCAGCTAATATGGCCTTTGCAAATAGACAAGTTATAACCAATAATGTTCGAAAAGTATTTTCTGAAGTTTTTGGAAAAGATCAAGATGAACTTGCCATTAAACTAGTTTATGATGTTGCTCATAACATTGCTAAATTTGAAGATCATACTATTAATGGCGAAAAACGTAAAGTTGTAGTTCATCGTAAAGGGGCAACTAGATCTTTCCCACCAAATCATTCAGAAGTTCCTAAAGATTACCAAAACATCGGACAACCAGTCTTAATTGGAGGTTCAATGGAAACAGGTTCATATGTTTTAACTGGAACTCAAGGATCTATGGATGTTAGTTTTGGTTCAACTGCTCATGGTGCTGGACGAACAATGAGTAGAAGTCAAGCAAAGAGAGAAGTATGGGGAGAAACACTTCTGAAAGAATTAAGAGAAAAAGGCATCTACATAAAGGGAGCTTCAATGGCCGGTCTAGCTGAAGAAGCTGGTATAGCCTATAAAGACATTGATAAAGTTGTTAAAGCATTAAAGGTGGCTAATATAGGAAAACCTATAGTAAGATTAAGACCTATAGGTAACATTAAAGGATAAAAAATAGGGAAGTATATCTAAAAAATTCTTTTTTTTATTTTCTTAAATCAACAATTTTGGTTTTGAACCCCATTTTTTTTGCCCATTCTTGAATCATTTCTAATGCATATTCTAATGAGTGAGCTTGGGCACCTGATGCTGGTTTGTGACCTCCTCCTCCCATCTTTTTTGCTAAAATATCTGTTCTATACCTCTCAATTTCGTTTTCTGAGAGTTTCTTATTTAGTCTAAAACTGATTTTGACATTTTCTGGATAAACAGTTAGATAAGATGTACCTATTGCTCCTTTGTGCATTAGTTCATGGGCGATAAATGGCAAATTATATGATAGCGGATCATCTATTAATATAATGAACTCTTCTATTTCAATTTCATTTGCTTTTACCCATGATCCTTTCCTATATTCCCTAAGATCTATAATCCTATCCAGTACAGTTTTTTTCCATAATCCATTGATCCCTTCCTTAGCTAAAATTTGAATTAATTCATCATGTTCTTCAACTATATATGCTGTTTTACACGCATCTTCCAAGAACCATACTTTTTCATTCCACGAGTAATCTTCCCATTCGGTTTTTAGTTCCATAGGTGCTGCAATTTTGTAAGAAGCTGTATCGGTAATTTTTGTTATTTCTGCTACCTCTTTTAAATATGCAGGCAATCTCTCTTGATATGTCAGATAAAGGAGATTTGTAGCACTAGGAGCACCAGCTACAAAGTGAATTGTATCCGCTCTCATGGGCTGTCCTGCTACAGAGACATGATGATCAACATAAATCTCTAATTTTTTATCCGAGAAAGGTGGTAAGTCTAAAATAGCAAACCATTCAATCTCTTTCATTAAAGGACCAATCTGAGTATCATTAAAAAGAGGATGATCAATTGGAAGAAAGAGTAGTTCTTTATCCGGATATAGAGATCTAATAATTGCAGCAGAACATGTACCATCTGTACAGTTGAAATGATATGCTACCTTGGGAGTTTTTTCAATTAAACGAGAAAAAATGTCTGATTGATATTTTTCTTTTTGTAAATATAGTTCTTGTAAAGATTGAATTACCATTAATATCACCAAATATATCTTAAGAAATTATTATGCAATATCTCAGTTATCTCTTGAATCGATTTACCTTTTATACTGGCTATCTTTTCAATAATTCTAGGGACTAAAACTGGTGTTCCTTTGATTCTCTTTCCATCAACTGTATATTTTACATCTCCGTCTGACTCAGTTAGAATCTGATCCAGTTTAACAATTTCAATAACTTCTTTATGAGTTGAATTAGTTAAGACTGAAGGATTAATAGTAAAAAAGACTTCGTTATCGGATAGTTTTTTCAATATGTTCTCTGGTCCTGAGTACCAATGAATTAGAATCTTAGTTGGTTTTAATTTGTAGCTCTCAAGCATCTCAATTATTTCATGTTCTGCTCCTTTCGTATGCAAATTAATAGGTAATTGCTTTTTTTCTGCTAACTCTAGAAAATAATGTAAATACTCTCGCTGATGTTTATAGCGTTCTTTTTCTTTAATAAAATGAAAATCTAAACCAATTTCTCCTAATACTAACGTTTCATGTGTATCAAGTATAGTTTGTATACTTTCTTTTACTTTTTCGTTTAATGGTTTCTTTGCCTTCCAAGGATGAATACCTATACCGGGTATTATTTCTGGATATCTCTCATGTAATTCAATAGCTGTTTGTGCTTCTCTAATCGTTGTTGAAACACCAATAACCTGTTCTAACCCTTGTTGTTTCCAATCCGTTATAAGATTATCAATATTATTATAAAAATAATTTTTTGTTAAGTGACAATGTGCATCGTGAAATCTCATTATTATAACAAGAATCATAGGTTTTATAACAAGAATCATACTCGGTTAATTATGTCTGATAGGATTAAATCTCTGGAAGAAAGAGTTTCAGAATTGGAAAAAGAAGTATCGCAATTAAAAAGAATTCTTAAAAAATATGTCAAAGATAAAGATTTTCCCTTTCCAAGCAAACCAACTCCACCAGATTTTCCCTTTAAAGAACCAGATCATCCTGATTTGGGCCCTCCAAAAAAATAAATTATACTGGAGTTGATTAGATGCCTAAAAAAAGAAGTTACAGTCGTACAGTTAATAAAATGATTAAAAAAAGTGATGTTGTAGTTGAAGTTATCGATGCACGTTTTCCTATGCTTTCTCGTAATAGACACTATGAAAAAAAAGTTACCCGTGATCCTAAAAAGAAGCTACTTGTAGTTATGAATAAAGTTGATCTAGTTCCCGATCATATTGTAAACAAATGGAGAAATCTTATTAAAAATGAGGGTTTTACGGTTTTAACTACCTCTGCTACAAAAAGATTAAGTACAGCTGTACTAAAAAGAACCATAATCAGAGAAGCAGGTGATGAGTATTTTTATATTACTGCTTGTTTTATTGGACAACCCAATACTGGCAAAAGCTCATTAATGAATGTACTTAAAGGTAGATCTAGTGCACCAGTTGCTCCTATACCTGGATATACAAAAGCAGAGCAGATATTACGAATAACCACTCGATTACGTATATTTGATACACCAGGAGTAATTCCCACTACATTACCTATGATCGAACAGATATTATTAGGCGTAAAAAGGCACGAACAATTAGACGACGCTTTAAAAGCAGCTTGGGCATTAGTTAACAAAATTGATGAAATAAATCCTGATGTTCTTACAAAAACTTATGAAATAAAATATGAGGACCCAGTTGATTTTATGCGAAAATTTGCAAAAAAAAGACATAGACTCAAAAAAGGCGGAAAACTTGATGTAGATACTGCCGCAACTATTTTCCTAAATGAACACATACAAGGGGAAATACCCATTTGGTCTGATCCTGATAAATATCTTGAAGAGCTTAAAAAAGAACAAGAAATAATTGGTTGAAAAAAGATTATAAAAAGAAAAGGTCGGTTATTTGCTTTTGCTTCTAGTTATATTGTTTGTATAATACACTTACGTTTTATTGTTATTTCACCTTATTTTCTTTTCCAGCCATATTTGCTTGGGTCATAGAATGGTATTTTTACTATTTCCGCATCTACTTTTCTATTACGAATTTGAATAATTATTGGCGTTTTAGGTTCAGTATAATCGATAGGAACATAGCCCATGCCTATTCCTGTCTCGTTTAATGGTGAATAAGCACCACTAGTAACAATGCCTATCTCTTCTTCATCTTCATTGAGTATTTTATATTCGTGACGAGGTATGCCTTTTCCTTTCATAATGAACCCTATTCTTTTTTTGTTTACTCCCTTCTTTTTAATCTCTTCAATTGCACTTCTACCAATAAAGTATTCTTCTCTTTCTAAATTCATAAAGAAGGATAGATCTAAACCTGCTTCAACAGGGTTGATGTCTTCCGTTATTTCATCACCATAGAGCGGTAAACCAGCTTCTAATCGCAATGAATCTCTCGCTCCCAAACCACAAGGTACTAATCCTAGATCATCTCCTACTTCCAAAATCTTTTCCCAAACTTTAATAGCATTAATAGGCTTATCTACTGTTGTATCGAATACTGTGACTTCAAATCCCGATTCCCCTGTATACCCGGTACCCGTAAATATACATTTTATCCCTTCAACTTCAGCATTCACAATCAACCAACGACCAGTATCAGCCACACCAAGACGTTCTAATATCTTATAGGCATTAGGACCTTGAACTGCATACATAGCTGTTTCAGCGGAATAATTTTTGAATTCAAGAGGTTCGCCTGTTATATCTTCAACCATTAAACAAACCATTTTAGCCCAAGCCATGATTTTTTCAAGATTACCTGCATTACATACAATCCAATAATGCTCTTCATTAATTTTTCCAACGATTGTGTCATCTCTAAAACCACCATTTTCATTTAGATAAAATGTATAACCACATTTCATTTCAGGCATAGCACGGATCTTACGGGGAACTAATAATTCAACAGCTTTAGTAGCATATTTTCCCTTAATCTCATAACGTCCCATGTGAGAAACATCAAAGATACCCATGTTATCTCGAACAGCCATATGCTCTTCGACTATATCGGTAAATTTTACAGGCAAATACCACCCAGCAAAATCTACCATCGTTCCACCATTATCTTCATGCCATTCCCACAATTGGGTTTTTTTAGCTTCTTCACTCATTATAATTACCGAATAAAAAATCACAAATAACTAATAAAAACGTTATTGTACGTATAGTACGTTGTACTTTAAAAGACAAAAAAGAAGACATGTACCTTTGAGTTCATCTCTGTTGACAACCAAAAGTATTTTTGTTGGTTAATATTTAGAGCTGAAAAACACATAAGATGAACGTCACACTTCACGAAAAAAATAGAAAAGAAAGGATGAAGAATTACCTTAATAATCTTCTTGCAGCAATTTCTATAGCTTTAGTAACTGGATAAATTGTTTCATTTATAGCTGGAGCATAGCATAGGTCTGATTCCAGCACATCTGTAAAAGTCATGTCATTTTGCATAGCCATTGAAATAACATTCAAGTTATCTGTGACCTGGGAAGCTCCGACTGCCTGTGCTCCTAAAAATTTTCCTGTTTTTTTGTCTATTAAGACCTTGAAATAGAATTCTGTAGCGTCTGGCATATATTCAGGTTTATCATGGGTTCTTATTTTTCCTGGCACTATTTTGTACCCCTTTTCTTTGAGATACTCGGTTGGAAAACCTATTGAACCGACATGAAGATCATGCAATGGAACTACAAAATTATTTAACGTTCCTGGAAAAGTGACCTTATTAGGTTTAGTTATTGTCATCGCTGCAACACGACCCATACGTACACCACTTGTAGCTAACAAAGGGAGTAAAGGTTCATTCATTATCAAATCTACTGTTTCTGCACAATCACCCGCTGCAAGAATATTTTTATCAGACGTAACCATCTCTTTATCGGTTTTAATTCCTCCTCGTTCTCCAATTTCTAATCCTGCCTCTTTGGCAAGAGTGACTTCTGGACGTACACCCGTAGCCATCACAATAAAATCAGCTTCAAAATCGCCTTTGTCAGTAATAACTTTTTTAGCTTTTCCATCTTCAACAACAATTTCTTTTGCGGAGACGCCAGTTAAAATTTTAAGTTTATCATATTTTGAAACAAGGTGATCTTGAACAGTAGATGCAATATCATCATCTAATGCCCGTGGTAAAATTTGAGGCAGTAATTCAACAATTGTGGTATTAATTCCTCTATGTGCAAGTTCAGTACCTACTTCTAATCCAATTGCAGATGCTCCAACTACAACTGCTTTTGAATTTTTTTCAGCTGCTTCGCGTATTTTTGTGGCATCTTCTACCCATTTAAGTTTGTAAACATTAGGTGCATCTTTCCCAGGTATGGGGGGTGCCCATGCTTTAGATCCTGTACAAAGTACAAGATGGTCATATTCGAGATTTTTTTGTTCATCGCTTTCTAAATCTTTGACTGAAACTACTTTGTTCTTACGATCGATCGATAAAGCCTTGTGTTTTCGCAAGAAATTGATTTTCATTCTATCATAATCTATTGACTCTTTAAGGGTTTCTTCATCTTCAAGAGTTCCTCCAATAGGGTAAGGCAAAGCACAAGGGTGATAAACATCGTAATCTTTAGCATCAACAACTGTGATATCTGCCTTTCTATCCCACACACGTAATGTGTAAGTTACAGTCCACCCTGAAGCTCCATGTCCAATTATTATAACTTTCATAAGGAGAAATCGCTATGTTAAAAATAAGTTTTCTGTTTGCAACATGTTTAATCAAAATAATAAAGAATCATCTTTATTCATAAGGTATCTTTAGTTCCAATGTATGAAAACTAATCGCGTTTAGACAGTTAATAAGATAAAAAGATTTGTGTTTGTATTTTTCTATGCTTCAACACCCCTATGTTAAATTATGTTTAATCTAGTGGACTAATCTTAATGTGAAAATGTTAGCAACAATGTTTATGAATTATTCGAATAATAATATATTGATGTAAATATGGATCTCTTATACATTTTATTTGGAATAATTCTCATTGCATGCTGTCTTTTTGGAATAGTTTTTGTATTAGTAATATTATCTAAAAAGGAAGTTGCTATTTATTGGCTGGTTATGATCCTTCTTTTAAGTATTCTCGTAATATTTTCTCTAAGCTATTCTTGGGTATGGTTTGGTCTACTTCACTTTAATTTTGAAAGATACCCCTTGTTAGTTAGAGTTTTAGGCATTCCACTAGATTATTCAGATGATATTTGGTTTACTTTATTTAATAACCGTGTTATCATAAACTATTCTGTTTTGAAAGCGGGCTTAAGATCACTATCAATCATATCCGGAACAGCAGCAGTTTTTTTTGGCACCTTGAAATGGATAAAAGGAAAGTTTTCATAAAAATTAATATAAAAAAAATAAGAGTGAAGATTGGACTTTATTTATTTTCCAATCTCTCTTTCACTAGTTTTTCAACGAATCCCTCTTTTGGAATTGAAGGTATGGAAATATATCCATCGCTCTTTTTATTCCATTCATTTGCTGTTTCAATGGCGTGGGGGTTTCTAGCCCATGCTCTCCTCGCTATTCCACAATTAACATCCCAATCTAGAGCTATTTTAATAATATTATCTACTCTTTCACTTCCATCTAATACTAACCCAAACCCGCCATTAATTACTTTCCCAGTACCTACTCCTCCTCCATTACTGAGCACACACATTGTCATACCTCGTGCTGCATTGCCTGCCCACGCAACATGTGCCATATCACTCATAATGTTACTCCCATCATGTATGTTGGCTGTTTCGCGAAATGGGCTGTCTGTACCTGAAACATCATGGTGATCTCTTCCAAGCATTACTGGTCCTATTTCTCCTTTTCTAACCATTTGATTAAATTTCAAGGCTATTTTTATTCTTCCTTCACCATCTGCATAAAGTATTCTTGCTTGTGTTCCCACCACTAATTTATTCTTCTTTGCATCACGTATCCAGATATAATTATCATGGTCTTGACCTCTTTTTACTTCTCTTGACTCTTCTATCTCTTTAATGTACTTTAATGCTGATTGGTCAGTTTTATCTAAGTCTTCAGGTTTTCCACTGAGGCATACCCATCTAAATGGACCATAACCATAATCAAAACATATTGGCCCCATCAAATCCTCAACATAGGAAGGAAAAACGAATCCATGTCTGGGGTCGCCTTTCTTTGCTATATCATCAACTCCCGCATCAAACACTGCCTTAAGAAAAGAGTTACCATAATCCCAGAATTTTGTTCCTCTCTCTGTCATTGTTTTAATTAATTCATATTGTTTTCTTAATGATTCATCTACTTTTTCTTTGAATTTTTCTTCATTGTTCTCAATCAATTTCCTTCCTTCTTCAAAGCTCAATCCAACAGGTGTATATCCCCCTTCATATGCTGCATGACAGCTTGTTTGATCCGATGCCAAGTCTATTGTTATATTATTATCAACAGTATATTGCCATAAATCTACTATATTACCATAGTATGCTATTGACATAGATTCCTTTTTCTTTTTCGCTTCTTCAACCCATTTGAAGACTTCATCCAAATCAGCAGAAACCTTGGTTATCCATCCTTGCTTCTCTCTTGTTTCTATTCTTGAGTAATCCACTTCAGCTATTATCCCTATTCCATTGGCTATTTCAATTGCTTTACCTTGGGCTCCACTCATGCCGCCTAAACCTGAGCTAACATATGTTATTCCTGTTAAATCAGATTCAGCTCCTAAATTCAGATATTTCCTACCAGCATTTAACAAGGTAAGATATGTACCATGAACGATACCTTGAGGGCCAATATACATCCATCCTCCAGCTGTCATTTGGCCATAATTAGCTACTCCTAGAGCTTGAGCTCGATGAAAGTCTTCTGATGTATCATACATGCCTATCATCAAACCATTAGTGAAAATAACCCGGGGTGCATTTCTTTTTGAAGGAAAAAGACCCAATGGATGACCTGACATAACTACAAGCGTCTGATCTTCTTTCATAATTTGGAGATATTTTTTGATTAATTGATATTGCATCCAATTTTGACACACTTGACCAGATTCTCCGTATGTTACTAGTTCATAAGGATAAAGAGCGACATCAAAATCAAGATTATTATCAATCATTACTTGAATAGCCCGTGCCTCTTGAATACCTTTATATTCATTGATTGGCTTGCCATAAATTTTACCCTTAGGGCGATATCTATAACCATAAATTCTGCCTTTTGTAAGAAGCTCTTCTAGAAATTCGGGAGCCAACTGTTTATGCAAATATTCAGGAACATATCTTAAAGCATTTTTGACAGCTAAGGTTATCTCATCCTCAGTTAATGGTGGGTCAACTTTTCTCACAGGTGCTCTTCTATATTCTTCATCAAATTCGGGATATTCTGGAAGTTCATCAGATAACTTAATTATTAGAGGTTCAGACATTTTTTTCAAGAGAGAGATAATTTAGAAAAATATAAAACTTATGGAATTGAATATTTACCTTTGTTTATTCACCTCCCCCTCACTCTCTTTAATCTTTGAGAGTTTATTTGGACTGGCTATATCATGTTTAGTAGAATATTTTTTATATTGCCTTTAAACTACCTACATAGTTCAATTCGGTGACTTCATTGGTAATTGAAGATAATATTAAGGCTTTCTTTGAACCTGAAAGTGTTGCAGTAATTGGCGCTACTCCTACCCCCAATAAAATAGGTAACCGTGTGATTGATAATTTAGTTCATGGCGAAGTGGGAAGAGCAGATACAAAAATAGGTTTTAAAGGAAAAATTTATCCCGTTCATCCTACAGCAGATCAAATTATGGGATATAAAGCCTATAAAACTGTTTTAGATATTCCGGGTCCTGTAGATCAAGCAATTATTGTTGTTCCCCCAAAATATGTTGAAGGGGTTGTTGAAGAATGTGGAAAAAAAAATGTTAAGTCTGTAGTAATTATTACTGCGGGATTCGCTGAAGTAGGAAAAACAAAGGAGGAGCAAAGAATAGTTGACATTGCCCATAGATATAATCTGAGGATAATTGGTCCAAATTGTCTGGGGATATATAATCCCCATATTAATTTTAATGGGACTTTTGCCGACGAAGCACCCGAGAAGGGTCATATAGCTTTTGTGAGTCAATCAGGGGCTTTATGTATATCCGCAATTTTACACAGTAACAAAATTGGGATTGGGTATTCTCATTTTGTAAGTATAGGGAATAAACCTGACGTGGATGATGCAGCTTTACTGAATTATTTTGCTCATGATGAAAAGACTAAATGTATAGGATTATATGTAGAAAGCATGCCTAATGGGCGCAATTTCTATGAGGAGGCAAAAAAATTAACTTATCGTGTTCCGATTGTTGTTCTTAAGAGTGGGAGGACTCAATACGGAGCCAATGCAGCTTCAAGTCATACGGGAGCAATCAGTACTGTCGATTCAAGTTATGATGCAGCTTTTAAACAAGCTGGCGTGTATCGTGCTAAAGAATGGTTTGAATTGTTTGATGTTGCACAAGCATTTTCAACTCAATTACCCCCCGAGGGAGAAGAAGTGGCTTTGGTAAGTAATGCAGGGGGTGTGATTGTTATAGCAGCTGACAAGTGTGCTGATATAGAATTAACACTCGCTGAACTTTCTAACGATACAACGGACAAAATTGATGAAATTTGCCCTTCAACATGGAGTAAAAGTAATCCTGTTGATATCATTGGAGACGCGGATCATATTAGATATAAAGATGTACTTCAGATATTGGTTGAATCTCCTGAAGTCCATGGAGTATGTCCCTTATTCAATCCTGGAAGTAGAGCTGAACCTGCTAAAGTAGCCAAAGCTATATGGGAAGTAGCAAAAAACACAACAAAACCAATGGTGACTTCTTTTGTAGGAATGGAGCACCTGGATGCTTTTAAATGGTTAAATCATCAAGGAATACCAACAATGAGTGCCCCTGAACGAACAATAGTAGCAATGAAAGCTCTAATTGATAGAGGAGTATATCTTAGAAAACAAAAGGTAAAAAAGAGAAAAAAGAATCTAAAGGACGAGTAAAAATGCCAGAAATTAGTAATATATTAAATGAAATTAAGCAACAAAATAGAACGGTTTTGACTTATGAGGAATCACGTGAAGTAATGAAAAAAGCTAATATACCTCTCAATAAGATGGCAGTAGCAAAAAATATAGATGAATGTAAGGAAAAAGCAAAAGAGATTGGTTATCCTGTAGTTCTGAAAATTATTTCTGAAGATGTTATTCACAAAAGTGATGCCGGTGGAGTAAAAGTAGGTATTAGTGCAGAAGAACAACTAGTTGAATCATATGACGATATGATGGAGAGTATAAAGCAAAATTATCCTGAGGCTGAAATTGAAGGTGTAAGCATAGAAGAAATGGTTAGCGGAGTAGAAATAATAATTGGACAAACAACTGATCCTCAATTCGGTAAAATGATTGCCTTTGGTATAGGAGGGGTATTTGTGGAAGTATACAAAGATGTTTCATTTCGCTTAATTCCTATTACAAAAGAAGATGTTGAGGAAATGGTAGATGAAATTACGGGGAAAAAAATTTTACATGGATTTAGAGGACAACCTGCAATAGATATGAATGAATTAACTGAACTGATGTTAAACATCTCTGGCTTGGTGGAAAACAACCCTATAATTAAAGAAATAGATCTTAATCCTTTGATGGTTACAGAAAAAGGGATAAAGGCAATAGATGCTAGGATTATATTAGAATAAGAAAAGATTTGAAGTTCTTCAATTTTTTTACCTATACTAGCCAGAATGCCCACTCACTTGGGGTGGAGTAGTTCATCTCTCTATTTAATCTCTTCTGCAAATTTTATATCATCAATATGTTCATCATAATGTCTAAAAAGTGGATATTCTCTTGTTTTATATGTTATTTTTCACATTTTTGATACATAAAAAGGTATTTAATTTGTGATTAGAGAGTGTAATTTATGTCATTAGATATAGAAGATAATGTAAAAAGACAAGTTGAAGAATTATTAAAGCACATGCAAAACACTGTAACAATTAAACTTTTTGTATCAGAAGAGAGATGCTTAACATGTAAGCAAACTGAAGAGATTTTACAATTAATTAAAACTTTAGCACCAGAAAATAAAATCGATCTTCAGATCTATAATAAAGAAAAAGACAGTGAAACCTTCAAAAAATACCATGTTACAAGATTTCCCACAACAATCTTGTATGGCGGACATGACAGAGACATCAGATTTTCTGGAATATTTTCAGGATATGAATTTGGGAGTATTATTGAAGATATTATTGATCTCTCTCTCGGGCGTGTAACTTTGAAAAAAGAAAATTTAGAGAAAATTGAGAAAATAGATAAACCCATGCATATAATGGTATTTGTTACACCCACATGCCCTTATTGTCCTGGCGCAGTAAGAATGGCGCATAAGATAGCAATGGCTAATAATAATATAATTGGAGAAATGATAGAAGCACAAGAATTCCCAGAATTATCTAATAAATTTCATGTCATGGGAGTACCTAGGATTGTAGTTAATCAAGGTAAAGTGTCTTTTGAAGGCGCTGTCCCAGAAGAGCATTTTGTAGAGAAAATAATGGAAGCTTATAAAAAGTCTTAAAATCAGTGTAATCTCTTTTTTCTTTTAACATTTTTTTCTTAAAAAGCAAAAGTAAAGAATTTGCGAACAAATGGATTTAACTGTTATTATCGCTTTCTTGTCTCATTATGGATTGGATTTCCTTCATACTATCGATAGTAACATTTCTTGATAAAAATAATAAGAGCACTGATGTTAAAATCACAAAAAGGGCTGTTAATACAAATAACATTTCCAAACCCAATGGACCCCACAGAGGCGATAAGCTTATTGTTGAAACAGATCTACCTAAAGAAACATAAAAACCAAGTGTGCCTAGTGCCATCCCTCTGTCTTTTTGAGAAGAAGCTAAAGTGGTACCTGTATTAACTCCTAAATAACAAGTTAATATTGTTGCACTATAGAGCATATAGATAAGAATCAAAAAAAGAAGTGAATCAACAGTAATGAGAAGAAAAACAGCAGATGCAGATAAGATTAAACTAATACTAAGCGGCTTCTTAACCCCAAATTTGTCAATAAGCCCACCAAAATAAGGTTTGAAAAACAATAATGATGCAGCTGTTATCCACACTATTTGGGCTACTACCCCTTTAGAATACCCTTTAAAAACAATTAGAAAGGGAAAGAATGATGATACGAAATATTCTAAGAAACTTATAACCAGCTGAAAAAGGTAAATAAGTCCTAACGACTTGTTTTTCGAAGTCTTATATACTGTTCTGAGCATTGATACAAAAGAATTGAGAAGTGCCAATATTTTAGAATCAACTTGATATCGTTGTTCTTTAGGTAGTGTTTCAGGAAGCAAATAAAAAAGAGTTATTACACCCACAAATCCAATTAGAGCTCCCCAACCAAACAGATGTTCTAATCCTACACCTGATTTTTCTAGTAACAAATAAGCAAAAATGGATCCAATAATTGTTCCTATATCATTGGCTTGGAACACTCGGCCTTGAACATTACCTATATTTTCTTTCTCAATATCACCAATATAGGAAAAGAGTACAGGCCAATAACTCGCCATACCTAACGCCAAGAAAAAAACTGCGATTAACACAAAAATCCAATGAGAAGAAAAAAACAAAATAAATAAAGAAAATGAGTAGCAGAACACACCATTAAGAAGCAATGGTCTCCTTCCAATAATCTGTGAAAAATTGCCCATAGGAACACGTAAGAAAATTTGAAATATATTGCGCATTGCCAAAACAAATCCAATTATGATGTTTATTGTTCCAATCTCTTCCAAGAAGAGACCAACATATGCACCAAAGATTGATAACGGGATCATGGCAATGATTGACATGAGGAGTAAGGCTGCTTTACTTCTCTCATTTATGTATAATCTTTCTGCTATAATTGATAACCACTCAACTAACTTGTTCTTTTCATTCAGTTTTTTCTACCCAATGACTAATTATTATTGTGGTTATAAATTTGTCTGAAAATCAATTATTGAATACACACACGGGTTTTAAATTATTGGAATACTTAAAGAAATAAATGATTTGATGACAGGAACACCTGTTGCTCACATTATTTAAGAGGAAATTAATCATCATCACTAGGCTTGAACTCTTTTTTATCTTCTTCAAGTGTAGCTATACTTTCCTTAATCAGTTTTGTCAGTGTACTTTTTATTTTCTCAAATTGTTCTATCTTACTTTTTACTTTATCTTCCTCTTTTATCCTTTGATAACTTTTTGTTTCTGTATTCACTTCGATAGAAGATACATAATCTCGCATCATTACTAATCGCATATGGAGGTTCTTATATTTGGTTGGATCATTTACTCGTTCTATCTCATCTGGTATTGTTTGGATCTGCATTGCATATAAATTGAGTTGCCTCATGTGCGTATTATAATTTTTTAATACGGATTCTAGTCTCTCTTGGTAAGTCTTCTCCTGCCTTTCTTTTTCGGATTTTTTCATTTCTTCCTTTGATTCTTTTTCTCCCCAGATTAATACATGTATCTTACCATATAAGAACAATATGAATGGTAAAGCGGTGATCATCACAAAAATTGGTAAAAAGTTAATAATAGGAATAGCAACAATAGGGTCTACTCCTTGTATTACTTCTGAAAAAATAGGTTCTATAGCTTTATCAAACTCTTCAATTAAGGCTTTTAAAATAATAATTATGGCGCTATATAAGAGTACTGCAGGAATGGATAGAAAGAGTGATTTCATCATAGGACCTATCATGGCTAGGGTTCTATCAAGATCAACATCATCTTTATAGCAATAAATACACTCTGAGATGGCAATAAGAGCCACAATAAATAACAGTGGAACCGCAAATATTACTAAAATTAACACATTATTGATATGGTCTGGATTGATTGCAAAAACAGGTATCAAAAGCGCACTAAAGATTAAACCTAGTATAAGAGCTAAAACACTTTGATGGAGATTAGATGACATTTTTTCATAAGGATTCATAGACCTAACCAAGAACCATTAATCATCATACTAAAAAAACATTTTGCTGGTATTAATTGCTATCATTTCGTTAACATATTACCTTTAGGACTTTAAAGGGCACAGATTTTAATTCTGTTATCTCTTTCCACTGTTCTCCAATACCTATTAAACCCAAACATTTTGTGGGAATGGCATCCGCTTTTCTAACCAGATTAATTAGTGCTCTCTGTGTTGCACCTGATCGAATAATATCATCTACTATCAAAATTTTTTCTTTTGGTCTTATGAATTTATCAGGAAAAAAGATAGTTTCGATTCTGCTTGAACTTGTTGATTCAATATCTTCATAAATAAATTTTGTAGTACCAACGGGTTTTTTTCTTCTGGCATATACCCCATCAACATTAAGTAGATGTGCAAGAGTCATAGCAACAGGTATTCCATCAACCTCAGATGTAATGACTTTATTTATTTCCCTCGGGATTATTCCTTGATATATGGCTGAAAAAAGTATTATCTGAAGTGTGTTAGAGTCATTTAATAGATGGGTGTTATTAATTACTGTTGTCTTAGATTCTCTTGAAATAACTGTAATATGATTTTCAATGAGATGTGAGATATTTAACTCCAAATTTTTATTTTCCACAAAAAAGTTGAGTAATTCGTCTTTTAATTTTGATTTTGGTAGTGCTTTTCCCCTGACATATCGAGATATGTTTGCAACAGATAGAGAGATCCCTTGTTTTTCTAATAAATTGCTCATAGATTCAAGTGTCATATCCTGTTTTTTAAAAGCCATTTGTAGTAAAGTTATTGCCATAATTTTCTCTTGAGCATCGATTACACTTTCAGGTAGCATATCTAAGCAATAGATATAATAACTAATAAGTTATTGGTTTGGTTTTCATAGGTTCATAGGGATTCGTTTTTTGCAAGGTTTTGCAAAATTCTTCCTTTTTATTGCTTTTCTTTTATGCTTTTCTGAATATTTGACCCGTTGTTTTTTTTGTCGTCTATTTATGCTTTTTTCTTCTGAGCCGTAAAGTTTATTAATACAACTCATTTGAATTCACAAATTCACAAAAAGAACAATTTACATTGTAATGCAAAAGGTGTTATTAGTGACAAAGTACTCAGGAAAAGCAAAAGATGTTATTGTAAGAGAAGATGGGAAAGTTGAATTGATTTTTAGAGATTCAATTACTGCATTTGATGGAAAAAAGACAGATAAATTAGAAGGTAAAGGTCGAGCAAATTGTAAGACTACTGTATTATTATTTGAATTATTAGAAAAAAATGGTATTCCTACCCATTATATCTCCAAGTTATCTGAAACCTCTTTAATCTGTGATTATGTTAACATATTACCTGTAGAAGTAGTTTGTAGAAACATAACTGCGGGTAGTTTTTGCCGAAGATATGGAATTAAAGAAGGAGAACATTTCCCAGAACCATTGATAGAATTTTTCTATAAAGATGATGAATTACATGATCCGCTAGTAAATAAAGAAGCATCTATTAAACTAGGATGGGTTAATAAAAAGCAAGCCATGCTTATGGAAGCTATAACTCGGGCAACAAATAAAATATTGATTGAATTATTTAATAAAATTTCATTACAATTGGTTGATTTCAAACTGGAATTTGGTATAACTAATGATGGGCGATTAGTTCTTGCTGATGAAATTTCTGCTGATTCTATGCGTTTATGGGAAAAAGAAACGGGTGAGATAAAAGATAAAGATCGATATAGGAAAAACTTGGGAGATGTAATTAAGCATTATGATGAAATAAATAATAGACTAAGTGAGATTAAACCATTTATTTTAGATCTCAAGACTAAAATAGTTGTTTCCATAACCTTGAAATCCTCTGTTCTTGATCCAGCTGGTGAGGTAACTCACAGAGCATTAAAGCGTTTAGGATATGAAAATCTGGAGCTGGTAAGACTTGGTAAGTGTGCTCTATTAGAGTTCACAGAAGTTCCATCGGATAACTTAGTCAAAAAGACAGAAAAAATTTGTAAGGAAATCCTCTCCAATCCTTTAATTGAAGACTTTGAAATGGAAGTAGTCTTTGAAGAATGAATTAAATGTGGATGTATGGTGAATTAAATGCAAATTGGAATAACCAAATTTCCTGGAACCAATAATGAACAAGATGTGGCGAGGATACTACATGACTTGGATATGAAAGTTGTTTATATTCCACACTACGAATCTCATCTTGTTTCTAATATGGATGCAATAGTATTGGCTGGTGGTTTTTCTTATGGTGATTATCTTAGACCTGGTGTAATAGCAGCACATTCTCAGTTAATGACTAGAGTTATTGAGTTTGCTAAGAACGGATCAGTAGTTATGGGAATATGTAATGGATTTCAAATGTTGTGTGAGGCTGGTCTTTTACCTGGTGTATTACTAACTAACACCTCAACAAAATTTATTTCAAAATGGGTAAATATTCGAGTTAATGAAACAGTTACTCCTTTATTAAAAAATTTAGCGGGCGAGGTTCTCAAACTCCCCATAGCACATTATGAAGGAAATTATTATGATATTAAACGAAACATTGAATCTCTGAAAAAAAATCACCAAATAATTTTACAGTACTGTGATGAAGAAGGAAAAATAACCTCTAAATCCAATCCTAACGGTTCTTTATTAAATATCGCTGGAATAACAAATAAAACTGGAAATATACTGGGTATGATGCCTCATCCTGAGCGAGCAAGCTTCAACTATCTAAGGGGAATAGATGGGCGAGTTATATTTAGTAATTTAAAGGAGACATTAAAATGTTAACAAGTGAAGAACATGCAAAAGTGGTAAAGATACTTAAGAGAGCACCAAATAGAGCTGAAATTGCAATATTAGATGCTATGTGGTCAGAACATTGTTCATATAAATCATCAAAACGATGGTTCCATGTTTTCAATACGTCAGCTCGTCATTTAGAATTAGGGTTAGGTGAGGGGGCAGGTATCATTAATTTAGGTGATAATTCCTTAGTTGGATTGGCATTAGAAAGCCATAATCATCCTTCCGCCATCAGCCCATATGATGGTGCTTCCACAGGTGTAGGCGGGATTATTCGTGATGTTTTGTCTCAGGGATGTAAGCCGATTGCACTTTTAGATGCTATCCGATTTGGGAACCTTGGTTCCAAGCATTCGCAGTATTTATTTGAAAATGTTGTAAGAGGCATATCTTTTTACGGTAATTGTTGTGGTATCCCTACTGTTGGAGGAGAAGTAGAGTTTGCTCCAGTTTTTGAAAATAACTGTCTAGTAAATGTAATGTGTGTTGGAGTAGTTGATAGGGAAAAAATAGTCAGAAGTAAAGCCACCACTCCCGGTCAATTTATTTTGTTATATGGGGCGAGGACGGGTAGAGATGGAATCCATGGGGTGTCTTTCGCATCAAAGGATTTGAGTGAAAAAAGCCAGAAAGAAAGGCCAGCAGTACAAATTGGAGACCCTTTAATGGAAAAAGTGTTAATTGATGTAACGCTAGAATTAATTGAAGAGAATCTTCTTGATGGATTGCAAGATTTGGGAGGTGGGGGTTTGTCTTGTGCTATATCAGAAATGGCGTTTACTGGTAAAACGGGAGCCATAGTCCGACTTGAAGATGTTCCTTTACGTGAATCTGATATGCAACCATGGGAGATCCTTGTATCCGAGTCACAAGAAAGAATGCTAGGTATTGTCTCATCCCAAAAAATAAATCAAGTAGTAGAAATATTAAAGAAAAATGATCTTCCTTATGGAATAATTGGAGAAGTGACAGATAATTCTCATTATATTGCCTATTATAAAGGTAATAAAATTAGTCACCTCCCTGTTGACTTGATAGTTGATGGCTTTCCAGAACCAAAGAGAATTATGAAGAAACCAAATTATATAGGTAAAAGAAAAGATTTGAATTTGCCTCTAGCACGGGACATAACAAAAGAAATTTTGAGATTATTTGGTTCTCCCAATATCGCTGATAAATCATGGGTGTATCAACAATATGATCAACACGTTCAAACACACACCAATATTCAAGCGGGTAGTGATGCTGCAGTATTAAGATTAGATAATGGCAAATACATTGCATTGACGTTAGATTGTAATTCGTTTATGGTCTATTTAGATCCTTATAATGGTACTGCAAATAGTGCAGCGGAAGCTATACGTAACTTAACCGCTGTAGGAGCTAGGCCATTGGCATTAGTAGATTGTTTGAACTTTGGAAATCCAGAAAAATCTGATTCTTATTGGCAATTTGTTGAGTCAGTAAAGGGATTAGGTCAATTTAGTCATGATTTTGAGATTCCTATAGTTGGAGGTAATGTAAGCTTCTATAATGAAACAATGAAAGAGGGAAAAACAGGACGTATTAATCCAACACCCGTCATAGGTGTGATGGGGCTAATTGATAATGAAGAAGAGATAATAGAAAATCATTTTCAACAGAGTAATAGTAAAATTTTGGTAGTAGGAGAAACAGACACAGGATTGGATGGAACGGAATATTTGAGGTACAACCACAAAATCCTACAAGGACCAGTTCCGTTGTATAAAAAAGAAAAAGAACTACTTTCTATAAATGGTATTATGAAATTAAAAACCATGGGATATATTAGAAGTTGTCACGATATCTCACAAGGGGGGTTAATTATAGCTTTAGGTGAGATGATGATAAAAAATAGTATTGGGGCA
This sequence comes from uncultured archaeon, assembly GCA_964534625.1. Taxonomy (GTDB): domain Archaea; phylum Asgardarchaeota; class Heimdallarchaeia; order Heimdallarchaeales; family Heimdallarchaeaceae; genus CAZHRF01. The sequence goes on along the minus strand of CAZHRF010000010.1, from coordinate 39,942 downwards.
AAAGTTTCTCTTAAAAATTTACCAGTCGAAAAGGAATTATCTCTTGAAGAAAAAATATTCTCTGAATCAACAGCGAGGTATATTGTTGAAGTATCTGAAGAACATATTATCGCTGTTACAGAGATACTAGAAACAAATAAAATTCCTTATGCAATATTGGGAGACACAAAAGAAAAGCCAATACTAGAAATCGAAGAAATTGGTGATATAACCCTTAAGAGTATAGAAGAGAAATGGAAACGCGCAATTACTAATTACATGGAGGTATAAACAATGATAGAAATAATAGCTGGAAGTAAAAGTGATCAAAAAATAGTTGAAAAAGTGACGAACGTGTTAGATGAGCATTCTGTAAAATATAATGTGAATTATATTTCTGCTCATAGAGAACATAAGAAACTAGTACAATATGTAGAGAATGCTGATGGAGAAGTCTTTATTTGTATAGCGGGTCTTGCAGCAGCTTTACCCGGAGTTGTAGCTGCTTTAACCGAGAAACCGGTAATTGGAGTCCCAGTTAAAGCGGCATTAGATGGTCTAGATGCATTGCTGTCTATTGTACAGATGCCAAAAGGTGTCCCCGTTGCAACAGTTGGGATAGACAATGGTCAAAATGCTGCTTATTTAGCCCTAAGAATTCTAGGCGTGAAAAAGAATGCTTGAAATTGAAAGATATACTACAAGTCTGAATGAGGTTTTTTCTACCAAAAGAAAATTTAAATATCAATTATTGGTGGAGAAGACATTAGCTGAGGCTAACTATAATGCAGGAAAGATTCCTGAGGCTGCTATTAAGATTATTAAAAAGAAATGTACCCCTGAACATGTTAAACTTGATAGGGCAAAGGAGATTGAAGCAGATATTCATCATGATATGATGGCAGTTGTTTTAGCTATAGCAGAACAGTGTGAGGATTATGGGGGATATATACATCTTGGGGCCACTTCATATGATATTCAAGATACTGTAAGAGCATTACAATTAAAAGAAGCCAGAAAAACAATTCTAGATGCTTTAGATGAGTTGGTTGATGTTACAAAAAGATTAGCTCTCAAATACAAGGATCTAGTTTGTATAGGCAGAACTCATGGTCAACATGCTGTTCCAACCACATATGGAATGAAATTTGCAAATTTTTTAAATGAATTACTTTTAGCTAAACAACAACTAATTGATGCAAAAGTAGCTTATGGAAAAATATCTGGGGCTGTTGGTACATACGCATCCTATGGAACGAAAGAGATAGAAACGTATGTTTTAGATAAACTAGATCTTAAAAAGCAAGATGTAACAACTCAAGTTGTTTCCCGGGTGGTACACGCTAGATATGTAATGGCTTTAGGACTAATAGCAACTGTATTGGCTCATTTTGGAAGGGAAATAAGAAATTTGCAGAGAACAGAAATTAATGAAATCGGAGAATCATTTATCTCAAAACAAGTTGGATCGTCAACTATGCCTCAAAAAAAGAATCCCGAAAAAAGTGAGAGGATATGTGGTTTAGCGAGGAATATTCGATCAGGAATATCTGTTGCACTTGAGAATATTATTTTAGAACATGAAAGAGATTTGACTAACTCGAGTTCTGAACGCATTTTATTGTCAGAATCATCAATATTAACCCATTTTATAATTCTTGAGATGATTAAAGTACTTAAATCTCTTAATTTCAATATTGAAAATATAAGACATAATCTATATTATCAAGATGGTGCACAATGCGCAGAACACTTAATGATTAAACTGAGTGACAAAATTGGGAGACAAAAAGCTCATTTCCTGCTAAAAAGATTATCAAAAGAAAGCGATTTTGCTAATGCGGTTAAGCAAAATGAACAGATTATGGAGTACTTCTCTGATGAAGAAATTGACTATATTCTTGATCCTATGAATTACGTAGGATTAGCATCAGAAGTAGTTGATAGTTTCATACACAAATTGAACAGGAGTGCAAAGAATGAGTGAAGAAAAACCTATCCCCTCTAGTTATGCAGAAGCTGGTATAGATTTATCAGAAGAAGCAAAAGTTTTATCTTCGATCAACCAATATGTAAAAAAATCTTTTGCATTTGGTAATGTTATTGCAGCAGAAGGTCATTATGCAAATTTAATTAAACTAGGCGATCATGGTATAGCTTTGGCTACAGATGGAGTAGGTACAAAATTACTGATAGCTCAACAAATAAAAAAATTTGATACTATCGGTATTGATTGCGTTGCTATGAATGTCAACGATCTTTTGGCTATGGGCATTATCCCTAAAGCTTTTGTTGATTACCTTGCTGTTTCAGAGCTAAATGTTGAGTTAGCTGAAGAAATAATGAAAGGGCTCTATAAGGGTTGTGAGTTAGCTTCTATTCCGATTTTGGGGGGAGAACTTGCCACTATTCCTGAGTTGTTAGCTGAAAAAGAAAATAGTTTTGATGTGGCAGGAACTGCACTAGGGATTGTACATCTCAGTAAAATCATTGATGGAACAAAGGTTAAAACTGGAGATTCTATCTTGGGTATTTCTAGTAATGGTATTCATTCGAATGGTTTTACACTAGCTAGAAAAGTGTTGTTACAGAAATATAAATTAACTGATGTAATTCCGGGTGGCGGAAAATTATATGAAGAACTATTAAAACCCACACGCATTTATGTTAAAGCAATATCTGAGTTATTAGATTCTTGTGATGTCCATGGTCTTGCCCATATAACTGGTGGAGGATTCAAAAAATTATTTAGACTAACTAATCTAGGGTTTGAATTCAAACATTTTCCTAATCCTCCATTAATTTTTTCTGAAATACAACAAATTGGAAGGATAGATTACAGAGAAATGTTTACTACCTTCAATATGGGTATAGGGTTCATGGTAATTGTATCTGAAGAAAGTGAACAAAATGCTCTCTCTCTATTAAATAAACACTTTGAATCATATCCTTTGGGTACAATAATAGATGAACCCATTGTCAAAATAAATGATTATAATGTAACAATTGAGAGGTCAATATAATGAAAACAGCAGTTTTAATTTCTGGTCGAGGATCAAATCTTAAAGCAATATTAGAAGCTGAAAAGGAAGGTAAGATAGGTCAAGCTAGTATAGAATTAGTTATATCAAATAATCCAGAAGCCAAAGGACTTCAATATGCAAAAATATTTCAAAAAGACAAAATAATTATTGACCAATCAACTTTTAAAAATCGAGAAGAATACGATACGGAATTAATTAAAGTCTTGCAAGATAATGATATTGAATTAATAGTCTTAGCTGGTTTTATGCGTATTTTATCTGGGATGTTTGTAAGAAACTTTGAAGGACGAATTATAAACATACATCCCTCTCTTTTGCCCGCTTTTCCGGGTCTTCATGCCCAAAAACAAGCATTAGACTATGGCGTTAAAGTTAGTGGATGTACCGTACATTTTGTGAATGAAACTGTTGATGGTGGTCCAATTATTTTGCAGAAATGTGTTGAAGTTAAAGAGAATGATACTGAAAAATCACTGGCTACAAGAATATTGATAGAAGAACATAAACTCTTTCCTCAAGCAATTAAACTACTCTCAACAGGAAAACTACAAATTATTAAAAATAGAAAAGTTAAGGTGAAAAAGTAAATGTGTGGTGTTTTAGGGATAAAAGGTTCAACTACACTCGGACAAGCTAGGATCCTCTTACAAATGTTAACCCATAGAGGACAAGATGCATCTGGTCTTGCTTGGAACCACAACAGTAAAAACAAAATAAAGGTTACTAAAGTAGATGGATATCCTGATTTATTAAACATCGATGAATCAGAACAAGTAAATCAAGTTATTGGATCAACGCGTTATCCTACTTATGGTACTCGTACAGATAGTAGTAACATTGATCTTTATGCTCAACCTTTTGTAAAAAAAACTAAGTATGGTATATTAGGCATTGTTCATAATGGGAATATAGCTAATATTAGCCAATTATCAGACAAAAGATATGAATGTGATGCGAATTTTATTGTCGATTACTTGGGAAAACAAATTGATAGTAGTGAGGGGAATTTATCTCAAGCAGTAAAAACCTTTATGGAATTGGTTGATGGGAGTTATTCTATAATTGGCATATTAAATGATCAAATATTCACGTTTCGGGATCCTCGAGGTATAAGACCTTTGGTTATAGGTAGAAATGCAAAACTCACTATCGCAGCCTCCGAAAGCGTTGTACTTCAGAATATGGGTATAATGCATTTTAGGGATGTAAATCCTGGTGAGCTTATCCTTTTTACTAAACATGAAGAAAAAGAACAAAAGTTAATTCGGGATCATGCTCATTGTATGTTTGAATATGTTTACTTTGCTAACCCAACTTCAATTATTGAGGGAAGACTTGTTTATCAAGCAAGGATCGTATTAGGTAAAATACTAGGAGAGCGGATAAAAGAAGACAATTTAGATCTCGATTATCTTGTCCCTGTACCAGATACCTCTCGTCCCGCTTGTCAAGGTTTATCTGAAGTTTTGAACATACCAGTAAGAGAGGCAATAATCAAAAACAGATATCTTCAGAGAACGTTCATTATGAAAAGTGATAAAGAACGCTCTAAAGCGGCCAAAAGGAAGTATTTATATATTCCTTCTTTTATTAAGGATAAAAATATTCTTGTTATAGATGATTCAATTGTAAGGGGAGTTACAAGCAAAAAGATTGTAGCTGACTTGAGAGCAATGGGAGCAAAAAAGATTTTTTTTGGAGTAACCTGCCCCGCGGTAAGATATCCTTGTTATTATGGTATTGATATTACATCAGATAAAGAATTAATTGGTTCTGGTAATACATTAGAAGAAATAAAGAAGATTCTTAATGTAGATAATATTTATTATCAAAAAATAGAAGATCTAAAAAAAGCAATAAAAAATACTGATCTCTGTACAGCTTGTTTGTCAGGGAGCTACCCCACTCCATATGCTGAAGAGATACGGATAAAATATTTGAATGGGGAGTTAAAGTCAAGAAGTCATTATGAAGGTGCATAAGATGGTATATAGAGTATTATTGGTAGGAAATGGAGCAAGAGAGCATGCAGTAGCTAAAAAAATAGTAGAGGATAATGGAGTATTGTATTCATTCATGTCAAGAGAAAATCCGGGAATAGCCAATCTGTCAAATGAATATGTCATTGATGATTTAAACAATTTTGAATGTTTGAAAAATTGTGGTTTTATGGAAAATATAGATTATGCCTTTATTGGTCCAGAAGCACCATTGGCAGAAGGGATAGTTGATTATCTTGAGGATAAATTACACATACCTACGTGTGGTCCAAGGAAATCTGTAGCAAAAATAGAAACTAGTAAAGTTTTTGCACGTGAGTTACTCAAAAAACATTCAATAAATGGTAATCCCAACTTTTTTGTTTGTAATAATCTATCTATGCTGGATACAGCTATTGACAAACTAGGATTAGAAGTTGCTATTAAACCTGATGGTTTAACTGGAGGAAAAGGAGTAAAAGTTTACGGAGATCATTTTCAAACAAAAGAAGCGTTAGTGAAATATGCGGAACAAGTACTAGAAAAACACGCTTCCTTTTTAATTGAGGAGAAAGTTATAGGAAAAGAGTTTTCTTTACAAGCTTTTACAGACGGAAAAAACCTTCAAATAATGCCCCTTGTTCGTGATTACAAACGTGCTTATGATAATGAACAAGGCCCAAATACTGGAAGCATGGGTTCATATTCTTTACCTGCCCATAATTTGCCTTTTATAGACGAGAAGGACATGGCGAAAGCAATGTCTATTCTTAGACATACTATTAAAGCAATTAAAGAGGAAACGGGTATTGCTTACAAGGGGATATTATATGGACAATTTATGAAAAATGAAAAAGGCATATATTTAATAGAGTTTAATGTACGATTTGGTGATCCAGAAGCGATAAATGTTTTGAAACTACTGAAAACGGGTTTTAATACTATCTGCAAAAGTATATTAGAAAATAATCTTGTAGAAATCGAATTTGAGAAAAGAGCAACTGTGTGTGTGTATGTCGTTCCAAAAGGGTATCCTACTAAACCCGAACCTAATAATGACTTGAAAATACCTTTTGACCTTAAAAATGAGCTATATTTTGCATCTGTGTATAGAGATAAACAAAAGATAAGAACAACTACGAGTCGCGCATTGGCAATAGTAGGTGAGGGGAATACACTTGATAAGGCAAGAGAAAAGGCATATGAAAATGTACCTAAAATAGAAGGTAAAATTTTTTATAGAAATGATATTGGACAATTATTGTGATCCATTATCATTTTTAAATGATTTTTTTCTTGTTTTGAACGATGATAATTGAGAAATACTTAATACATCAAGATAATAGGTTGAATCAAGACTTTGATGGCTAAATCTTCTGGGTAGATTTTTATGGGATTAGATATAGACGAGATATTTTCTAATTATGTCAAACAATTTTACAGTACTGATCCAGTAATTCAAAGAAACATACTTTTAAAAGAAAAACATTCTTTCATTGTTAAAAGTAATATGGAAAAATTAGCAAAAGGGCTAGGGCTTTATGGTGAAGAAAAATTCATGGCTAATATCATAGGATTATTTCATGATGTCGGAAGATTTCAACAATTTAAAACCTATAAAACATTCGATGATACATTATCAGTAAATCATGCAGAATTAAGTGTAAACATCCTAAAAAGCAATCGTTTACTCGGTTTCCTTAATTATAAAAAGAGAAGTATCATTCTTCGAGCTATACTGTTGCATAATGTCAAAGATTTACCAAGTAAAGGGCTTTCCAATATACAATTTCTTTTCTGCCGCATGATTAGAGATGCAGATAAATTAGACATTTGGAGAATTTTAGCTGAAAATTATGAGTCACCTGAAAATGATGATTATATAACCTTGAATTATAAAAATGAAAATAAATGCTCTAAGGAGATTATTAATCATGTAATAAAGGGAAATACTATAGCCTATAATCAAATTGAAACAATTTTAGAGTTAAAGCTATTACATATGAGCTGGGTCTTCAATTTGCATTTTAATTATTCGTTTAAATTGTTACAAGAATCTGGAGTTATAGAACGAATAACAGCCTTATTACCAGAAAACGAAGAAATACAGCAAATAAAGCAACTTGTACTATCCTTTATTGATAAGAAGGTAAATGAACTTTCTTACGACTATGTTTCTACTCCTAAAAAGCACTAAATGGAATGTCTGTAATCTCGTTTTTAGTATACCTTATTTTCTCCAAACAAATTATGTCTTTACCAATATTTAATGCGTATTGTAATAATTCAACTGGACTCTCAAAATTAACTGGTGTTTTGAAATATTTGTCTATAATTTGATTATTTGTGCCTAACCATTTGTTAACATTGTACTGTACATTTAATATTAAATTATTTGTAGTTTCGATTCCTGTTTGACTGAAATATTCAGAGGCACTATTAATTAATGCAAAAACTTCATCTTGATTATCCTTTAAAACTTCGAGAGCTATTTCAAGTAATTGAGTTATGCCATAAATTTGGTAAAAATTGATGTTTTTTGCTAAGCTTTTGAGCATACCAATGTAAGATTCAAATTGTTCTAATACATTCTCATCATTAAATTTTTGTTCGTGTTCTTTCAAATAATTATCCAAATAATAAAGGAAAACAAAAGTGGATGAGACTCTGTCAGGTTTATCAACAGATTCAGCTAATAAATTGTTAAAAAGTCCTTGACTTTTTTCTTTTTCGCCAACTTCATAAAAGTAAAGAGCTTCATACAATTTCTCTATTAAATGGTTTGTTGATGATATGCTTTTTTTACTCTTCAATGAGGAAATAATATCATATAAGACATCCATCTTCCCTTGTCTCAATGCTACTAGCCCTTTTTCTCTATCTAGTATTTGTTTTTTTATTTTTATTAATCCTTTATCTTCTTCTTTCAATGAATTTTGTATTTTTGAAAGTATTTCTTTGGTTTTACTATACTCGCCTTTATATGTGTAAATTCTGGCAATGTTAATTCTTGTTATAAAAGTCTCATCATTTATTTGATTAGATCGTACTAACTCTCTCTCAACTCTTTTATATCTAGTAAGAGCATCATCTACATTCCCTTTTAACGCCAGAACATCGCCTATTTTCCTTAAACATCTAGATTTGCCACTTTTATTGAAAACATCTGAATGTCGAGTATAAGATGATCTCAATTTTACCAGGGCTTCATCATATCTACCCTTGATAACATCGAATTCTGTTTCCAGTTCTTTGATTTCTGCAATTCGGATGTTATCTGATACCTTAATGAAATAGTCTTTTGCCTTTTTAAGATGCATTTGTGCTTGGTCAATTTTGGATACATGAATATATGTTTTGGCTAAAATAATATCACAATTAGCACTGGAGACGACATCGCCTATCTCTAAATACAAAAATTTACATGCCTTTAATGTGTCAATCTGCTTTTTGATATCGATGTTTTTCTCAATATTAATTTGTGCTCTTAATCGTAAAGCATCAGTTTTTCCTTTTTGATAGAGGATTTCTTCTGACATCGTTTCTATCTTGTTGATTTTTTCATATGCACTATCTATTTTACCTTGATGATAATCGCCTTTGACAATTTTAACGAGAGCTTGAATGAACTGTTTTTTATCCGAAATATTAAGAACCATGTTGTAAGCTTTATCGTAAATTTTACTTGCTTCATTCAATTCATTTGTACTAATATAGTCTTCAGCTTTTGCTAGCATAGCTTGAAGCGTTTTATTGATATCATTATATTTTAAAGTTAAAAGACTAGCATATTCAAAGTGTTCTCTTGCTTTCAAGTGTTGTCCAAGCTTAGATAGAATATACCCTCTCAATAGGTGAGCTCGAGCTAAATGATATTGAGATTTACCTTCTAATTTACTAATTGTTAATTGTGAAGCTAGATTTGCTTCTTTTAACATCCCCCTTAAATAAAGATTATGAATTCTACCTACTTCTGCAGCCTGTTGAAGTGTTGTATTTGCCAATTTGTATGCTAGTTTTGCAGCTTTTTTATAGATAATTTCCGCTGTATAAAAATCAGCAGCTTCTAATTTGTGTTCTCCCATAATAAGTAAAGCATAAAGTTGCCAAAAATTTTCTTTTTGATTGGCACAGTGTCTTTCAAATTCTTCTATTTTTTGATAGCCACTAATACTATTGATAGAATTAAGGGAAATGATCCCTTCTACAAAGTCTTTAAGTACTTTAAATTGTTTGGGTATAACCCTAGCTCTGCGAGAAGTATAGATGTTATCAAGATTCTTTTTATATTGTTCAAGGTTTGTAAGATCTCCAATCAATGATTTAAGAATAATTATCCAGATATTGGCTTCTATAAGGGGAGCTAGGTCGGTATTTTCTTCATCTATTACTTGTTGAAGTGTTTTTATGGCATATTCTACTTCTCCGATTTCAAATTGAGCTACCGCCCCCCAAACTAATGAACCACGACTTGTAGTAGTCATACTTTTTACTGATAAATCATACTGTCCGAAAATTACCGCCATTTTACTAGCTAAATAACGAATTTCTTCATCTTTCTGAAACATTGGATCTTCGATAATATTCCATAAAAGTCTCCCAAACTCCTTTGAGGAATTATTGTTTAATTCATTCTTGACTATGTCTCTAATGAAACTTAATAAATCTGCGCTAATCCGATTTTTGTGTGCTCTTATCTCGGGTGGTAGTTGTTCTGCCATTTGATACTCCTCATCTATTCATATTGTAAACTCATAAACTATCATAATAAAAAAGATTTCCCTTAAAAAACTTGAAAATAAGAAAAAAAGATTTTATGTTAGATGGACATTTGTGTATTTTCATTTACAACTTTTGTTACACCAGGTACAAGTTCTTTAAGATTCTTTTCAACATAATTTGTTAAAGTAATTTGCGAATATGGACAACCTGCACAAGTTCCTTGCAATTGTACTTTTACAACACCACTTTCTTCATCGATATCTATTAATTCGATATCGCCACCATCTTGTCTGAGTGCAACGCGAATTTTATTTAAAACTTGTTCAACTTCATCTTTCATTTGGTATCTACCTTGTGAAAATACTTTGTCATGCATTTTTAAAGGCTATTATTTGTCTATTTTTCTTTCTTTAAAGGATTTAAGATACTTAGAATTGTTGTGAAAGCAAGATATCTATTAAGTTAAGTTATATTGAAACACCTCTAAATTATTCAATATATAAAGAAGAGCAGCTCCCTCTTTATAATTTATTCTCGATTTCTAGTATCGTTTTTTCTTTTGTTTTTCCCAATATTTAGAAAAGAAAGGAATCAAAGCAAAAATTACCGCTTGCCTAAAAACATCTTCTCTTTGTATTTGATTTTTAGTAAAAAGAGCAACAGCTCCCCCTTTTTGTTTTGTATTGTGATCATTTGATAATTGGTCTATTATATCTCCTAATTCTTTATCTGGATTTTTTTCTAATTTGCTATAGACATGTAAGGGCAATGGCATACGATACCCACCAGCGAGAGAGTCTTTACCTTCTTTATTAATAATATAAACATATCCTGTTAGATACGCTCCATGTGAATCTTTGGCTATTCCTCCTTCTAACGCTATATAGAGATCACCATTAACCTTGGTTTTTGCATATGTAGTTCTATTGATTGCTGATTCAATTGTTTCTTCTCTTGACATAGGTTGAGAGAGAATTTCACCATGATTATTGGCAGGCATCTTTATTGAAATCAAGTCAAAGTCTGAGAAATACATAGAGAATGCTTGGTTGACAGCATTAATTTTGATGGGATTCTTTGAACAAATAACAGCTTTCATTAAATCGTTTACCATTACCCCTTTTTTGAATTTTACTCCATATTGAAATTTATATTCAAGCAAGAGCAAAAACTATATAGTTATCTTTATGAACCACAATATACAATTATACTTTGAGTTTAAAGAGTAGTATTAATAAAATTGGTAGGTGTAAAAAATGAATGAATGTCCTTTTTGTCGCAATCCAGTACAATCCCATTGGAATTTTTGCCGTAGATGCGGTGCACGTTTAGAACAAGAAACTGAAGATGAAAAAATTGAAGAGCTAGTTAAAGAAGATCCTTCGTCTCCTACTGGTGTCATATATGAGCCTTTACAAGAAAAAATAGAAGAACCAGAGGAAGAAAAGGAAGAACCAGAGGAAGAAAAGAAAGAACTTACTGATGATGAATTAGTTGCTAGAATTTCAGATGTTATACTCAAAAGGAAAGAGTATAATGAATTACTCAAACGTAAGAAAGAAGTCAATACAGAAATTAGCAAACTCCTTGACAGATTGCAGAATAAATTGATACCCCGTGGAGAAGCATTACCACGTATTAAAGAGTTAAAAAAAGAAGTTACCACGATTAAAGAAAAAGAAAAAGATTTTGATGACTTCGAGGCGATTTTACCTATAGAGGAAATCATTGAAGATCGTAATATGGAACGACTTAAACTAGAAAAACTCAACACCCTTAAACGTGATAAGTCAGTTAGTCGTGCGACTTTCACAGAAATGGAAACAAAATATGAAAAGAGCGTCAACCGTTTGGAAGAAAAACTTAATTTGGAACTTGTTAAAATGCGCAAGACATTTGATGCTTTAGAACGAAAATTAAAGAAATTGCAAAAGAAATTGGAAGTTCTCTATGTTCAATATCAAACTGGTGAGTTATCGGAGACAGAATATCAAAAAGAAAAAGAAGAGAAGTCCTCAAAAATTAAGAAAATGAAAGAAGTTTCACGTACAGTAGCCAATATACTTGCAGAGGCTAAATAATTTTGGTGAATTAAATGATAAGCGATGCAATTAATATAGTTGATGATCATCTAATTGTTATCAGTTCAAAGTTTGGTGATGGAGGAGAACATAATAAAGGGTATTTAGTTGGTAAGGATGAATTGGCCATTATTGATACTGGTAATCGTTCTCAAGGTTTACCCTCACAAATTGAACAAGCAATATATGATAAGGGTAAAGACCTAAAAGATGTCAAATATATTCTTTTAACCCATTATCATCCTGATACTGCCGGTGATATAATAAATTTTAAGAAAAAATTTCCAAAAGCAAAAGTTGCAATAAATGAAAAGTGCAAAGAAGTCGTAAAGGCTCCAAATGATTACTTAAAAACAGAAAATTTCAACTTTGGAAGAAAAGAACGGTTATATTTTGCAATTAAAAGAGATCCATTTGATAAGATGGATAGTATAGAACCAGAAATTTTATTCAAGGATGGACATAAATTCAAATTGGGTTCGTCTTCAATTATGGCCATAAATTTTGATGGACATTGTAAAGGACATACCATGTATTTCTATACTGGCAATAGAACAATGTTTTGTGGTGACGCATTAAATATGTATCCTGCTATACCTTATAGTTATCTTATTGATAACTCAGGAAATTATAAGAGTTGGTTGAAAAACATCCAATTTCTTGAAAAGGCGAAAATGTCTTATTTATGTCCAGCACACGATACGTTTCAACAAGATAAGTATATCTATGCATATATTGATGATGTGATAAGGGGATTTAGAGAGACAGAAATAGCGATAGAAGATGTGATGAGTGAAAAAAAATATCTTTCATTAGACGAAATTGCAGAACGTACAGAGCAATCGATAGGGATGATCTGGTACCATCCTTATGTGGGGATAGCGTCTGAAGCTAATATGAAAGCACATATCAAAAAATTAATGGATGAAAATAAAGTACAAGTAAATAAAAAAACGAAGCCATTGACTTATACTTGGACAGCAAAAAGTGATAGTTATTGGTAAGTAATTAATGAGTTTCAATCAATTCTTTCACTAATTTTTCTACATCAAGCGTTTCAAGGTTCTGTAATGCAATCTGTGCAAAGTTTTTATTGCCTCCTCCTTTAGAGTTCGTTGTTTCAATAAATTTTTGGGCTATTTTGTTTGCATGTACTTCTTCAATATTAGAAATAAGGTATAATGTAGAATCTTCTCCTAAGATGGAGAGAAAAAGTGGAATACTTATTTCTCTCAGGTTTTTTTGTATGGTTTTTCTCCCAATATAAGGCAAATGAATGTGATTAAAAGGAACACCAGCAAGCATTTTTGTATGGGCATCTATGTGCGTAAATATATATCCTAAAAGATCACTTTCGCTGATTTCAAGTTTTTCATTTTCAAGCATTTTGTTTTTGACAAACTCAATGAGTTTATTCTCTCTCTTTGTTGTAATCTCTTCTAATTTTTGGAGACTTGCCAATTTATCATTTATTGTCTCGCTTTCTACAAGACCCACATATAGTTTAAGCTTGTGATGTTTAAACTCATCTAAAAATATCCCTTTGATCTCATTTAAATCATTAATATGAGTACCTCCACAACAAACTATATCGAAATCATCTATGATGATAATTCTGATATTGTGATTGTTCACCTCACAATTTCCTCGAACCTTGGGACTATATTCTTTTGTAAACGTATTTTTGGATACAATTTCAGACTTTACTGTCCCTCCTTCTATGATTTTACGATTTGTTTTATCTAAGGCTTGCAAAATCTCTTCGATGGTCAATTCTTTATCAATTTCTATCTCTATTTTACCCGGTTCAAAAGTAGCTTTCAGAGTAGTACTATTATGAAGAGAATGAAGAGAATATGAAACCAAATGCTGTGCGGTATGGGCTTTCATCAAAGCATAACGTCTTTCCCAATCTAGTTTTAGTAAGACTTCTTGACCTTGGTGAAGTTCAGTTAGCGCTTTTGTATTAAAAAAATGCCAAATTGATCCATTTTCGCAAATGACATTGTTTATAGTGTATAAATTATCATTGTAAACCATCAAACCTGTGTCACAAGGTTGCCCGCCTCCGCCAGGATAGAAAATAGTTTTTTCAAATTCAATTTTATTTTCTATTATTTTTTTTATTTTTGTTATAATCTCACGCTTATATGGAGTATGCCAATATAGGGGTATTTTGCTCATATAAATAATAAAAAAGAAGAGTGATAAAAAAGTTATTCATATGCTTTTGGATTGTTTTATCTCAATTTCCTACCACAATCCTTACAGTAGGTGTTATCTGGGGGATTTTTTGCACCACATGATTGGCATACATTGCTTACTTGTTGATATTCTGTGACTTTTTCTTCTCCTTTGTTATCATCCCAAATATTTTGACCAATTGCGCCGCCAATAGCTGCACCTATTGCGAGAATGGCTCCAATAACACCTGATAGAAGTATAAGTATAAGTGCTATTATTATTATAATTGGTCCAACTATAGCATTTACTATTCCTTGTAAACCTTCTGCCGTCGTCATTTCTCCCAAAACACCAGTTATAATTAAAATACCCGTAATTAAACCAAAAATAAAAACACCTAATCCTGTAAAAAGAGCTATTTTGATTCCATCATTATTATAGGCTATAAAACCCATAACAAATCCGCCCGTCAATACTCCTAAAAGGCCTAAAAAGTTATTGCTATCCCGTATCAAAAAAACGATAAGCATAATTGTAGCTATCCCACAAATAAAAGCTAATATGTCAAATAGTATACGATTTCTAGCCATAATTTAATTTGTACTTCTGACTATATATCTTTTGGTCATAGGTAAACTGTATTTTTATGTAAAATGGTATTAGATTCATTAAATGTTTAATTGGTTTTCGGTTGTAAATTATTGTTCAAAGGATTTTAACCGCTTTTTTTCTATCTCTTAATTTATAGGTATGTGTGCAAAAATTTTTAATTTAAACTATGAAATTGGATACGATTAACTATGACATCAAAATTGAAAAAATTCTTTGATGCTGAATCATTTTGTGTGATCGGTGCTTCAACAAACCCCCAAAAACCTGGTGGAGTAGTTGCAGAAAATTTTGCAAAGAACTTTCCTGGTAAATTATATCTTGTTAACCCAAAAGGAGGAGAACATGAATTTGCTGGTACTATGTATACTCTCCACAAATCGGTTTTGGATATTGAAGATCAAATTGATGTAGCTATTATTATTGTTCCAGCCAAATATGCTCCACAAACAATGGAACAATGTGGAAAAAAAGGCATAAAGAATGTAATTGTAACTACTGGTGGTTTTAGTGAAATAGGTGAAGAAGGTGTTAAATTACAGCAACAAATGTATAATTACATGGAAGAATATAACATAAATGTTGTAGGGCCAAATTGTTTAGGTTTATATGCCCCTTCATTAGGTTATGACACTATGTTTCTACCTGAAAATAAACTAAAAAGACCCAAGCCTGGTAAAGTCTCAATATCCACCCAATCAGGTGCTTTTGGTGCAGCTTTTATCGATCAATTATCCCGATTAGGAACAGGTAAATGGGTATCTAAATTCATTTCATATGGTAATGCATCTGATATCAATGAAGCTGATTGTATTGAGTATATAGGTCATGATCCTGATACTAAGATGGTACTTATTTACATTGAAGATTTTAAAAATGGCAGGAAATTTATGAATTTGGCTAAAGAAGTTTCTCTGAAAAAGCCAATTATGGGTATAAAAGCGAATAGAACTGAGGCAGGTGCAAAAGCTGGAGCCTCTCACACCGCAGCATTGTCGTCTGATAATGCAATTGTTGACGATTTATTAACTGAAGCAGGAATGATTCGAGTGATTACGTGGGATGAGCTTGAGGATTGTGTTCTAACATTTGCAACACAACCATTACCTAAAGGAGATAATGTGGCAATTATAACCGATGGTGGTGGTGCAGGAGTAATGGCTTCAGACATGGTTTCAGATTGCAATCTTAGCTTGGCTACCTTTTCACCTGACGTTCAAGCTCATTTAGATGAAATATTTCCTATCTTTTATGCTACAACAAATCCTATTGACATTACAGGAAGTGCAAATGCTGACGATTATTATAAGGCGCTAGAAGCTGCTTATAATGATGCATCTGTTGATAGTGTTGTAAATATTTGTATTCCATGTATTCCTGGATTAGATATAAATGAGTATATTGACGTAACTCGTGATCTTGCCAAAAGAGGTAAAAAACCCTTTGTAACCGCCTTAATTGGTGGAGGTGAAGCTGATTATGCGTTCAATAAATTACTATCAGAAGACATACCCGTTTTTCGTAGCCCAGGACGAGCAGTAAAAGCAATAGGAATGCTTACTGACTATGCTAAATATCTTAAAAAACATGGAGAAAAACCAGAGGCTTATTAGGAGGTTTAAGAATGACTAATGAAATACAAGAAATATTTGAAAAGATTAAAGAAGATGGACGAACCGCTCTTTTAGAACATGAGGCTAAAACAATTCTAAAAAAAATAGGTGTAAATATCCCTCCTTCTAAAATAGTTAGTACAGAAGCTGATGCACTAAAAACAGCTAATGAATTTGGATTACCTGTGGTAATGAAGTTAATGTCACCACAAGTATTACATAAAACTGATATGGGTGCAGTTGTTGTAGGGTTAGATACTGAAGAAAAAGTTCAAGCGATATATCAAGATTTTATGAAACGATTCTCAGATGTTGATGTTGCTGGTGTTTTAGTCGAAAAAATGGTTAAACCAGGAATAGAACTCATTGTAGGAACACAGATTGATAAAACATTTGGACCTGTAATACTTGTAGGGCCCGGTGGAATATTCGTTGAGGCCTTGAAGGATGTAGTATTTAGAATGTGTCCTACATCAAAGGACAATGCATTGTCAGCAATTGATGAGATTAAAACGCAAAATCTTCTAAATGGATTTAGAGGAATGCCAAAAGTTGACCGTAACGGGTTAGCCAGATTAGTCGAACAGCTGTCAAAACTTGCTTGGGAATATAAGGATTATATAGGTGAAATGGATATCAATCCAATTATCGCAAATGAGGACGGACTGTTTCCTGTCGATGCACGGATCATTTTAAAAGAATGAATAAATCCATTTAATCAATAAAAATTTCTTCCAATTCTTTTTCTTCTTTATTACGTGCAAAACGTTGTTCTAAAATGCCTATTGTCTCTTTTAAAGTTTCTAGAACTTGTGGATTTTCTTCATAATGCTGAGAATCAATTAATCGCTTAAACAACTCTTCATCGAGTCTATGCTTGGTATACCTGAACCCATAGGCAATACTTTCTCGGACTTGATTTTCTTTATCATTTTCCAATAGATCAATTAAACGATCTCTTGATTCTTGATTGTTCAAGTAAAGTAAGCATAAACTTGCGATAGCTCTATTTGTTTCAAAAGAGCTCTTCAACAATGTATCCAAAACAGTCAATAATTCTGCAGAACTCCCTTTTTTAGATAAAAGAATAACTAAAATTGATTGTAAAAATATTGGTGTTTCATATAATTTTTCTTCGACTAAATTTAATTCTTTCTTTTCTTTCATGTCTAGTTTCTTTATGGTTCTCGCCCTTTCTTCGCTTGCTAGATACAAAATTAGTTCGCCTATGCTTTTTCTTGTTTTGATTGGAATATATATTAAAACTCCAAAAAATAAAGCAAAAAGAGGAAATAATCCAACATTTGTATAGACTAAACGATTAAAACTCACGATATAAAAAACGATTAATGAAGCAATTGATACTGCTTTTACAGGATATGAGTAATAATTTTTGATTAACGGATCCCTTTTAAAGAAAAAAGTCGTAGCAAAACTAGAGAAAGCAATTGCTAAAGGGAGAATAAAGATGAAAAATAAAACTTCCCAAAGGCTGTTTTGATTTGTTATTGCAGTTGTAATGTACACGAGTACAAAATAAACAACTACAGATAATAATGTGTTCAAAATCAGGAAGGTTTTTTCTTTTTTACTTTCATTAGTCTCAAGCAATTCAATGCGTTTATCAAATGAAGGGATAAGAGGTTCATTAATTTTTACTGCAGATTCTAATGTTTGTAAAAGCGCAGTATAACTTTTTTTACCATATTTAGATGAAATGATTGAGTTGACTACAGAGACTATAATTATAAAAGCTATTAAATAGAAAAAGAAAGATAAGAGATTGGCAAGAAATGATATAATAATTTCAATGACGAAATTGGCGATAAAAAAGACTGTGATAGGGAGTAATTGTTTTTTGACAGTTTCTAATGCTCTCTTTCCAAAATTAATTGTATCTTGATAGAAGATTATCGGAAACACAATCATTCCAAATAAACCCACTATTTGGCTATAATCTATAGTTCGAAATAT
Source organism: uncultured archaeon (assembly GCA_964534625.1). GTDB lineage: Archaea > Asgardarchaeota > Heimdallarchaeia > Heimdallarchaeales > Heimdallarchaeaceae > CAZHRF01. The sequence goes on along the minus strand of CAZHRF010000010.1, from coordinate 21,757 downwards.
GACGTCTTGAATTGTCGTAACACCGTCACTATAATTAGGGAAACCCCATTTTATAATAATAGCAGCATTAAGTAAAGTAGATGGAGAACCATAATTTAGGGAAAAAGCTAAAAAGGTTGTAATTATTGCAATTTCAATTCTACCACTTAGGTGATAACTGAGCATAGCTATAAATGCAAGTAAAAAAAAGAATATAAGCTGCATGAAAAAAATCGGAAATTTTTCAGTAAATAAGTAATCTAAGAAGGCAGAAGGCAGTAGTGGTGGGGAAAGAAATAGAAATGTAAGTAGAATCGTTGGTAGCAGTACAGCAACACCGTTTTGCGTTTTTATTTTTTTATTTATTCCATATAATAATCCTGCATATAGAATGGCAGTCAAAGCTACAACAATGAAAATGGCAAAAACATATAATAGAAAATCATTTGTGGACCCTAAGTCAATTTCAAAGTCTGCATTTTCTCCTCCATTACCTGTTTGAGAATCATCAGCACCAGAAACTTTTGTTGCCCATGGAGCAACATATGAATTGTAAATAAATGAAAGACCAAGTATCCACGATAAAGAAAATAATAAGATTTTGAGAATATATAACTTATTGTGAGCCAAGTCTTTTTTGAAATTAATTTTTACACCCATTTTTTGTGTATAATATATGGAAAAGCCGATAAAACACAGCCCTATAGCTATTTCAATAATAGCATAAGTTTTTAATGCCTCAGATTCTCCCGTCATTCCCATCCACATATTAATGCCAAAAATGTATCCTAATACGATGCCTAATATTAATCCTAAAATCTGTGAACCAAATCTAACCCCCCATTCCATAAATATCAAGTCTCTACTGAGAATAATGTCTAATGGTACAAAGGATTCTTCTTTTTTAGTGTTTTTCTGGAATTGTGTACTCTCATTATCCATTAGACTTCAACCTCACTAAAAATCATGTCATATCTATTTTTGCTTTCTCTTCTCTTTTTTATAGCCTTTTTAATGATCACAAAAACAGATATACTAAGACTAATAACTAGAACAGCTATACCAATATAGATAATATTCCAATTACGAGATATAACCACCATCATTTCATATGAATTATTGAATTCTGCTAATTCAAAGATTTGATTTCGAGAATCAACATAAACAGAGACATTCCACGTTTTTATACCAAATCCTTGAAACTGTTCATAGGGTATAGAAAATGTTTCATTTATATCCAACCCATCAATTTTTTTATGTATTCTTAGAGTATCGTTGATGAAAACTGTTGTATAAAACGGTGCGCAAGGAATGGTTCCATTATTCTGAATTATTATGTCCAATTTTAAATTTCTGAGTTCGGTAGGATTTTCAGGATAAATCTCCATTCTTCTCACATTTAAATCTGGAAATCTATACCAAGAAGGAAAAGATGTAGAAGTATTATCAATATAAGAGTATAAATTCAAGGGATATAATAGATGAGCTGTGCTATTCCAGTTAAATCTTTCAGGTGCTTCTGAAAAAATATAACTAAATAAATATCCCTCTGCATATAAACCAAATGGTATATCTGCACCAAACGTAATGAAAGTACCTATGTCTCCTGATACAGGATCGCCAAAAGCTATCTGAGTACCATTATCGTAGAGAGCGAATGGAATTACTGTCGTGTTATCACTCACAAATATTGATCTTAGCAAATTATGACTCTGGTCAACTGATGTATAATATAATTCTGCCCATTTCATATTATCTGGTGAAATAAACTGAAAGGCTGATTTGTGTCTAGTGTCGTTAATCTCATAATCATAACATAGTGTAATTGAATAATTGGCGGATGTAGAAATGGCTTTCTCATAATAGTTATCATCAAGAGACGCAGATAATGAAATAGTTTCGTTAATAGCAATCGTTTGAGTGTTGATCTCTTCATAGATATCTGTAAAAAAGATTGTTCCCATCTCATTAATTGTCGAAATAGCATATGCAGAGTTATCAGTTAATCCTACTATATTTTGACTTTCAGGAATCGAGGATAATGAATATTCTGTTCCCCAAAGGTATTTAGGGATAGATGTAAAGGCAAAAGTACCAGTAGTGGTGCTCATATTGTATAAAACTACCCCTATTGGACCATTTGCTTCAATAATCGAGCCTTTAAATAAAGTAACATCAAGACTATCTCCAATGGTATCAAGGTTTTCTTCTTGTATATCTGAATCGGGGTGATTAATCTGTATTTCTGTATTATTAAAACCTGCCATGATTTTTGCTTTTATGTTGTCAAAAGGTGACTGATAAAGTCTTCCCCACATTGACATAACTAAAACTGAATAAGAGTAACTATCGTCATATAATTCAGATTTAGAGGAGTGGTAAACATTTATTTGAAGTGGACCAGTTGATTGAATCAAAGAACCATTTGTTAATTCAGGTTCATTTTTTGGATTTAATACCAGTGGTTCACCACTAAATAGCGTGGTTTGGTTACCATATTTTGGTGATATAAAGTTAAAGAATAAGGCTGTACCATTCTGTACCACTGTAATGGTGACAATGCTTGGACCAAATTCCCCCTCCTTAAATATAAGGGGTATCCGATAATTAAAGTACATGCCACCCGCTGCTCCTCCTCCACTTGTATCCCCATTTCCCCCAGACGGTGGTGGAACATCTCCAGAACTACTACTTCCCGCAGTAACTTTAATTGATGTGGTAATTACAACAGAAACTGAACTTAATATAACTAAAATAATCAACAGATTAGCTGTAAGTTTTCTAGTATATTTCATTTTTATCTAAGTCCTCCCCCTACGACTTCCAAAATAAGCCAATAATAATTTTTCTGTAAGAACGGTTGTTGGTGCATCAATTACATCAATTTCTAGCCCACGTATTTTCCTTTTAAATTCATTAATCTCTTTAATTTGAAGGCCAATTTCATACATGTATCTTCCACGTTCCAACAAATTTTTGAAGTTGACGACTCTCATTTCCCCTGTTTTTGGGTCTTCAAATTTAACCTGACGAGGATTCTTTGGAAATAAGTATTCTTCAGGATCATGAATGTGAATTAATTTAACCTCGTGTTTTTTTGCATTAGCGACTTTGAAACCTTCCATTGCTTCTTTTAAGTTGCTGTGAAGATCAGAGAGAATAAGTATTATCGCTCTTTTTTTCTGTGCCAAAGCAATCTCCCGTAATGTCTTTCCTATCTCAGTTTTACCCATAGGTGAGATTTTTAACATTTCACTGAATATATGGTATAAATGTGTTTTACCTCCTCTTGGAGGGATAATATTATGTATTCTATCTGAAAATGATATCCATCCAAAATTGTCTCTGTTATTCATAACAGTATAAGCTAATGTAGCAACTGCTTCAACGCCCATTTTTAATCTTGGGATTGGATCACCTAGTTGCATAGAATAGCTGGTATCCATCATAAGAATGATATTCATGTTTCGTTCTTGTTCATAATTTCTTACAATTAGTTCCTTGGGTTTTCGTGCAGAAGCATTCCAATCTACAAAACGGAGATCATCACCTTCGACGTATTCTCTTAAATCAGTAAACTCTGTTCCTGGTCCTCTAAAAATTGATCTCCGGTGACCTTGTAAGAAACTCGTTGATTTATGTTTAGCTAAGATTTCTAGTTGTTTAAGTTTTTTTAATGGAATCTTGATCTCTTGTTTTCCTTTCTTAGCAACTGTCACCCTTGATTCAGTACCAGACATTTTCTTAACCTCTCTTTAAAATATAGTTGTAAACTCTATTTCCTTGTTCTAAAACATCTTTTTCTTCTTTAAGTTTGAAATTATCATTCCATAGTAATTGATCTACTGTTTCTAGAAATCTCTCTGCATCTTGAATAATTTCTTCATCTTGTATGTTTTGAACTATAGTTTCTTTAAGCGTAGCAATTGATAAGATGTTGATTTTTGTTTTTATTGCTCTATCAACTATTTTTTGATACACACGAATTATTTTTTCTACGTCTTTGCCTTTATGTGTGATTTTTTGCAAATTAAGTATTACAGGTTCTTTTTCCTTGAGTTTATCCTTCATATCCTCTTCTTGGATCTCTTCGAGTTCTCTTCTAACACCCTTTGGTGCTTTTGATCTGGTTTTTTTGAGAACTTCTATTAAAGGAATTAGTGGGAGGGGATTAAAAATCCAGCTAGGTTCAAATATATCTCTTTCATTGAGGTATTCTTCGAAATACCTGTTTAAAAATACCCCTAGTACAATTAAGATTAAAAATAAATGACATATGATCATCCATGAGTACCCTTTATTGTTTGCATTGAGAAAGACCATAATAACGACACTAAGAAACAACCATAACTCGATTGCTATATAGTTGTAAGATTCCTTTTGCCAAAACAGCCATATCCCTATTTGACTGGAAATTAACGTTATAAGAATAAAAATAATAGCTTGCACAATACTAATATTCGACCAGAACATGAAACAAAAAATAGAAAGCTCAATGAAACCAACAACGGTAGCGCCAAAGCCTGTTTGTAATAATTCCCTCGTTTCCCATTCAAGTTCTATATCTTGTCTAAATTGCTTTCTATCTAGACTACCTCTAAATTCTGCAAACTGCTTGTATGCAATAGCAAAAAACACACCTGTCATTATCCCTATATCGAATAGTGAAATCCATACTGTACTCTCCTTTAAAGCACTTAGCTCTGTACCATAAACATCAATAAATTTACTAACAATTTGTTCAGAGAATGTGAAAGGAGCAAAAATAATGATTAAAACCACCCACATTAACCATAAAATGTTATTAGCTGATATAATAAGATCTAAAAAGATTGGTGGTTCAGCTACTTCCCATTCGGCTCCGGATAAAAACCGAGGCATTCGGTTTTTAATATAATTCATTCTGATATGTCTTTCAAGTATTTCTGCTCCAACCACTAGTGAGGCCACTAAGGGAAGAACGATAAACAAACCTATGGGTTTAACGGTATGTCCCAGTACTGCAAGAAATAAATTAACACCAATCCCGTCACTAATTGATTTACCTGCTTGTGGTGCCACAAACTGTGTTATACTCAACCCCAGTAAAATAACAAAAGGAATAACTTTTAAGAAACTATACCAAATCTTATCAGGGTTCACACGTATTCCTATTCCTCTTGCTGTTTCAAGAACCGTTGCTTCTATCTCATAAGGGTAGGTTTTCCTTGTTCCTTTTACGATAGCTCGACTAGATCCTTTGAAAATTCTGGTCCGTAATCCAAATGTACGCATAAGAACATCTAGTTTTCTCATTCCTCTTTCCAAGGGAGACATTGGTTTTTCTCTACTCATCATTAGTACCTCCAAGGATTGGGTTCTGTTTGGTTTTTTTATTCTCTCGTCTATGCCTTTTTATGGCATTTTTCGTTTTGAAGCTTGCTGTAAATAATGCTGGTAAAGTAATAGAAATAAGTAGAATGGAAAAAATGATAATCCATATAATAAAAGTCTCTGGATTAGGGAAACCCGGGAGATCTATTATTGCCAAATCTATCTCTGTTACGACAACAATATCCTCTCCTCTACCTGGAAATATGGTATAAAAATCTTCATTGTTTTCCATTGTTGAGTTTTTAGCAGTGATTCTAAGTGTGATAAAGAAATCTTCAACATCCTCTTCTTCTATAATATACTCCCAACTAACGTTTACAGCTTGATTGACTTCTGTAAAAGTTTCATTAATTACTGGTCCTCCTTTGAAATCTGCAAATTCTCTTCCAGAAATGTTGTATCCCGCGGAAACAGAGATAATAGTTATGCTATCATTTGAAGCAAGAGCTGTTGCATTAAAATAATATGTTAACGTTGTATATCTCTTAAATGTCCAAACTGTTGGTCCTTTTGTATATATTGAAAAGTTGGTTCCTTCACTAATTTGAAACTCAGTGACAGGTGATGTCCAAACATTATCTTCTGATGCCATTGTAGGTTTCAAAGGTATGATAAAACTCATTGCACAAAAAAGCGTAATGATAATTATTTTTGTAAATAGCTTCATTATTGTTCGTTCCTCCATTTTTCAAGTTTCTCCATTAATTTCATAACTGAAGTTAAATAATCCCTTGCTTGTGCCTTATTGTAGAAAATCTGTTCATTGTTTTCGAGTTTTTCATTTATACTTTTTCCTACAGAAAGAAACTCTAATGTTTCCGTAATAAGAAATGATGGCATATATTTGGTGATTATTTCCTTATGTTTTTCTGGTTGTGCAGAAAGAAGGTTTACTGGTGTAAATCTACTTAAATAAGCTAATAATTCCCAGTATCCCCCTAATATGGCCTTCCAAGGTTCTTTGTCTAAGTCTATCTTTTGGGCTTCTATTAATGATTGAATTTGTACTTCTTCAACAGGAATTAATAATTCGTGTTTTTCTTCTTCTTCTTTAATTTTCTTCAACATCTTGTTTCGCATAATATAATATGAAAGTAAAAATGCCAATATTGGAGCAATAAGAGCTATTAAACTAATGAAAATTACATTTTGTCTTAGTGTTTTGATCTCTTCTTCAGTTAATTCAGTTCTCGTTCTAAAATGGCGTATGATTGCTTCTTCATCTTGTATTGCCTCAAGAACATCAATAAAAGCATAGGTAACTTGAGCTGAGAAGGGATCATGATATGGATCAATAGCTCTATTTTCGTCTGTGAAAATAACTTTGGTTCTCCCTTCGGGTGTATAACTAATCTCTAATAAGTTTGAAGGAGATGCACTATAAAGAAAAGCTCCTTCTGGAATTATTACTGTAAACGATATATCTGCTTTAGAATAATCTTCAAGTTCGTAATCATAAAATTCCAAAAAGAAATAATCAAGATATACAAGTATATTGGAATTATTGTAATAAGTATACGGTCTAATCATCTCATATCTAATATAGCCTTCAACATTAGTGATAAGATATCGATTAGAAAATTTTTGATAAGAAACTTGTACGCCTCTTTCATCATATGCTTTAAAATCGACAATTTCATCTGTTTGTACCCAGATAGAAAAATTACCTACTGTATATGGTAACTCCATTGTAACAGATTCTAATGCAATACCTTCTCTTCCAAGATCTATTATTGTTTTATAGTTAATCCTTCTATTTTCTTGTAATGGTTGTACATTGGATAATCCTATGCCCATTTGTTGATTATCGACCAATCCGCCCATTTCTTGGTCTATATTTAAAGCAATCAGTGATGAACTCAATACCAAACCAATAAAAACCAAACTAAACATCGAAGATACACGTTTTCCCGGTTCTTCTTCAGCCTCAATATCTCTCAATAATCTTCGTGGAAGACTGCGGGCTTCGTCCAATTTTGTTTGTAGTTTCCTTTTTGCTAGTAAATAACCAATTAAGGAAGCTAGTAAACTGAGAATTAATGCCAAAAATGCTATGAATCTAAAACTTGCTCTTAATTGATCCAGTAATTGTTGTTCTCTTTGTTGTTGATCGATTTGCTGTTGTTTTTCAAACATTTGTTCTGTAAATTGAAGATAAATAGGATCAAAATTATATGTGATTTCATAAGTTAAAGGATCATGGAAAGGATCCATGGCACGTTCTTCATACCCCCAAACTACTCCAAATGACCCTTTTTCTCTAATAATAGTGGCGCCATCTGTAGGGGCAAAACTCACAATACCTGCCCCTTTTGGCAGTAATTGTTTATTATAATAATTAACTGGTGCATACCTTTGTTCATTATCGGGGGTAATATAACTGAATTGTGCCCAGAATGTATTAAATATAACAATAAAATTGGTGTCCATAAAGTAATCGGGATGATAGACACCACTTATTTTATAGTAAAGCTCGGTTGTTCGAATACGAATAATTAGTTTGTCACCATCATCAATGACTCTTTCGTCACTATAATTGCCAATTGCATCCCAAAATGCATATTCAAAAAGTTCTGATGTGTTGGTGTAAAGATATAATTGTCCATCTGCTAAATCGGACCAATGAATATATCCATGAGTAATAACAGTATCATTAATAAAATATTGTTGCTCTCGGCGAATAGTAACTGTTAATCCTTCTTGAGCAGAGACACTATTGTTTTGTGAGCTCGTCTCATTATATCCTATAAATCCCACACTAAAAAGAAGCGAGATTTGAAGGGTAAAAACCAATAAAACTATCGCTTGTTTTCTTGAAAACATCTTATTCGCCTTTATTTTTCTATAGTGGGTGCAGGGGTGTGTTTTAATATTCTATCGATAATAATTTCGGAAGTTGTTCCATCGAACTCATATTCTGGTTTAATAATTATTCTGTGACGGAGGACATTTTTTGCAACTTTTTGGATATCAGCTGGATTGACATATGTTCTCCCTTCCATAGCTGCTGAAGATTTGGCTGCAATAGCCAACCATAAACTTGCTCGAGGACTACCGCCTAGTGACACTTCTTCGCTCTCTCGTGTTAAATTAACAATTCTTACTATATATTTCTTTAATTCTTCAGAAATAGATATTTTTGTACGAATGAATTTTTGGTATTGAATAATTTCCTTACTGGTTAAAATAGGTTTAATGTCGTCCAGTTTGTCGTAAGAGGTGTATTCGCCTGTAAATCGGTCTAAAATTTCTACTTCTTCAAATTCTTCTGGATAAGAAACTAAAATTTTAAATGCAAAACGATCTAATTGCGCTTCTGGTAATGGGTATGTTCCCTCTGTTTCAAGAGGATTTTGGGTAGCAAAGCACAAAAATGGAGCTGGTAATACGTGGGATGTTTTTTCAATTGTTACTTGTCTCTCTTGCATTGATTCAAGCATTGCAGCTTGAGATTTAGGGGGAGCACGATTAATTTCATCTGCTAAAAGAATATTTGTAAAAACTGGACCGCTCTTAAAATAGAAGTCTCCTGTTTCGGGGCGATAGGCCATTACACCTGTGATATCTGAAGGCATTATATCTGGCGTAAATTGTATTCGTTTGTATTCAGCTGAAATAGCTCTAGAAAGTGCTCTGACCATTAATGTTTTTGCTATACCCGGAACTCCTTCCATAAGTACATGTCCATCAGAGAGCAGTGCATTAATCATAGCGTCAATAATTTGTTTTTGTCCTACAATTACCTTAGCTACGTTTTCTCGTACATTTTGAAGTTTTTTTGCCACATTCGTAATTTTTATGTTGGAAATATTAGAAATTTCTTGTGAAGTCGTTTCTTTTTTGGGACTCATAATATACACCCCTAAAAAAAGGGGAGTATAGACATTAAAAAATGTATTCTTTTATAGATTTTTTTAGAAGTTCATGGGTAACAATTTTTAAAAATTACTTTAATTGCTCTTGTCGTCATAGTGACTTTCTCCCCATTTAAAAATCTACTTGTTTTCTTGAGGAGAAATACTAACTGCTTAAATGTTATTATTCTGTTCCATTTGCTTCTTCACGAATAATCTGGCATGTTTTCTTTCTCATGTTTCTCCTCATTTTTCCGTAATACTTTTATATCAAAAATGTTGAGGAGAAAGTCACTCATAGAAACGTCAGTTACAATCAATTATCAGACAAACGGACGAATACAGCATCCACTAATCCCAAACGAAATGCAAGGGGATACTTTCCGACTTCTTATACTGGTGTGTGTACTGTATCAAGGTGCTGGATTATCTCCTCTTGATCTGTTCAGTCCGTAACACAATTATTTTCTCTTTACTATGCAGTGTTCTCTATTGAAACGTCACAAATTGTTATTTAGCACTGTTCTTGAAGACGTGTTAGTTATAATGATTCATTGAATGCTTATTTATGTTACTAAGAAATCCTCTTCAAATTGCCAATCTGATAAATTAAGATTAAATGTAACATCTTGTGATCCTGGACATTCTATACGGATTACTAATTCATCCTTGCTTTTATGTTCTACTTCAGGATGAAGACAGTTTTCTTTTAAAATATCCATAAGTATTGCTACATATGTGTTAGAAATAGTATTAATGCTCTCTTCTTGAATCTTCTTTCCCATAGTTCCTAATTTATAACAAGTTTTTCTTCCATCTTTATAAGAAGAAACTAAATTTATTGATTTCATACGAAGGGTATGGTGTCTAACTGTGTCATGATGGATGTCTAAAGCACTAGCAATCTCAGATTGGTGGCATCCTTCATTGTTAAGAATGTATGTAAATACTTTCCTAGCTGTCTCGTGTTTTAGAACAATAAATGCTTTTTCAATTTCTTTATTTCGAAGATTCCTAGAATAGTATACTCTTTTTCCGCCAAATTTTGTTGATGTAATTAGTTTAGCTTTTTCCAATTTCCGAAGATGCCAATTAACAGTTCCATGCGGTACTGTTAATATGTTTGCCAATTCAAAAAAATATGAACCAGGAGTTTCACAAACAAGTCGGTATATTTCTCGTCTTAAAGGATGTAGAAGGAGATTTAATCTCTTTTCTTTAGTTTCCCTTTTAGACAATCATTTCTCCTCATGTTCACACGGTTAATGTTTCTACTATTACGCTTGAAACTCCTTCAATTCGTTCTAATTCTTCTTTTATCTTATCGATTGTAACATCCACTAATTCTTCAGAATCAATATAGCCTTCATAAACACAAGAGCTTTGTGTGAAACAAAGACCTGTACTGTATAATGTCTTAATACCAAGACGAATAAAAATAGATCCCATCTTACGCAGAAAATCAGGGGAAAGTTTTCCTATGTTAATAGAAACTTTACAAACTTCATTAGTTTCAGTTGGTATAATCCTGATGATTCTGGTGTTAGGCGCAAGTATCATCACTGCAAAATTCTTACCATCTGGCTTAAGAGCAGCTAAAAATTCTTCTGGTAATTCAATCGGTTGATCTGCCTCTAGTTTTGTTACTTTGGCAATTGTTACACTATTATCACTCATTTGTTAAACTCCTTTTTTTGTTTTAATAATATTACTAACAATATTTTAATATGAACCCCTTCTTAAATATTTTGTGCTTATATCAGATGTTAACATTAAATATTTCTGAGGGGAATTGTTGTTCTAATATATACTTAAGATGTAACAAATAAAAAGATTTACCTATAAAAGACTTTTTGTGAAAAGTGAACCATTGTTGACTAAACCAATATCGTTGGTACTATAAAAAGACATTACGCTGAGCATGTGAGAAGTGATGAGACACCAATATAATTCAAGTAGATAAGGTTAGACAGCTAGTAGTGAAAAATTATAATCATAACTTTACTGTCAATAATAAGCAAAATGTTTAAGATTTCTTAATCTTCTTTAAAATATCATTATCCAAGTTGGCAAATATGTCAAAAGAAAATTCTCATGCGCAATTCGATTTAACTAAAAACAATGATAAAATCAACAAACTATCTCATTCAACTCATTCATTAGTTGGTGTTATCATCTTGACTTTTCTTTCACAGATTACTTTTGGAGGTATAACTATTTTACTTCCGTTATTTTTTTATTATCATTTAGACATAAATAGAAAGTGGTTATCTATACTCCTTATTATTATAATGGAATTCTTACATACAACTGGAAAACTATTGACATCAGGATATTTTGGTCATAAATGTGATTTTGAAAGCTCAAGAAAGTGGATGGTGTGGGGAGCAGCTTCTGCTGGTATTTGCTTTATTGGTTATGGTATTTGTGCTCTTAATTGGTCTTCAATCATTGGATGTACTACTCTCTTTCTTGTTCTTGTACCACTTGGGATCGGAATTTTTCATTTTTTGTATGGTATAACTCATTCTTGTGTGATTAATGCCTCATATACCTATCTCTGTCGTTTGACAAAAAGAAGAGGGATGTTTACGTTTACAACAAATGGAGGAAGGGCAATAGGTGTAGGATTAACAGGTATGGTTTATGTCTGCTTTGTAGGTATTTCTGACCTAGAAATAGGGTGGACGCCCATTAATGAAATCAATTTGTTTTTTGTGTATATTTTTTTGGCTGTTTTGATGATTACTTCAGTAGTTATAGTTATCCGTATGTTAAAAAAGGATCAACCAATGAAAGAAACTTACAACTATAATTTTACAACTCACTTAAAGAAAACATGTAGGTTGCTGAAAAACAAAAAAAGAAGGAGAGTAATTCTGCCTATACTCAGTATGAGATCACTAATTGGTCTGTTAAGTTATTGGGGTTTTTTAATTCTTGCAATCAATACTAGACCCGATACAGCGGGTTTTTCAGTGGTTTTTATTGCTTTAATTATGGGCGCACCTATGGTACTTTGGGGATATGTTTCTGATAAAATAGGGAGAAAACTAACAACAATTATTGGTTTTGTGGGAACTCTAGGACTAGTGTTTTTCTTATTTTATCCATTTGTAACGAATCTTGTAACCATTGAGAATTTGAGTGAATTTCTAAACATAACTTGGATTATAATTCCTCTTGTGGCATGTATTATCTTATCGTCTGCTTACTACTCGTCGTTTGATAATACATTAGGCAATAGTACCTCCCTAAAATCTAGATCGATTTTACATGGTTCAACAATGAGTGTGCAACAAATTATGCTGTCTGTCAGTAATTTTATAGGCATTTTCGTGGGTGGATTAACACTTCTAATTTTATTCTTTTTAACCAATTTTACTTTGAGAGTTCAACTAATTGCTCTAATTGCCCCTTCCCTTTTTTTCCTGTTTATTACAACCACACTGCTAATCATATCTCAAGAGGAGGGGTCCTTCTTTGAGAGTATTTCAATCAGAAAAGGATAAAATAAAAAAAGGCATATTTCATATGGTTCAACCGATTTCTTAATTAATTATAAAATATGTGCTATCAGCAATTTTTTAAGAATGTGATTACTAATAAAAATTAGAAAAGATGAAAAGCCTAGAATTTCTATCTAAACAAATTACCTTTGACAAAAATAATGTAGATGATAACACAACCGTTCTTATTGGGTTTACTGGTTATGGTTCTGTTGGCACACTTGTCTTAAACCATCTAATAGAAGCATTCAATGTCAAAAGTATTGGGTATTGGGGATCACTTTCTTGGTTCCATGAGAAAAACATAGAATCTCCAATAACTATCTATGAAACTACTTTAAATAATAAAAAAGACGATGAGAAATTTATTTTAGTAGCATCAAGGATACCTATTCCCGTAGTAGGATATAATGCTTTACCTGATGTTTTTTGGAAGATGCTTTGTAAAGAAATTTTATCTTGGAATGCCAATAGATATATAATTCTGGGAGGATTACGAGAGGAAGTAAGATCTGCTGAAGATTCATCATGGGTAGTTTATGCTCCTACAAAAGCATACACAAAAAAATATTTAATTAAACGAACATTTAAAGACAATTTAACAATTCGTGGGCCAATAAGTTTCTTTTTAACTGAGGGATATGCATATAACATACCCGTATTGTCTGTGTTATCTTATTGTAACTCATATGATGAAGATATAGATGCGGCTCAAATTTGTTTAAAGGAATTAGAAACGCATCTTGAACTTGATTTGAAATCAAAAAGATTAAAACTATTCGATAATTCATTTCTTGGTAGTCAAATGGATACAGAACTTGACTTTACAGCCGATTATGACAGTGATTATGATGACAATGACGATGATTATGATGACAATGATGATGATTATGATGATGATTTCGATGACACGAGTTATACTTCATTTAGTAAATTCTTCAAGGATTTTAATATAGAAGACTCAGAAGACGATTATGAAAAGTATAAATAAAAAGGACTAAAAGTGTGGTTTTCAAACTTTTTAAGATTCAAATAAAAGAAGAAGAGACGACCACATAATTATTTTTGTTCTATTGAAAACTCTAGCTCATTGAACCATTTTTTGAATTCTGTAGCCAAAGAGGGTAAATCATGTTTTGACTTACATTTTTCTTTTCTTTCTCCTATTAAAAATGGATTATTTTCTATTCCTTTTATGAATTTAAAAACAATATTAGAAAAGTTAATCTCGTATAACTCATCTAAATAGACTATTTCACTAAACATTTTGTCTAAATATTTTTCAAATTCATCAAAAGCGATCATGAGGAATTTATATTGATCTCTTGTAACAACAAAATTGATGACAGTTGAAGTGTGATTAATTAATCGAGCATCTTTAGCTATCGGATTCTTTAATGTCAGAGCATACGCAAAAAGAAAATGTTCATTATCGATTTTGTTTGACGAAAGACCAGAAGGATTACTATTCTGAATTGAGCCTAATAAAGAAGGATAAAAAGTCAGAATGGTTCGGAGTTTAAGATCAGTAATATTAGAAGCAAACATTTCAAAACCTTTTTCAGAAAAATAGACTATACCATAATCTGACATTTTAAAATCTTCGATATCGATATCAACCAGAGTTCTCATGAACATTGCACGTTAATTATAACTTAGTATAACTATATAAACACAAAAGAAATAGTTAAAATAGAAAAATGAAAAGTTGGCAGTTAGAAGAGATAAAGAAAAAATATACTAAAGCGACTGATACGGAAAAAATACAACTTATCCTAGAGTTAAAAGCACAAATTATTACTCCCCATATTGAGAACTTTTTATTAGATCTCATAAAAAATGAATTTTATGACAAATTACGTATTATAGCAATTTTAAGCCTTAAAGGACATAAAAATATTGAAATTAAAAACAAGTTAATGGATATTTACGATAAGGAAAAAAATGAGAATGTTAGATTGGCATTAATTAATATACTGACATCTATGGTGGATAAAAAGGAAGAATATATTGAATTATTAAACAAAGAAAAAAGCGATATTATTAAGACAAATATTGTAAGGAACATAGTACTTGAAGAGTTAATTGATAATAAAAGTATAGAAACATTCCTTTTGGATATAATTGAAAAAGAAGAAGGAAAATATACGATTACTGTTGCACTTGAATTACTACATGATTTTTTAACATTAGATGGGATAGGACGTTTAGAAACAGTTTGTAGACGAAAAATAAATCCGCAATTAAAATTAATCATTTATAATAAATTAATAGTTTATGCAAAAGAAAAAGAGTATACTGTGAGTTATATCGCTATACCAGAAGTAAAAAAGAATAAAGGGAAACAGAAATAATTTCTATGGTTGTTTTGTTAAACCTTAAATAGGCATTTTTACTTCATATATGTGTGAGTAAGGTGAAGAGAACCGATCTGCAAGAAACAACATTAGTATTAACAGATAAAGAACTATTCATAAAAGAAAGAAAAGCTTTTCGCAATACAAATACATATGCTATATCTGGAGCAAGTTTTTTTTATCTTTTACCTATAATTAATGCTTCAGCTAGAGATAAAACAGGTAAACTACCAACAAAAGTGAGGAAGAAAGGAGAACAATCTATAATTGATGTTACATATAGAGAAAATGTCCCCCCGAATGGTATTGTAGCTATTGAGTTAGCTTTACTTATCGATGAAACTTTTGTTAATGAGGTAGGAAATATGAAGCATCTTAATTGGGGCAAAGAATTTATCTCTGATATTCATTTTCTTCATACAAAGCCTTATTTTGTTTCTGCAATTGGGAACTACAGAGAAGATAAGAAGAAAGTATCAATTACTCCAATCAGTTCATATAAATCAATCATAAGCCATGCTAAAAAAGGAACAACTATTCAAATCGAGTATATGCCAAAGAATAAAAGCGTCCCTACTATTCTATGGAGAGATAATTTCCATATATCTAATAATTCATCTCAACCTGCTGAAAATATAAATCTTGAATTTTTAGTACCTCGTAATGATAAATATCAGAAGGTTGATGTTTCCTCCTCTTCGAATATAGAATTATCAAAAGACAAAGATCAAAATGCGTGGGCAAAACTTTCTATCCCTTTAATTGCACCCAATGAACAACGGACGGTTTCATTTGATTATTATATTAGAAAGAAACCGTATATGTTTACAACAGAATATGGAACTTTGGATCTTATGAATAGAATAAAAATGGCAGGAGGTGATACAGAAGTATATTTTAAAGGCTCTAAACTATGGCCTATTGAAGATGAAAAAGTCCAGAGAATAAAAAATAAAATTTTAGAGGGGGAGAGAGAGGTTTTTAACGTGGTTAAATTAATTTTTGAATTTGTAAACCAATCTTTTGAGTATGAAGTTAATGGGATAAGAATGTCAGCGGCAGAAATTCTGCAGACGAGGAAAGGGGATTGTAGCGAGTTTAGCGATCTATTTGTTACACTATGCAGGGCGTGTAATATACCAGCAAGAATAATTGGAGGCTTTACATGGGATAGAAATGGTGATGTGCTCACACCTCACGCATGGTGCGAAGTTTTTACAAAACAAGGATGGATACCGTTAGATCCTCTATGGGGTTTTTTACAAGGAATATCTTTTTTCCACATCATGTTCTCAAAAGAAGGCATAGATGTCGATTATCCAGCTTATAGATACCAGTCAATTGGGGGGAACATTGACATTAAACGAACATATTCACTTACAATTAAGTGAAGCCAATAGTTAACTAACAGATAAATTTGATAATAGGAAATCTATATATTAGATTGTTTACATAATAAACAAGATACTAACTTCAATGTGAACACATATGGTTGAAATAGCTAATCTGACTACAGATGAGATTGCCTTGGTAAATTCATTAATTCAAGAGATAGAAGAAATAGTTAACAAAGATCAACAATGGAGGATAGAAACTATCTTAGAAGCGCCTGATCCGAGTATGACGGGAATGATTCAAGCGTTCTTGAGTCTGATTATCACCAACTATGATTATAGTCTTGGGCAATTTAGGATTTATCCTAGATTTATTAAAAAGTTACAAGATGATAGAATATTAGTACAATCAACAACACTATTGGCACCAAATCAAGCAGAAGAAATTACTTGGCAGTTGACAAGGTCAAAAGATGAATCATTTAAATTTAAGATTGAAGACGTAAATACCAATACTATATCTATTTATGCAGAACCAAAAAGAGAAAAAACGCCCATTCCCAAAATGAAAGATTCATGGATAAAGTACATGAGAACTCGAGAATACATGAAAGTGACAAATAAAATATATCTGAAACTGAAAGAAGAAAAAGGAAAAAAATCAGCTATTGAGTTTTTCAATGATAAAGAAGAATTCAAGGCAGAGTTAGATAATTTATTTGGTTTCTTAGAAGGACCATTCAAAATTGTAGCATACATAGCCATACTAGGGATGAACATTTTTGATTGGAAAGGAGTTATACTGAAAGAGGGGGAACAATATAGGGTGATATTTGACGAACATAATGAGTTGAAAGTATTAGAAAAAATGACCCCTCCAAAATTAACCGAGGAAGAATATCTAGAGTTAAGGCAATATCAATGGGATAAACGAGTAGAAGATCTGGATCTTAAACTAACTATTGAATTTGATTATGAAAAACAGAGAGTTGTGTATAAAGTAAAAAAAGTGGTAAAATATCAAATAGGAGAGAGAGAGCGACAAGAAATGATTCAACCTAAAGATGATGATGATGTACGAGATTCAAGATCTTTTTCAATGAGTTCACCATAACGAACCCACTCAACTTGGTCTAACATTATAGTAAAATCCAGCCTATGTGATGTTTGTTTACTTCCCTTTTTTTGAAGAAAAATAATCAACCATTCAAGAGTACCAATGTAACCAATTTTTGCCCAGAGTTTAAGAATGAAATCATAAAAGAAAACAACAAGAATTGCAATACCTAAAACACCAAGGAGCCCCCATCCTGATAAAACTTGATCATCGAGTAAATTAATTTGGTAAAATGGACGAAAAAGAATAGAGATAAACCACCGAGGTATTATCTCCATGATTTGAAGAGAAAAAACAGTCAAAGAAACCATACTCCAGCGTCTACAAAATCTTACAAATGGTATTTCAGCAAATTGTTTCCCTCTATTCTTGAAATCAATCTGAGCAAACATAATCATTACTAAAATTAATTGACCTCCAAGCTGAATTAAGTAAGTGGGAACAGCTGGTCTCTCACCAAAAATACTAAAGGAAAAACCAGCTAAAATTAAGCATATACCGCTTATAATAAAGATTAAACCGCAAGTAATCCCTGCTTGAGGGAGATTTTTGGCTTTTCTAGGATAAGCAAGTGTATATCCTATCATGGATCCAATAAATGCTGTAGACATACAAGGAAAAATAGGTTCAACATGGCCTGCCAAAGTAACATAGAACCAAGTTTTAAAGGTAGGATTAAATGCCTGTACATATGTATCTGGCCAAGATCGTTGGACATCCCAATTAGTAATCCCCAAAGATTGGAGCTCATCATAAGTTGGTATATACCAATCTAAAGAATCAACATAGCGGTGAATAAAGAAAGAACTAACTAGAACTGCAAGAGTAAGAAGTATATAGACAACTATATTCCTATAATATCTGTGTCTACCTTCTTTACGTAAAAGAATATAATGCGTGAAACTGGTTATACAAAGTGACCAACCAATTATCTGTAAAGTCTTCATAACAAAAAGATTGTACCATAAAAAGAAAGGTTGTGACCACGTACCAAAACGTAAACCATGACCAATATAGCCATGGTATAGGAAACATTCAACAAAGTAACCAGAAAGAATAATCAGGGTACCCGTGATAAGCTGTTTGTAAAGAACATAATGCTTCTGTTCCGTGCTATCCAAACGCTTTGTCATACTTAAAGTATTTACAATTGAACTTATAAAAAGAAAGAAGGTATTCCAAGAGCCCAAATAAGCGATAACACCAACTGAGAATTGAATGAAAAAAGGAAAAGTAAGAAAAATAGTAGGATCATCAATTAACCAAGAATAATCATATAGATGATGGAAGACGTGAAAAAAAGACATAAAAAGAATGGCAAATCCACGTAAAAAATCAAGTGAGGCAATACGTTGGATTACTACTTTAGATTGTTTCAAGATCTACACCTACAAAGATAGTGAGCGAAGTGATATGGGGTTTTATAAACGTCTATGTAGAAATATAAACGATATTTTTAATGTATGTATTTAAGTGTTAATAATTGTTGAGTATGAAGCATAGAAAAGCATAAGTAAAAGGCTGGTCGGAGCTCCGTGATTTGAACACGGGGCCTGACGGTTTCGGCTGACGCCTTGTTCATCTTTTCATCACAAGCGCGATTTTCATCTACAGCCGCCCGCTCTAGCCGCTGAGCTAAGCTCCGATATATTGTTAAGTTACTGTCTTAACGTCTATCCTTTCATTTTTCCTTTTGTTCTTAAGTTTTTCTTTTGCTATCTATCACAATAATTTCTTTCTTTTTCATGCAAAATTTTATTTAATAGCACCATTTGTTTATTTTATGACCTCTTTTGGGCAGTATATGAAGGATTTTGATACTACTATAACTAAAAGAATTTTTTCGTTTGCTTCACGTTTTTTTCCTTTAGGCCATTTTTGCGCTCGTTCTGGTGACGTAATCCCTTGGTTTTTTTCCTGTTTGCTTTTTTTTCTTTTTGATTTTTTCCTTACACGAACTGATATCCTTATTCATTTTTTTGTAACAATGATTACTGCTTTTTTTACTACCTCCCTAAAATATCTTATCCGCCGTTCTCGCCCTGTTTCTATTGTTCCTGCTGAGTATGTTGGTAAAGGTGACTTTTGGAGTTTTCCTAGTGGGCACTCTGGTAGGATGGGCTGTTTAGCTGTAAGTATGCTTTTTATGGTTCCACAAGTCGGTTGGGTTTTTGTTATTTGGGCACTTATTGTCGCCTTTGGTAGAATAGCTGTTGGTGTCCACTACTTTTTTGATGTTATTTGTGGTTTATTAACTGGGGGGATTGTTACTTTTATTACCCTAAATCTTTACTGCTCTGATCTTACTGTCTTATTTCAGTCAGTTATTTACTGGTTTTGAAAGAATTTTTTTCAACCTCACATTTCTATTAATTTACTCTTTTTTTTGCTTATCTCTTTTTTTTAATTGTATATTGTTCTGAAACTTTTTGACAAAAGAATAATCTTTTAAATTATTTGTGTTCTATTTAAGTGGTTGATAACTATGGAAATGTATCAAACTGCTGATTGGAAAAATGAAAAACATGTTCCTGTGATTGAAGTTCCTGATACTATCAAGAAAGGTGAAAAAACACCTGTTACTGTTAGTGTAGGAAAAGAAATAGGGCATCCAAACACCACTGAACACCATATAAACTGGATTAAAGTGATGTTTTGGCCAGAAGGAGAAAAATATCCTTATGAAATAGGTAAGGCTGAATTTACCTCACATGGGGCTTCAATAAAAGGACCTAATACAAGTACCGTTTATACAGAACCATATGCTGTTTTTCATCTGAAAACAGAGAAAAACGGTAAAATTATTGCTACATCGTATTGCAATATTCATGGTCTCTGGAAAAACAAAAAAGAAGTAAACGTAGAGTAAAAATGCTCTTAAAATACTTTTATTATTTTTTTTCTTTTGTTACTTTCATTACTTTTTATCATTCTCTGAGTAAAAACGCTTATTATGGGATTTAACTTGTCACAAGGATGTATTTATATCTTTGATTATATGAATTGCTGGCTTACTAGGTACTAAATTTGATACTAATGCTATCCTCACAGGTTTATTGAAATATATTCTATTTTTCCATTTTAACAAAAGAATGAAATTGATCTATTTTTAGTAGTAATAAACTAAATACTATTGAAAACGCCAAGGTTACCAGAATAAGGACAGCGTATGAAATTATCTCAAATATCGACATGAAAGCGCCTAAAACAAAACTATTTGAGAAATTAAAGAAAATACTAAAATGAGTTGTTTTTTCCATCATGTCAAATTTGTGTGCTGCCAAGTAAAGTGTACTTGTTAATAGAATAATTATTGGTACAACAATGTACATTATTTCTACATTAAATAATGTAATTGGTTTATCTTTTAAGGTATAAAAAGCAAAAGTATATTCCAAGAGCATTGTAAGCAAAATAAAGGTGATGTTGATTAACAACATGAAGAAAGACAAAAAGTGTTTTCTTATTTTATTTTCTTCCATTTTTAGCTTTCCAAGGTAGATGAATGTTGCTGTCATGTTGATTGTTACAATATAAAATATAATTGCAATTATTATAACAGTTCCACGTGAAAAGTCATAGGCACTATTTTCTTCTAAATGGATCATGAGTACCTTTATTATTGTACCATTGAAAAGCTGAAAGAAAAGTAGCACTAAATTAAATTGGTCTATGGTGTGTAAACGTTTTAGATTGTTTTTAAGAAAAATGAGCTGAATTATTCCATATAATACAATGAAAGTAGGTGCAATAGTAAGTAAACCTTTCCAAGACGCGATATAATCATTCCATACTGTTGATGTAGAACTTGATAAAATAGCATAAAAAGGGATGTATATTGAAATCCCATTGCATGAACTTAGAAAAAAGGTATATAGGTTAGATCTTACCAAATCTTCTTCAGATGTAAGAGATTTGTTTTTACTGTCATTTTTCATTATTCAGTACACTACGAATCTTCTAGTTATTCTATATTTAAAACTTTGTATTTTATTAGTACTTCCGAATTAATGCTTAGTTCCCACCTCCTTGTTGAATGAGCAAACGTAATCGCGTTCTAAAGAAATAGAGCGTGAGGGAGGATTCTGACTGGACAAACACCACCAAGGTGTCGTGTCGGGGTAAACAAGGAGGAAAAACGCCAAGACGCAAGCACACATAACAGGCAAGGAGTATCGCGGTACCGTACGAAACTGTTTTTTAGACAGGTCTTAGATGCACCCAACATGTTTTT
>CAZHRF010000009.1:0-76934 GCA_964534625.1 uncultured archaeon | reverse complement strand
CACCCATGCCATTTTAACTCCTTGTTATGCACTGAGATGAACTCTAAGGTTCATGAAAAAAAAGAGTTATTTTTAATTAAAATTAAAAATTACAAAGAAAAATGATGAGATGAAAATAATTAATTGAACAATCAATTATTTTCATAACCGATATAGAATCAAGTAAAAATTCAGTGAGAAGAACGCTTCACGTTTTCAATAGCAATAAACAACTAGATCATACTATATAAAAAAAAATGCGTAATTACATTTCTCATATAATATGGGAACGGAAGAGGTCCAGATCATCTAAACATAGGATAAAAAATGTTGCTTAAGCAATAAGAAAACCTCGCTTATGACAGGGTCACCTATCCCAGAGTTAGCTTTTTTGATCACAAGAAAAGAAAAAAGATATAAAACCTCGCGGGTGACAGGATCCCCTATCCCCGAGTTAGATTTTTTGATCACATGAAAATAAAAAAGTTACAAAAGAAAAAAAGCGAATATTATGTTCTTTTATAGATAAACCGCTCCCAATTGGTGATGTCAGGTATTTCAGGAGGCAATTCTTTTCTTTCTCTTATGCTAGCGATAATTTCCGCCTTTAGATTTGTTGGAACAGGTTCAAAACCAGAGAACTCATATCCGAAGAATGCTTTTCCACTACTATTACTTCTAATTTCATCAGCGAGATCTATTGTCTCTGCAGTAGGTATTTTACCTCTTATACGAGTGTTTTCTCCTTGAGGGATCATGTCTAATATCATCCCTCTATTTTGGGTCAGAACTTTGGACATATTCCCAACAAAATCATTAGGTACTTTAATATCTATTGTCAATATTGGTTCCCTCAACTGTGGTTCGCTTGTCAAGAATGTTGTGTGTAACCCAGCTAAAGTCATTTGAAAAATCTCACTAAAACCAGTATGTGCAGGATCCACGTGTACTGTAGCATCTGTAATAACAAATTTTGCTCCCATAATGGGTTCTTTAGCTAACGTAGCCCCGGTACAAAATTCTCTCCATACTTGAATAATATATTGTTGAATATTTTCTAGCCTTTGTACTCCCGAACTAGCATCAACAAGCACATTTGTATCTTGAATACCCCAGATTTTTCTGGCTTCTTTTGGATCCCATCCAGCTTCATCTCTAAGAAGTGTTCCACGTTCTTTTCTATCTTGTAGCATGTTCACTCTGCCAGATTTGAATAATTTCTTTGATTCTTCATTTAACGGTTCTACATAAATCATTAATCTATTGTGGCCATTTGGTGATTTTGTATGAAATGTGTGTCCTCTTTGTGCTGGTACTTCTCTATATACAATAATTGGGTCACTTATTTCAATGCCGACTTGTTCCCTTATACGCGTAACAAGGATTTCAATTTGTAGCGGATCAATACCAGATAGTACGTATGTTTTTGATTCTTCATCATGTCGAAAAGCAGCTGTAGGATCAGCCATAATCCACTTATTGACTACTTCACCAAGTTTTGCTATATCTTGCGGGTTCTTTGGTTTAATTGTACGACTAACTACAGGTTCAGCAACATAAGATATTTCTTCAAAAGGAATAACTTCACCAACATCATCAGCATGTATGAATGTTTCTCCCGCAGGACATATAAATCCATATATGGCAAAAAGGTTGCCTGCAGGTACCTCAGGCACATCAAGAATATCAGTAATCTCCATTACACCTAATCGTTTAATACGTGTTTTTTCTTGTCTTCCAACTAGAAATATTGTATCTGAAGTTTTTAATGTCCCAGAGAATACCCGACCAATCAGTGTTGGTCTTTTACTTTTAGGATCAATAAAAATTTTAGTGATCATACCCAATAATGGTCCTTTGGGATCTGCATTGAGTAAAGATTGTCCTTGTGGCGTATCTAGTTTTCCTGGCCAAATTTTTGGTATCTTGGTTTTTTGACCGACTTCTGGATTGGGAAGGTGTTTAATAACCATCTCCAACAGGGGATCCTCAAGAGGGAGATTCTTACGTAACCATTCCTTGTTTCCTTCCTCATACTTCTCAAAGATATTTTGAGGTTTAATGTTTAAACGCTTCAAGGTAGACATATTAAAAGCCCAGCCATCTTTTGCAGAACCAACAGAAACGGAATCATCTAAAAAGTTTACGCGCCATTCTTTAGCCATTTCTTTTGGGGCATTAGCTTCAATAAGTCTATTAACTTCTGCAACAATTGTATCAATCTTTGCAAAAACATCTTTAGCAGGTAATCTTAACTCAGAAATTAAACGATCCACTTTATTAATGAACAACACGGGTTTACACATCTCGCCAATACTTAGTCGGATATTAGTTTCTGTCTGGGTCATTACACCCTCAAGTGCATCTACAAGAAGTATAACTCCATCACTACCTCTTAAAGCACGTGAAACCTCACCAGTAAATGAAATATGTCCTGGTGTGTCATTTATTTCGAATAGATACGTATGTTTTGTATTTTCATCTTCAGCTTCATAATCATATGATAAAAGAACGACACTTGTAAAAATGGTAATTCCTCGCTCTTGTTCTTCTTCATCTGAGTCCATCATTACTTTTAAACCAGCATCAGCGTCACTCATAAGTCCCGCTTTTCTAAGTAAGAAATCGGTTGTTGTTGTTTTACCATGGTCAATATGGGCAGCTATGCTGAAAACCCGCCTATATTCATTAGGATGGTTTTTTATCATATCTCTAATTTCATCTGCATTCTTAACTTTAACCATTTTACATTCTACCTTCTACAATTAATCTAATATACTGTCGAGCGAACGTTTCACGGTCAAATTATAAAGATACTGATTTTTCACATATTTACCAGGTTTTTTTTAAATACCTATCTCTTAAATAATGAAAAACGTCAGTTTTTTATAAAAATAAGAAAGAGAGGGAGTTTTTTAACTCCGTTCTGTATCCACACCCATCGGTCTGCTCGTAGATTCTTCTAGTTCTTCAGCCAATTCTTCATAAAACGCTTCATCTTCCTCAATAGGTGTTAATTCCCCTTCAACAATTACACCTCGCTGCTCTTCCGTTTCTTCTTCGAGGAAGTCTTCTTCTGTTTTAACTCTTTCTTCTACTGTTTCTGAGAACCGTTCTTGTATTTTTCCTATTAATGCAGTTAACAAAAGGATCAGAATAACTATAGGAACAAGAAGTAATACAATCCCTTCTGGTTCTGTAATTTCAAGAGAATTATATATTGAAGGTGGATATCTTAGTACAAACAAAATAATATCTGGATTTAATATTACATATAGACCTCCAATCATTATTGCTATCCGGAAAATCACTGAAATTGCTACATATAATAAAGTTGAAAAAGGAGAAACAGCTACTGACGCCCCCACTAACTTTTCATCTACCCGTTGATCACTATATAAAAGATTCTTATGGTACCTTTGTAACCGCCCTGTCAATTTTTCTTGTCTCCCTCCAGGTCTTGAGAATAGTGAATCAGAAGTTTTTTGTATGAAATAATTTGCCCCGGCTGCACTATATTTCTTTGATAAGGTCCCTCCTGACATAGATGCAGGAGTTGATTTATCTTCTTCTTTTTCTTTAGAAGACATATCTTTTTTTGCTCGTGTAATGCCTAGTTTAAACGCTTTTAGTCGATCTAAGGCTTTCAAAACTCTACTCTGTCTTTTTTGTACAGGATTCAATATTTCATCTATATACGATGTTTGTAATGCTATTTCCAAAAATAAATAGGATAATAAAGCAATAATAACTACATCTGAAGAAAAAAGATCTCCAAAATTTCTTGTAGGTGTAAATTTTAAATTGCTTGTAAACAATAATTTAGTTTGAGCATACAAAACGATAAATTGAACACAAACAAATATTGTTGCTGCTGACCTCATATCAGACTTAAAGATAAAAGCAATTAAAGCAAGTATTAAAAGTAAAAATGCAATCATTAAAACAGTTGCACGCCGTTCTGCTTGGAACTCTTCCCGATATGAATATAAATTGGTAAACATAGCCAAAAACACCTCTAATGGATTCTCTGAAACAGTTCCATATATCTCTGAAATGGTTATTGGCGCTGGTGGTTTAATATTATTGAACAAATCTATAGAAAAAAAAGCTCGTGCAGCTACTATTATTGCTCTGCCATCAGATAAACTCAGTAAAAAAAATGCCATAAATGGTAACGTAAATAGTACTAATGCAAAAGCCTCAAAATAGAGAAAAGTTATTCTAACTATCGCCATTACATCTTGAGAAATTTTTTCAGCATCAAATAAGTTTAATATTCTCAAGAGTAGAAGTGCTACTACAGATACAGCTAATGTTCTTCCGACCACATTTGTAATGATGGTTTGTAAATGGGCCCCTCTTAGTCTTTTTTGAACCGTTTCTATTCCTAAATCTATAAATTTTTTATCACCTAATGACTCCATTTTTATCACTAACCTTGTCTTTGCATCCTGTTGAATTGACTCATTATCGTTGGCAGAAAATCATCGGGTTTAACCGATATACTTACAACATCATATCTTCTTAATGTCTTGAAGAGTATTTGTCTTTCTCCTAAAGCTTTTTCTACTATTGCATATCCTATCATTAACTGAACAGGGGAAAGTTGTTGAGAAACAATTTCAAACCATGGACCAAAAGGAGAGATCATCGTAATGCTATGTTTTCTTGCTCTCGCTTGTTTTACGCCCTCTAGTATGCCCCTAGGGTTGTCTTCTAGGTCTGATAGAACAACAAAATAAGATGCGCGGGTTGTTCTTCTCACCGCATGATCCATTGCCTTCTCTAAATCTGCTTTTCCTTGAGGTTTAGTATATGCCAAAGATTCTAGAAATTGAAACAGCCTTGATCTATTTCCAGTAGGTTCAATCCAATTCCTTATTTTTGAATCATATATGCATAATCCCACCATATCTTTTTTTTCAAATGCCAGATGAATAAGTAAAACTGCACTTCGGATTGCATATTCAAGTTTTGTATTTCGAGGTAAACCAGCTCCCATACTTGAAGAGGCATCTAAGAAAATAATAACTCGTATGTTTTGTTCTGCTTCAAACTCTCTAACCATCATTTCTCCTGTTCGTGAAAAAGCTTTCCAATCAATAAATTTGAAAGGATCACCTGGTTGATATTTTCTGATACCAGCAAAATCGTCCCCCATACCTTTTATTTTAGTTCTATGGAAACCAAACATCATACCCAATCTTCTTTTCTTTCCAATCATTTCTAGTTTTCTAATATCTTCATATGATGGATAGACAAGTATATTTGTTTTTGTTCTTATTTGACCTTCGGTTGCATAGAAACCCATTCTGTCTCTCAATATAACTTTGGTGGGACCAATTTCAAATTCCCCCCGAATTGGTATTCTTACGATATAACCAAATGTTATGGATTGTTTTGGGTTTAATTGTGTTACTATAAAGTTTTCTCCCAAAACAAGATCAAATACTTCAGGAATAGCATCATATATTTCAACATGTGGTATTTGATTGACCGATTTATTTTTTGCTTCAACTTCTACATATACATAGTCACCGGCGAAAGCTCTTGTCTTGCTGATCTTTCTTTTTATCTCTATAGATTTAGGGTTAGAACCTAATCTATAAAAAGGTAACCCTAATAAAACTGAAAATATTAACATTATCCCCCCTATGATAAAGTACCATATTAAGGTGGAGTCAAGCACATAAAAATGCACCAAATCCATAATACCAAAACCTTGTTGTGTCGTATTTGTTGTTGGGTTAAGACTGAAAGATTGAAAGATACGATTCAATGATAAATATCCAGCCAGTGCAAAACTTAAAGAGATCATTAGGATCCCTGAAAAGATTAACCAGCCTCCGCGTCTTGTGAACAATTTACTCATACCACCTATTTCGTTATTTTATTTATACTTTGTGAGAAGAAAGAATAAGATAACAATTCTATAAAGGAATTGCTACATTCTTTAATATCTCATCCATCACTATTGGTCCTGTAATGCCTTCTAGTTCAGCTTCTGGATTTGTTTGTAGCCTGTGAGAAGCACCTATTTTAGCTACTCTCTTCACATCGTCAGGGATAACATACCAACGTCCTCTCATAGCGGCAACTGCTTTTGATGCATTTAATAATGCAATACTACAACGAGGACTTCCACCTAAAATCAGTCTTCTGTCTTTCCTTGTACTAACAACCACATCTCTAATATACACTTGTATATCTTGATGTACGTATATAGAGGATTGAACCGTATCAATCATGCGGTTTATTGTCATTGGAGTTGTTACCCTTCGGGCACTTCTAAAGGCACTTCTATGAACTAAATCAATGATTTTAGATTCTTCTTCATCTGTTGGAAGACCAACATTAAGTTTAAGCATAAATCTATCCACTTGTGCTTCGGGTAATGGATAAGTACCTTCTTGTTCTACAGGGTTCTGTGTTGCAATAACAATGAATGGTGGTTGCATTTTAAAGGTAGTACCCTCAACAGTAACTTGCTTTTCCGCCATTGCTTCTAGCAATGCAGCTTGAGTTTTTGGAGGGGATCTATTAATTTCATCAGCTAGTACTATATTAGAGAAAATAGGCCCTTTTCTCATTTTAAAGGTACCAGCTTTAGGGTCATAAATAGTTGTACCTACAACATCTGAAGGCAATAAGTCAGGAGTAAATTGTATCCTTTTAAACTCACAACCCAAAGTGTTAGCGAAGTTCTTTGCCATCACTGTTTTTGCTACACCAGGAACACCTTCCATTAGAACATGACCACCACCTAGGAGAGCAATGAACATGTTCTCGAGTATGTCAAGTTTTCCTATAATCACTCGTTTAAGCTCTTCATGTATTTCATCCCATACTCTTTTAATATCTTGAGGCGTAACTTTTGCGCCTTCTTGTTCTTCTTCTTTTTTCTTTGATCCTTTTGACATTTTATCACTCTTTTATTTATAATTCTTTATTTTATTTCTACTACTTTTTTTATATTAACTTAATTTTATGTATATATTTCATGATCCTTTATATTTTGGTAATTTATCTAATAATGACTTTATAAAAGTCATATACTCCATGAATTCTTCTGTTCTCAGAATTTTTGGTCTTTTCAAGTATTCTTCAATACGTCTAACTTTACTTTCCAAAACACGGGATTTCTCGCTTGGATCGATTTCCACAAAGAATTCAGCGATATCCTTAGGAGATGGAGCTGATTTGGTTCTTTTAGTGACTTCTCTCAACAATGCACGATAGTATAAATAAACAGCTTCTGAATATTCACCCTTTGCTATTATCCTACGCATATCGCGCTCGAATTTAGACACACCTTTTTCTCGTCTGTGTTTGGTCCAAAGCACTGGAGACAATCTCGTTTTTTTAGGAATTAAAGGATAGGCTAGAGTTGCCATAAATATGGGTATAAATGGCGCGAAGAGGGGATACATTGATATTTCGGTAAGAAATCGCATTAAAGTCATAGTATATACGGAAGCACTATAGACTTTTTGTTGAGTATGTCCTTCATCGAAAATAATCGGGATTGGACCAGTTACATTCATATCCTCTGATGCATAATCAAACAAATTTAAGATAAATTTTAAATTGTCATTTGCATCTGTTTGTTTTACCCATTTATTAATAAAAATATCAGGGTCACCTATCATAATTATCTTTCCCCTTCCAATAGGTAATGTAAAAGCTGGTGCAAAAGCAACATTTCCCCACTCATTTAAATCAGGTTGAGCTTCTCCTTTTTCTGCTTGACGATGGTTAGACTCCATCCAAGAATTTTTAGAACTGAAAAAAGGTATGAAATTTCTGACAATTATATCACCAGATATTTCAATTGTTTCTTTTTCTCCTGCCATTTCTACTGTTAGTAATAAATTAGGTGTAATTAAAGGCACCCAATCCACTTTATAATTTATAACTGTGTTCGAACCATCATTATCTAAAAATTCTGATTGGTTTACTTTGAGACTAATACAAGTACCTAACTCCATTTGGATCTTATTGATACCAGTAGTCAAGGGATGATCTCTGTTCATATCTACAATCAGAGGTTGAGCACTTGATCCATCAGTATTACTTTGAGCATCCATCAACACTGTTCCATTGAATCCTATCCGTTTGAGCACTCCAATCAATTGAAATATGACCGCTTTCATCAGTACGTCTTCCATATTTGTATTATTTGTATCTCCTGAAATACCGTCTGGGAAAAATAATTCAGACAGAGAGGGTAAATTACTAGCTGAAGCAACATTATCCCAATTTTCTAATGCATTAAAGATGGGATCAAATATCTGATTTCCAGTTCCAAAGTCATCAGCAACAATTAAACTACCACCTCGAGCTAAGAAAGCAATTACAGAAACAAATTCAGAAAAGGTATATTCTACAGAAGGGGCCATTACAGTAACTACAGCGGGTTCATAAAAACGGTTGAGTATATTCAAGCTTGACATTCCACTACTAATATTGTATTTCTGCGTAGCATTTCCACCTTCTGATTCGAGTGCAGCTTTCACTCTAGAAAGACCATCCCATGATTCACTATATATGGAATATTTTATTTCCGAACCACCCAGACCTACTATTCCTATAAATATAGGAAGCAATAGAAAGAGCGACAAGAGGGTAAGTACAATAGCATACTTACTAAAGTTGAATTGCAACTTAATTCCTTGTCTTGATCTCTTTCCTTGTCTTGAGTTTTTTTGTTGTTCCTGTCTCTTTTCCGGCGTCAATTAGCTGCACACCTTGTTCTTTTAATCCTCTAAAACAGATATCTAATCTCTGAATTGACTCTTGATAATATTCATAATCAACATCATCTTC
Organism: uncultured archaeon; assembly: GCA_964534625.1. Taxonomy (GTDB): domain Archaea; phylum Asgardarchaeota; class Heimdallarchaeia; order Heimdallarchaeales; family Heimdallarchaeaceae; genus CAZHRF01. Next base: position 68,126 of record CAZHRF010000009.1, on the reverse strand, counting down.
AGTATATCTAGCAATTTCAAAGTAAGTAAGAAAGTCATTCATAACTTCTTCTGATATATTCGCTTCTTTAGCTATGGCTTCGATACCAAACTCTCGAGCTGTTTGATATGGAGCACGACTTTTTCTTAATACCACATTAGCTATACTTGATAGACTATGAAAAGCCGCAATAATAGCGCCTCTATAATCTCCTCGCTGTTCATAGATACGAATGTCAGCCATTGTACTATTAAACATCTGATTGAGTTTTTTTACCTGTTGTTTTCTTTTTAACCAACCAAAACACATTCTTTTTTTCACCTTTTAAGTTTCTATTTTTATTTCTCCAGTTTCAATTTGTTCAACAATCTTAAGTAATGCCCGCAGTCCAGCATTAAAATCATCTTCACTTATGTCTTCAATACCATACCGAGCTTTTTCAAAATAAATTCTTACAACATTCAACAATTGGGTATCTAAATCACTTCTGCGGCCAAGTAATTTAACATATTCCCATGTCGTCTGGTACCTCGTACGAGCAATATTATAGTACTCGCGTCCAATACCTTCTAGAACCCCCCATGTTTTTAATAACCCCCTTTTATATTTTCCTTCCGCACCATCTCTTCTAATGTCATCTAAAATGGCTTGGAGATAATCTTTTATTTTCATCTGCAAAAGTTGTTTTTGAGTAAAGACAGATATAGAATGTCTATTAAACCACAAGAATAATACAGCAATAATTAAAACTACGCCACTTATACCCAACCATACAATAACATTAATGTTACCTTCAGTTTCACCGAGAGGATCTTGTCTAGGGGGGGTGGGGTAACTCACACTTTGACTCCTGAGGCTTGAAGTATTATTATTTCCAAATGTATCTTCAGCATAAATAGTATACTGTATACTATACCCACCATACCCCGTAGTCATATTCTGATAAGTAAGTAGCGAAATACTATAAGCATAGATATCATTCCCTTGATAATACATAATGAATTCACCTTCGAAAATAACAGAAGAGGAATTCCAGTATTCAAATAGTAGAAGAACCACTATGACATCATTCAAAGAATCAACAATATTTGCACTAATTATGAATGTACTATTATAGAATAATGGATCATCATCTGAAGAAAGAGTTATTTGAGAAACTGATGGGGGAGTACTATCGATTGCAGAATAATTATAAATTTGGCTTCTATAAACATTAGGATTAGGGATGGCTTTATCAAACGCTTCATAATACCATTGATATTCATAATTATAAGTTCCATTTAAAGTATAGAAGTATTGATTTGTTCCCGGGATATGAGTCATTAAAACTTCAGTTAAATTTTCCCAAGTGATTTCACCTTGTTTTAATCGGCTAATATACAAGGTTACATTCTCAACCCCAGTATATCGCGTTGTGTCATTTAAGTAAACAGTTATATTAACATAAGGATTTTTAGGATCAGTCGATTGAACTATATTAGCAACTTGTTGAGGATCGGGGGGGGCATAGTCGCCAATTCTATATTCATTTGGATTAGAAGCGTTATAGAAGGTCGTGTCTAGACCATAATCGGGATCATACCAGAAAGAACCATCCGCTTGTCTATTCCCAGATTCATCTAAACCATGCCCAGCATAGTCTGTGGCCACAATATAGTATTGGAGATAACCTTTAGCATAGGTTTGATTTGATGGTAAAGAACCATTGTAATAACCAGCAGCTTGTAAGTTCAAGTTAATACTATCAGAAAGAACAGATATCCTGTTCTCATCAAGTATAGTATAAAAAACAACTATGGAGCGTATTCCTGTGCCTTCATCTGAAGCCCAAACACGAATTTCAACTTCATATATAGGGACAGTTGTTGTTAAAGGATTAGGATTTAACAATTCTGAAGTTATTGTGGGTGCAGTAAGATCTGGCCCATAAATGGAAATAGTTTGTTCGATAGTATAAACATTTGAAGCAGCGCCTGCGGAAGCTGATAAACTTAAATCAGCAGGGGCATTTAAGTCTAGTAGCTCTGTTGCATTAATAGTAAGTGATATTACATTAACATCACTTGTAACAAAACCGCTTATTAGTTCTCCTTCAAAATTTATCGAGAATGGGGCCCCAACAGGATTACGCCCAAATTCGTCTATAACTGTAAGGTTATATTCTCCTGTCTGAAAATAATTATTAAATGTATTATTAAAATAACTAACATCCTCTCCATCGGTAATATCGAGGTCGTAGGGGCCTTTTAATGTTAACGTTAATTCATAATACATGTTAAAGATCGTTTCATTTGTTACGGTTCCTCCATTTCCTACATAATAAATATATGTTCCACCATCTTTTTCTAAAACGGATATAGATATTGTTTTATTCTGTGTTTTATCAACATAAGTAGGGATAGTTGATGTTCTTGTAACCCCATTAGCTCCCGTAGTTAAAGTACGTGTTGCTAATCCGGGAAAAACAACCTGGACATCTGCAGAACTAGCATTCCTTCCATATTGATCAACTAAATATATATTATAAGTAATACCCAATCCTTCCGTATAAAATACATCGGGATTATTCAAGACTATAATGGATTGATTTATGAAAACACTCAATGTAGAACCTAAAGAATCTGGGTTAATCGTACTCCCTCCAAATTCATCTGTATCAGCATCAAATTCTATATAAAAAGCATTGGTAATCGTTATATCAGCTATATTATCTTTGCTTACTATGTGAAATAGTTCTATAGCACCAGTAGAGTTTGTTTTTACCACAGTTGTATTATAAAGAGTGTTCCCATTATAGAAACGGACAGTTATATTATAATCAGCATCTACCAATCCAGTAGAATTTGTGACATTGGCAAAAAGAGTTATAGTAGAATCTAAAGGAATTTCCACATCATCATTTGTAAGCCCTGTTTCAATAATATAATAGGCATTGATGTAAATATTTTCTGTCGTTTGGTCAGAAGCTGTCAGATACAATAATGTGTTTTTTTCGGTATTTGTGAAGAAATAAGATAAACCAAGTTGTGTAGTATCATAATATGCTCGATAATAAACCGACTGAATTGTAGCTGGTGCAGTATTAGTGTATGTATGCATATTACTTGTGAAACTATAGTTAGCATTTGTGTGAGTACCCGCATCTTCCCAAGTTATATTCAAATTATAATTTGTACTGTCTGCGAGTGACACAGCTGTATTATTATCAAACAACACTTTAGTTGTAAATGAATAAGGTAAGTTTGGATTAGTAACATCTTTTGTAACAGTAAGTTTTACTATACCATAAACAATTACTGTTGTACTCCCAGCTGATCCCGCCCCTCGATTTTTTTCAGGATTTCCATCAAACCAACTAAAAATGGTTATTTCACCAGTTTTTGAAGTTATGTCAGCAGAAGAAAGGGAAGTAGATATGGTAAATGAGAACTCACCTTGGGAATTAGTAATAGCGGTTCCTAGAAAGTGTTCAGAACTCCTATAGAGATCAGGATCTATCTCAAATTCATCCTTGGTGAGATTATAGTAGATTTCTACAGTTTCTCCATCCCAATAATCGTTTGGCGCAGCAGATCGTAATACACCCTCTACTGTAATGCTAGCACCTCTAAAATATTCAGTTCCTTCTGATGGTGAATTGATAGCTTTTATAGATACCTTATCAGAGTATGTAATAAGTTCTAAAGGCGTTGGACTTTTTATAAAAGAGGATGTGCTTTCAAAACTGTTTGAAAAAGATATGATAGTGTGCATATTTCTTGGATTGTCGTCTGAAAATCGTTTATTTGAGTTTTCGTTTAAAGTAACTCCATTAACAGCGGAACAATCAGCCTTCAGTTCTATATTTGTCAAAGGATTATATGTCGTCAAGATTAAGCTTACAAAAACCAATAATACAATCACTATCTTATAAAATGATTTTTTCTTCATCTTTGATAACCTCTTTTTATTGCTGGTTTAGTTTTTAAAATACTTTTATTTATTGCTTTTTCTCCATCCTTTCTCCATATACCAAAGGAGTAAGTAACCAAAGTGGATGTCAGAATATAAGTTGATAATTGTACTTTAACAAAACATTTAGACATTTGTAACGACTTAGACTGATAGCGATCATTCAAAACTTTTGAATCAGAGGATTGAATAGGGTCAACCTCTTCAGATTCATTGATAGAAAAACTTGCAGGTCCCGAGCTTATGCTTATAGTCTCCGAACCGTTCCATCTATCTTTATAAAATGTAACAATTTTAAAATTACCCACCCCATAGTCATCAAAATTAGTTTGATAAATATGGTTAAACACACCAAATTCATTAGTGGTTCCATTTACAAAATTGTTTATATTCCATTGATCTAATCCTTTCAAATAAGATATGTACTCGTCAGCTGTTTCAAATGAAGAAGTACCATATTCCTCATAAAACTCCAAAGGGATCATCCAAAGTTTTACATCCACATCGGGCAGGGGTTCTACAGTTCCATCTGGGGGTGCCATTTGTAAAGTAACAGTTATATCTTGGAAGAAATATCCAGGCGACCCATAACTGTACGAGGTAGTATTAATATTGATAATTGATTGTAAAGCATCTAAATAAATTATTGGCGATGCACTATAGTTCGCTCCATAGCTAGCTGCAACAGCATATCCAGTATTGATTGAAAGATCTCCAAACGCATCACTTCCTTCATGAAAGTTGGTTATTGTTGCATTTCCTTGATTATCGGTTAGTGTGGAACCAATTGAATTTAACTGACTGAAATCAGTTAAGGTTCCCGCTTGGACCTGTTGCAATTCATTTGAAGTTAATAAATAAAACGTTATACTTCGATTGGTTAAAGGAGTAGTTTCTGTTTCATCTTCATATACAAATGTGCTCATAGAATAACGCCAATCTTTTTGAATAAGATAATAATCATAGGTTTCAAGAGGATTATTTGGATCAGGTAAGCTTTGTTTACTTGCATTGAAACTAACATCAGTAAGATATCCCTTCGGAAATATTGCAATTGGAGCAACATCATAACTTAATCCCGTATATGCAAATATAACATAGGAGGTACTAGAAGGATCTGCCAAGTTTAATGTTTCAAATGAAGAATTGAACACATGATAAACGATAGCATGGCCTGAAGAATCAGATCTTGCACTCCCAACACCGATTTCTACCCCATTACCTATCAAAGTTGTTGGGTCTTGGGTGTTTTCTACAGTACTAGTTGTAAAGGACTCAAAAGTCAACATAGTCCCTTCTACACTCTCATTGCCTTGTGTGGTTGTTGCTTGAACAGTATAATTTATACCATAATCCAACAAATAAACATCTTGTCCCTCAATATTTTGTGTTTGTACATCTCCAGGACTATTTTCATAAATAGTTAAAGCAATATCATATGAAGAATACATCGTGTTATCACAATAGACATATTCATAATTCGATGTAACATAGGGTCCCACTTGAAATTGTCCCCAAATATATTTTATATCGCCGCCATCATCATAAGGCACTAAAGCTTCAACCCACATATACATGTGCTTTATTTTTAACGCTTGATAATCGCCATCATCATTAGAATCAGGCTCACCTATTGCAAATCCCAATACAGGTCTAGCTGGGATACCAAGTAATCTTAAGGCCATCACTGTTAAAGCGATATAATCCGTAAATGAACCCTCACCATCTGGTGCGGCTAAATTATTTGCTCCATCGCCCTCTTCACTTTTACTTGTGGGTTCTCCCTTCATTAGTACTCTATTTATAACGCTAGTTATAGCTTGATATACTGTTGCATCTTCAGTCAATAAAGTTTCAATTTCATCTGCAAATGTTTTTACATATGGCGATCTATTTTCATAATCATCTGGTGTTTGTAGAAATAGTGCATAATCATTGATAATAGTATTTTGAATGGAAGTACTATAATAATCAAAATCTAAAGCATTGGATATTATTGGTTCATAATCTTGATCACCGATGAAATGTGTTTCATAATAATATGTACCTTGGAAAGGAGAAAACATGTCATTTGTTGAAATTGTACTGCTAAGTACAAACTCATCTCTTGTATTGTAACTGATATCAGTCGAACCCTTTTTTGCTTTTTGGGTGCCATTTAAATCGAGTAAATTTGCATCTAGATTCTGTGGGATATCAATATGGGGTAAATAGTAAGAAGACCAAGTAGATAGAAGAGAGGTCTCTAGAGAACTAGTTGCCGAATAAACAGTTTGAGAGATGCCTAATTTTGTCTGGTTCTCAGCTTCTGGTGATCCCTTCTGATTCTCAGGAATTCTCGTTGTAAGGGCATTACTTGAAGCCACAAACTCCCAGTCTTCATCCTCATATTCATCATATACTTCGTACCGATAAAGATAGTTACCAATATCCTCACCAGCTAGAGTTACATTCGCAACACTTGATTCTAATGTAACTTGATCTAAAAGGGATGCGTTATTTAATAATTGGTCTAAAAAGTCTTTTAATTCACTTGCGTTTATATTTATATTAATATTAAATTCTGCAGATAGAGCACTAGTATCCACGTCATACAAATCCTCTCCAGGACCACCAATCAAAGATCTTCTTTTTCCGAATAAACCTATATAGGGACTGAAAAAGGACATTAATAAAGTCACAATTGTAAATCCAGTAAAAAATATCCTCCACACATTATGGCGCGTATGGCGTTTATATAGAGTTATAGGAAAGAACACTATTAAAGTTCCTATGGTAAGCAATATTCTTAATATGGTAGGTGTAAACTCTGTTTTATAAGTTTCAAACGAAAACAATATAGCTAGAATAAGGGCAGTAAGAATAACCGGTTCTATTATAAGCATTGCAAAGTCCGAAAATGGGAGAAGTATATATTCATAAACGTACAATTCAATAATAACAGCAATCAATAGTACGGTAAAAATTGAAGACAAAATAATATTTTTCCGTTTTATTTTATTTGGGTCTTCCACGCCCGTTACAGGTCGTTTTTTCGATTTAGATGTTTTAATTTTTCTCTTTTTTTCAACCATTGCAGGTTTGGGCGATATACCTTTACGGGTTTTTAATTTTACCCCTTCTTTAAGTCTTTTTCCAGATTGTTTATCAGACATCTATGTTCCTCATTCTTGTTTATTATTATGACAATAATCAAACGCTTATTATTGTATTATAATGCACATGATTTAAAGTTTTTTGCTACTTTTAGAATGAGACTTCTCATATATATAGATGTCTAAAATATATCAATTTAACTCACTCTTAGAGTTTGCTTTTTTTCTATACGTTTTTATAATGCATTCGGGGTTGATTAATATACAATACTAAAAGAGTTAATAAATATGGAAGTTCATCTAATCTCTTATCCTGAAGAAAGCGAATTAATAGCTAAAATGGCAGGAGTGATATGTTATTCAGGAGATCAGTTTTTAAAGGATATAAAAAACAATGCAAATAGAAAAAGTTCTGAATATCTTCAAAAAATAATAAAATCGGGTCACTTATCAATCATTGAACATAATAGTTTTGTCTTTTATATCTCAGGAATTAGCCGCGTATGTAGTCATCAATTGGTTAGAAAAAGAATTGCGAGTTTTTCTCAACAATCACAAAGATACGTTAACGCAGAAAACTTTAAGGTGGTTATACCTGATAAAATAAAAAATTCTGATTTTTACGACGAATATAAAAACATTTCAGAGGCATTATTCAATTTTTATCAAAAAATGATTAATAACAATATTCCTAAAGAAGATGCCCGTTACATACTTCCCAATGCCACATCAACTCAACTAATTTTATCTATGAACGCACATGCCCTAATTGAATTTTTTGCTAGAAGGATATGCACACGAGCTCAGAAAGAGATACGTACGCTAGCAATCAAAATGTTAAAAGAAGTAAGGAAAGTTGCCCCGACATTATTTAAAGAAACAGGTGCATTCTGTGAATTCTTTGGTTATTGTCCAGAAGGAGACAAGTCTTGTGGAAAAGAGTTGACTTTAGAAGAGTTAAAAGAAAAAAAGGATGAATGAATGAACTACCACTGCCTAAAGGCAGATGGTTTCTTGCTTCAACGAAGTAGCCTCAAAATGAGGGCTTACTTCTTCCTCACAAGCGTCGTCTATAGTTCCTGTCGTCCCGACAGTACATAGTTCTAGTACACACAATGTATCGACTCTACATCGGAAGTCCTCAATACCCTTACTTAGGTAGATACGTATACCCATTATTATTGTTTAATGTGTACCCCCTATCTTCTACTTCCATCTTTTTCTTTTTGTCTCGTACCACTCTTGGTTTTCGAGATGGTACCAAAACACGTACACAAAGACATCATACTTACAAAATGGTTGTATGTTTAAACTTGGTATCGTTTTTCTTCTTTTCATCCCCACCCCCAAGGACAGGGCTTTCAAGAAGATAGACTAGTAAAAAGAGATGTCATAGTAAACGCAGCTAGACGTCTGTTCTGTCAGAATTAGGATGAGTTTTGATAGTAACTGATATATGATAATAAAGAAAAAAACAATTTGTCAAAAAATTGACTCACATCTAAAAAGAGGAATCTTCTCTAGCGATTTCATTTCTTTGGTTTACTTCCTCCCTTTCTTTTTTATAACGATTCTCAATTTCAGGTAGCGTTTTTATTATTCTGAATAGTAATATAGACAACAACAATGTTAGAATAATCAAAGCGGGTCTTGGAGCAAACTGTGCCAAAGCAGTTTCAGGTGTCATTAGATAAATAAGAAGGGCATAAAGAACACCAAGAGAGGTAAAAAATGCCAATAATAATGAAGACCAAATCAATGGTTTTGATAAACGCAACCAATATCCGATTTGAATATTCATTGAACTATGATCAAATTCAAAGTCTGTTTCATATAAATTCATTTTGTATAATTCAAGCTGTTCTCTAGAATAGGAACTTTTTGCTTTTATTACTGAATAGCGATTAGAAAATATCTCGTTATAGTAGAATGCAATGATAAGTCTAAACGACAAGAATAAACCAGAAAAGATTTGGATAACTAGTAATTCTATTCTCTCTAACAATGCAACAAAGAACATAGAATCAGCATTCGCTATAATAACTGATATGCCCGCTCCAAAAACAATTAAGACTCCTATACCCACTTCATTTTCCAGTTTTATTTCTTGACCACTTAATATATCAATGAAAACCATTACTAAAGCAATTATTAACCACAAGGTGAACAATAATATATTAAGACTTATAGCACTTTGGTATATGATCAAGGCTAGAGCAAGTATAGAAAAACAATGATGAAAAAATAAAAGAATTTTTGCTCCTTTTGGTAACAAAGTTTCCTTATCCCAATCTGTCTCAAATCCTGTATCTGTTATTCTCATCTCATCACACTTTTCTTTTTACTATTCTTGGCACATGAACATATTTTTTCATCAATCTATATAACGCTAGTATTATATTATCATCATACCCATTAATTTCAACATAATCGCCGCCAATTGGGCTTAATATTCGTTTTATTTCCTTTTTTCGCCTAGAATACTCATCTTCAACTAAGCTCGGAAATATTATATTTAATACATCATCATAGTCTTTAAACTGGGTCATATTTTTATAATTTTCAGAAGCTAATATATTAAAATCAGATGTTGCAAAATTAACAAAGATTATTCTGCTATCCATATTAGATAGATACTGCAAACCATTTACTTTCCTAAGGATATCCCCATCCAAATCTGAAAAGATTATTGCAATTGAATGGTATAATTTCTGTGTTTGGGTAAACTTTACCGCTTCAAAAAAATTGCTACTTACTCCCGATGGTTCTAAGTCATAAAGATTTAGCATTAGTTTTAATTCATTAATACCCACTTGTGGGACAATAAACCGTTTTACGGTCGAGGAGTAGGCAATAACCGCGAGATCATGACTCGTTCCTTTAATTAAGTTAGTGAGCTCTACAATAGAAGATAACGCACAATCAAATTTAGGACCAAACATTGTGCTTCCGAGATCAAGATAAATCAAAAAATGAAGATTTTTCAAATCTTCAAACTCTTTTGTTATCAAATCCCCACGTTTTGCTGTGGCATACCAAGCGATATGCCTAAACTCATCTCCTGGTTGATAATCACGTAATGCAAAAAATTCATCACCTTGACCTTTAATCCTTTGTGCAAATTCGTTTACCATTTTCAATAAGAGATCTTTTTTTGTTTTCCAAGGTACTTGTATTCTTGGTCTCATAGGTAAAATCTTAATTCTCTGCTCTGTTCCTATTATTATTTCATTTACAAATAGAGTTTGAAACAAACCATAAGAAACAGTAATTGGTCCAACTAATGCATTACCTCTTCTTGAAGCAAGTAAATACCACCCTTTTTTTATGGTTGAATTAGGCGTCACAGTACAATGAATTGTATTAGGAGTATCTATTGGAATAAAATGATACGAACAATTCAATTTTGCTTTAATAATGATAGATCTATCACTTGGATTTGTAATATTAACTACAACAGCTAGTAATGCCCTATTTCGTATATATTCCTTTGATAGCTTAATTTTAACAGTAAGTGCCACTGAATGAAAATAGAAGTAATTAAAGAAAGTTGAACAGAGAAGAATAAATAAAATACTACCAGGTATTACCAAAAAATAATTTTCTATTAACAACCCAGTAATAAGAAGGAGAGTACTTACTAATAATATAGACTTTCCCAGTCTTGTTAACTTAAAATTCCGCTCTTCCATGTTTGCACCTTAAATTACAACTTCAACTTTTGTTAAAATAGTAGATATTATTTCTTCTATCCTAATTTGTTCAATTTCCGCATCAGGAGATAAGATAAGCCTATGATTCATTATTGGATAGAAAATGTCTTTAATATCATCTGGTTCAACATAATTTCTACCTCTAATTGCAGCTATAGAACGACTAAGATTAAGCAAAGCTATAGAACCACGTGGACTAGCACCTAAAGAAAGCGAAGGTACATCACGTGTGGCATTGACTAGTTTTGCAATATATTCTAAAATCTGGTCGCTAACCACAATTTCCTTTTCAATTAACTGCCTAAGGTGTAAGATTGTTTGAACATCAACCACCTTATTTACATCTGCAAACATCTTTTCTCGTTTCATTTTCAGCATTATTATTTCATCATCCAAACTGGGATGAAATACAGGTATTTTAACAAGAAAACGGTCAATTTGTGCCTCAGGTAAAGGATAAACACCAGTACTTTCTATTGGATTTTGTGTAGCTATCACAAAAAAAGGATTTGGTAAAGTATAAGTCTGAGTACCTATTGATACTTGTCTTTCTTGCATGGCCTCTAGAAGGGCAGCTTGAGTTTTTGGTGGGGTTCGATTAATTTCATCCGCCAATAAAATATTAGTAAAAAGAGGTCCACGCATAAACTTGAACTCATTTATCTTTCGATCGAGTACTAGACCACCAGTTATATCTGCCGGTAACATATCAGGTGTATACTGGATTCGTTTAAAGTTTGCATCAATTACTTCCGCAAGAGTACTTGCCATCAACGTTTTTGCAATTCCAGGAACACCTTCAAGTAACACGTGTCCGTTTGCCAACATAGTTGCAAAGAGCAATTCAATTACCGAATCGTTCCCTACAATCCTTTTTCTCATCTCTTTCATAATTCGTTCAAATATGGTTTTACCTTTTTCTATATCCATTTATATCTGTCTCCTGCTTTGAATTTTTTCTAACTCTTCAAATAACATCATAAAAGTTGAATGATCTATCCTTTGTTGTAATATGCTTCGATATTTTTCTATTTCATCATCAGATATAATTTTCGTGGGTATATACCCCAATTTTTTCTTTAATAGTTCATTATATATTTGGTCTCCAAGAAGCTCCCATTGGAAGTAGAGTGTGGATAATGTAGATTCTTCTACGGTTGGTTGAACAGTTACAGCAAATGTGTCATAAAGCGCTCGCTCTCTATTCCATATTTTATCTTGTAAAAACTGTTTATATGTATTAGATTGCTGAAAAAGTAAATTGAATCTTGGTGTAATAATAAAAATAACAATCACTAAAAGAATTATGCTTAAAATAAAAAATTTAGTCCGTGATAAATAAATTATATATCCATACCCTTGATTAATAAACCCATCAGTTGACGTAATCGGCCACCCCTTATGACTTTCCTCGAAACAGATGATCGTATCACCTCGAGAAAAAAATTGGTTAAAGAGGGTAATTGTTAAATTGATATTGGAATATCCTTTATAATACAGATCATTTGTTAGAAAACTAGAACTTGTCAGTACAACCAGTTTACCTAAACGTTGAGGATCTTTAAAAGAATATATGGCACCTACAACTCTTTTTTTTGGTGTCCACTCATCTCTACCCTCGGTCCATATCCCATCACCATCTACATCAAGAAATGCAGTACTAGACGTTGTTAAACTAAATTCACTCGTTAGTTGCATAGATGAGCCCGTAATTTCTTTTGGGCGAATCATACATAAAGAACTATTTGGAAGTAGTGGTGGAGACGGTAACAAAATGGTGTCTGGCGACTTAACTGTCATATTGGGGTTGGTTTCTAGTATTATTGCGTTTGATACATAAACCCCAAAATACGAAGCAATCCTAGCTGAATAATAAGAATCTGCGATTATAAACAAGACACCACCCGTGGAAACAAAACTATCAAGCATAAGTAACTCTGCATCACTATAACGTTTAGAGATCCCAGAGATTATTAAAAGGGAACCAGGAGGTAGGGTCAAGATGGGATCTAAAGCCAATAGTGTTCTAGTTGTGTTGAATCCTGATTCTTGCAGCCTATTATTAAAAGCAGAATATCCACTTTCTTCTTGGCTTGTAATTGTATAGGGCGGGGGATTAATAATAAGATTAATAGTCAATGGTAAGATGGCCACAATAAGAATGAAAAGTGTTTGAATTATTGTTTTAAATACGGGGGAATATCTGGGATGAAAAAGCATTGTTAATTTTTTAATCATTTCTAATCTCCTCTTCTGCATTATCTTCTTTGTAGTCTATAATACTGATATCACTCGAACTTTGACTTTTTTCTCTCATCGTCTTAAATTCTTCAATGAATTGAGCTAGGTCTTGTTCTTTCATCTCTTCTTGTTTATACCTTGCACGATAGAATATTTCCGTTATTTCCTTTAAATGAATAATAATATCTGGAAGATCAAGTGATTCTGCGAATTCTTTTGGGGTGAGATTTAAGTCTCTTTTTTTTCCCAAAATCTTTCGCATATTTACATCAAGATTATGAAAACCAAAAATAATCCCCTCACAATATCTGTTTCTTTCTAGATATTCAAACAATACAGTTACAAGCGATTTTAGCTCTCTTGTGAATTTTTCTCGTTTCATTTGTGTCTCTGTATCAAGCAAATTTTTTCTTACTAATCCAGCGTACTTGTCTGATTCTTTTTTCCGCCGTACAAACAGAAAGAGAATAAGCAGAATAAGCATGAAAACTATGAATAAAGGAATAAGATTCTCTGGTAAAAGTGAACCTGAACCAGGGGTTACGGTAGGAGAGGTTATCCCAGTAGGAGTCGGGGGAGGAGAAAAGGGAGTTTCTGTTGTAGGTGGCGTGTAATCTGTTTCTTGGGTTGTTCTGGTTACAATCTCTAATGTTGATTGGGTGATATCATCAATGCTTACATAAGTTTCTTGATTACTGTTACTTACAACAAAAATTACAACACAAGCTACAAGTAGAATAATTTTCCATATTGGTATTGAATTCTTGTTATTGGACATTTGAATCACCCCTGTTTGCTTTTTCCATTATTTTTGACCCTTGCACAATAAAAGCATATACCCTACAAAAACGCCAAGTAGTACTTTTACATATTTGAAGACGATGTCCTGCAGTTAAATATCCCAAATAGGAACATTTATTGTCAACAAAATAAGGACAAATACTTTCGTTTCTTTTTTGATTAAAAGTTTGTTCTATTCTTCGATTTAAGGAAACCATTGTCATAGATTTTCCAGATTGGGATAATAATTGATTTTTAATTTCAACTCTATCAAAAATTGTTTTTACCGTAAGAGGCATTTCAGGAAGCATGAGTGCAGAATATGCAATTTTTGATCCTTTTCTTGATGTAATGAAATTTGTTAAACTTTTTCCGGTTATACTACCTAAAAATCCACTTGTCAAGCTAAAAACAGTAAAAAGTAAGCACCAAGTAAGCAATAGCATAACATACATAGACACAAAAAGTAGGTTTGACCCAAAAGATATAATCATTCCAACGATATATTGAGTGAAACCAATAAAGACAAACAGCAGACTAGAAATGAGAGGGCTCGTTAGAACCACATCCTGAGACTCGTCTCCCCACATGATGCCACAAAAAACACCAGCGATAAAATTAGGAAACAGGATCGTAAAGATCATAGTGTTGATCATATTAAACATGTCCTCAACACTAAAAGAGAAATAAAATGGTAATAAAAAGATCTGATCTGGTGACCAAATGAGATTCATTATATCGCCTCCAAAGAAATTAAAGAGAGGATTTGTTTCACTAGGACTAAATAATATAATATAACTAAGAAGAATTATAAGCCCATAAGTAATGCAAAAATAAATTGAAGAACGTAATAAAAGATTGTGAGTATATTCTCTAGTCCCACGATTCTTAAAATGTTTTAAATATTCCCTTTGAATAAAGAGCTTTATTTGGTTTTTCAATCTTTGAAACCAGTTTTGTTTATTACGAGTTTTAACAATCATTATATCATCTACTCAAGAATTAATCTCGCGCCCCTCATTGATGCCTTAAGAAATTTTATACAAACACAAAACATAATCCCAGTTATTATAATTCCTAAAAAACCAGTATAAAAATTGTTTGCTAAAACCAATATAACGCCTAGAAATATCGTGTATAATCCTGTTGTTATTAAAGTAAGAGTAAAAATTGTTGCAATAGATATTGATAAGATCATTGATTTAACTTTTTGTTTTTCAATGCCATACCATATAACTGTGATAGAAAAAGAAACCAATATCAGAAGATAGAAAATAGAAGACCCCATAGCGGATATTGTACTTTCAAAATCTGTTAAGCTTAATAAGAAACCAGTCAATATGGTTATTGTTAACAACCTTGTTATTACAACAGAGAGCGTTACATGAACAGGAGGTGCGGTCATCACCATTTTATCATATAAACTAGTTGTTTCCTTACCACATGCCCAGCATAAATTCATGTAAGCAGGTATAACTTGATTACAATTATTACATTGAAGTTTAGGATAAGACCAACAACTTGAACAAACAGTACCATCAAAGTTACGTGTGTTACAGACAGGACATTTCATTAATTCCTTTTCAATACCAGCTGATAATTTTTTGGCTTGTATTTGCTGAACCTCGGTATAAGATATATCTTGACAAGGATATTTTTTATGTTCAGAGTAACAATGAGCACATATAACTGGTTTTTTGAATAGTAACCAACAGAGCATAAAAACAAAGAGCAATATAGATATATAACCTAAGATTACGAAAGACTGATTGCTTAAAACCCTATTTTTAGTGAAGACATTATAATTCCACCATGCATGGAATAAAACAGCGATAGTAAATGGTATTAGGAAGATCATCCTTTTTTTGTTATCAGATAAGCTATTTCTTCTTACAAAAACATAACCTATCCCAAAAGCAACCAACATTGACAAACTGCTATGAAGAGGGTAGAGAGTGCGCCTTTCTACAAGGAAACTAATGGTTGAAGAATAAGGATTAGTTATGTCATAATTTCTTGAAAAAACAAGAAATTGCTCTAATAAATCAAACCATGCACCAAAAAGTCCTCCGTATAAAATGAACATTCTTTGAGTTGGAACCAACCATGATCTTACTTCCTTTTCCTTATATTTAATCCGACAATAATTTTTCCAGAGGATTAACAACGGAAAAATTTTGGTGAATTCTTCAATAATAGGAACAAATCCAGTATAAAAAACAATTTCGAACCCCCAAGATAATGAATCAGACAATCCTAGCAGCTGGTTGATAAAACTAACATTCAGAACTACAAATAAAAACCTAGCTTGCATAAGAAGTGCTAAATAAGCGCCTAAAAAACCTAACAAAAAGATCATTAAAAAAGTCTTCTTTAGGATAAGCCATTCTACGGATGTTTTGGATAGATAAAAAAATAAAAAAAGAGACGTGATAGTCAATAATAGTCCTAAAAAAGAAGATAGTATGACAAATATTGGAAAAATGGATAAATTACTATACGTACTTAGGTTTTGTATATACAGTATTTTTAAGAGGTATAGAACCAAAAGAAAGGAAACAACAATCCCTGTCTTACGTGAAAAAATAATGTGGGATATAGGTTTATCTTCATCAAAAATGTTCTCAATATTTTTTTTTGATGAGTTTAAAGTATGCATGATAAATACCTCTCAACTTGTTCAATGACATATTCACAATATTGTGATAGTTTTGTATTTACGGTAAAAATTTACTGGTATACATATTTCCTTCATTGTGAAAGTATCACATAATTTTTGACTATACATATTAATAAGTGTTAGCAAATTAATTCAAAATTTTGAATAAAAATAAGAAAAAGAACAACAGCTGTCGTTTAAGAGCTCTGCGTAAAAAAATATAAAATAATTAAATTTGAATAATTATTTTACTCAATTAATGCTGCTTCAGTTATATCTCCTATTCCCTTAAATAATCCCATGAAAAAAATCAATGCACTAATAATAGCAAGGACAGAAAAACCCAAAAATCCACCTACACTATCAACAGGTATTGATAAGGAAACGCCATCACTTACATCCACGGTCATTATTTGTTGAATTGTTATTACAGCAAATATGAATACTATAAAGGGTATTAATCCGAAAAATATGAATATTAGTGTCACTTTTAATGCTTGCCATATACTAACCATATAATCACTATTTGCAAATATAACGAACAACTATTTAACTATTGCGAAATAAGAAATCCCAGTTTATTCATGACAAGTAATAGAGGAAAAAGGAAACAAAACTATGTCTTTCATTATTTGAACATACTAGTCTTCTTCAAATTGCTAAAAGTTCTAAATATCTTTAGTCAGCTCACCAATTTTCTTTTTAATTTCATCGATTCTTGATTGTAATGTTCCAACTTGATAATATTGTAACGCTTCAGCATAAAATCTTAATGCCTTTTCTGGTTTTTCTACTTCATTAAATAGTGCATTATAATATGCTAAATGACCCTTAATTACTGGTTCGTCTGATCCTTTTTCACCTATTAATTCTACAGCTTTTTTCAAATAAACTTTTCTCCCAGAAATCGACTGCTCTGCAGCTGCCCTTGAAACATAAGATTTTGCTTTACAGTCTATGGCTTCTGAATTCATTTTAAGCTTCATATAACACATAGCAGCTTGTTCAAAAAATGACGCAGCATCTAAAAATTGTCTATCCTTCATAAACCTTTTAGCTATAATTCTAAGAATTTGAGCTTGTCTGAGATACACTCTCTCAAGTTCTAAGGTCATATTCAAACGTTGATAAAAACCCCCTGCTCGACCAAGAAAGTTTGCTGCTTCTCGTGCTTTATCTTTTTTAATTGATAACTCTCCTTTGTACTCATAAACAAGAGCTTTTGCAAAATCTACTTTTTTTCGATCTTTTACTTCATCTTTAAAGATCTCAGCTGCTTTATTTGCAAATTCATGTGCTTCTTTATAGTTTCCTTTTTGTGCTGAAAGTTTTGCTTTTCCAAGTAATTCATTCGCTTTTTCAGAGGGAGATTTTCTTAAACCTTTAAACAAATAAACACCTCATTCCCAAGATGTAAGCTAATAATCATCTTTTTATGACTTATGATTTGGCTAGTAGACCATAAGTTGTTCTTCATATAATTTAATAATTAGACGTTACTATTTAAAGTAAGTGTTCACTCAATAACCTATCGAAATAACCGTTTCTCATCAATATATTGAAGTTCGTCTATACTTGTCACACAACTCCGTTGTTTAAAACCTTTTATCAACACAACAGGTGCCTTTTCATCAGCTTGCCCCATCACCAACTCTGCAGCAGCACATACTTCATCAGCCAATCCGATTATAGTTGATTTCAAAGGATATCCAAATATATCCCTACGCTTTCTTGCATCGTCTATAACAGAAAAATTATACGCTCCAATTGCAACATTCACTGCTCCACGTCGTAATGCCCGACCTTGAGTATCAGAAATCAACACCGAAATATTTTTAGAATAGTTATTCGTAAGAATTTGACCAATCTGTTTAGCAGATTCATTTGAATCAACAGGTAAAGTTATGGCATGACCAGGTTTCGAATTAGACTGATCAACTGCCGAATTGGCACAGATCCAACCATGTTTTGTTTTTGTAATTATGTTGTTATTCTTCACTTTAAGCACACTTAAGGATTCTCTTAAAATTAATTCAACCAGACAAGGATCTTTGTTAGTTTTTCGAGCCAGAACTTCAGCAAAGGGAGAGGGATCAATTTTAGAGAGATTATACTCTTTTCCTTCGATTCTTGAAATTATAGTATGAGCTATAACAAAAATGTCATTATCCTCAATAATCAAAGAATGTTTTTCTATACTTTTTATGATTAATTGACTTAATTTATCATCCTTTTTGACAATAGGCAAGCGGAGAGGGATAATGGTTATATTTCCCATCATCAAATTACACCTCATCTATTTAGTTCTGGGAGGTCTTTTGCACTTTTCTTTTTAATCTTGTCTAATCTTATTGCGCCAGCTAAAACTTCATTCCATTCCTCTTCGGGAACTTCTATGAAATCAAAAATATCCTTATCTATCACAAGGTCTAATAAATTTTGTCCGGTTTCTGTTCTAACGATAACAATATTTTCATTATCCTCAACTCCAACATTGCCCACCGATATATCACTGAAAACAGCTGTGAAATCTTTACAGTATTTACATCCCTCTGCTTTTGCGTTTTTATTAAAATCAGCAATTTTTGCTTCTTTTGTTCCTTCTTTTGTTTCAAAAAAGAATTTACCTCTAGCACAATCTATTTTGTGTATCGATAATAGGTCTACACCTAATTTCTCTTTAATCACTTCTTCAAACTTAGGTTTGTTATAACTGCCCATACAGAATAAACCGATTTTATACTTTACTCTTACATCAGTACCAAGCAATTTCTCATCCATCATATTAGTAAGAGTTTCTAAGTGACAAGGTAATCCAACTACTGCAACTTTGTTCTTATCTGAGTTCTTAACAGCATACATTTTTTTAAGAACATAACTAAGGGTATATTTTGATCCCGAAGATCTAATTATTGTTTCTACATCTAAAGCAAATGTTGGTGTAGGGGAAAGAGGATTTTTTGTTTTACCTGTTAATACTGCGGCATCAATTAACTGCCCTTCAAAGGCGACACTAAGTAGAGTTGTAACAAAACCTCCGTTTTGTGCTACTTTTGCTATATATTCAGATTTAGTTCTACCCTTATATACACGTAAGATTGAGCCCAAATCTCCTTCAACATACTCTTTTTGTTCTTCTCTTTGTTTAATCCTTAAACAAATATCAACACATGCACCACAAGGGATACATGTTCCAACAAGTTCTGGTTTGTCATCAACAATTGAAATCACATAAATAGGACAAACGGCTTCACATCCCCCACAACTTATACAATAACCTGGTTCAATAACTTCATTCAATAAGAAATCAAAATCATTTTTTTTATCTTGATTGCTAGAAGACATTAAAATAATGTTTCTTTGATGTTTTAAAAATGCATCGGAATGTCTCTATATGAGTATAACAAAAAGAATAGAGATTAAAAACACACAAAAAATATGAAGAAAAAAATTGAGATTATAAGACAAAAGAAAAGAGAGCAATAATTATTCTAATTCTTCTAATTCTGCTATTTCTTCTAGGAGATATCTTTGACTACCGCGTGATTCTCGTTGTTCAATTGCTAGTTCACTACTACTTACAATGGCTCTCTCGAGTCTATCTTTTGCCAGATTGAGAGCACCAAACAGACCATAGCCTTCAGATTTTGATATATAGGTATGGCCTTTATTTGTCACTATACGCATTTTGACTTGGTATGAAACATAACCTCTAAATTTTTGTTTTTCATATGCTTTGAAATGGATATATAATTGACCAGAAGTCCCAATAGTGCTAGCGTATTTTTTAACTAAATCCATTCCTAGATCTACCACATCATCTATATCCTCATCATCTATATCGCCAATTACACGTACATAATAACCTTTCGTTTTGGGGGGAACACTGGCAGATTCTAGTAAATCAGTAGTTGTTAAAATGCCTATTGGATGTATATCATCATCTACAACAATTAAAGCCTTATGATCAGCGTCCCTCAGGATTTTGATTGCCTCAATAACATTTTCGTCTGGTTTACACGTCAAAACATTTGTTGTCATCAACGTATTAACTTTTGTAGCAAGAACATTATGTTGAGTACCACCTCTGTCACCTAAAGTCTGACCAGGAAATCTCGTTAATACTAAATCGGTAATATCATGAGGACTAATAATACCTACCAGTTTATTATCAACATCCGTTACCGGGGCTCTGGTTATATTGTTATTTCTGCATAATGCTATGTATTGGGCAATGGTAGTATCTGGTTCAATTCTAATAGGATTGGGCGACATCAGATCTTCGACTGTTTTATTTTTAAATACATTTTCACTATGTAATAAAATATCAACATCCCTAAAAATGCCAATAATTTTACCATTTTTTTCAACGGGTATAGACCGATGTTTCCCAGAAAGGATTGAACGTGCAGCATCACTCAAAGAAATATCAACAGGAACAGTTGGAACTCTAGAAATATAGTTGACCACTTTTGAGTTAGGTGCTAATCTTGATTCTTTTACTAAGCGAGCTTTAGTTACGTAACCCAAGAAAGTTCCTTGTTCATCAAAAACTAATATTTCACGAACATTTTTACTAAAACGTTCTATAGCTTTAGTTAAAGGTTCATCAGCTTGAGTTGATATAAATGTAGTACTTAGATAAGAAATTTCATTGTCTGTACTCATGTTTTGACTATAATTATAAATACTAATTAAACTTATGTTTATTCGACACCATAACAGCAATTTAACCAATTTAAACGATTAGACCAGTCTTAAATTCTAAAACATTCATACTTTTTTGAATTGAAAGCCGACAGGCGTGTTTAAATAATAAATCAACGTTATAAGAGGATAAAGCAGATGTTTCTATATAGTCAAAATTATGAATTTTTGAATAATTCTCTGCCTCTTCACGGGGAAAGGCTCGAGCATTTTTCAAGTCATATTTGTTACCGCATAGAATTATTGGGATATCTGGACAATGTTCATTAAGTTCTGCATGCCATAGATCAACATCTTCAAAGGTATTACTATTGGTTATATCAAAAACGATAATAGCTACTTTAGCTCCATCATAATACTTTGGTCGTAAATAGCTAAATAACTCTTGACCACCAGTATCCCACAGACTTAAACGTACATCCATAGGATCTACATAAAAATCCTTCGTCAAATTTTCATTTAGATTGGCAGGAGTCAAATGGACAGTTTTTGTATACCAACTAGTTCCCATCGTAGGTATATAATTAACGCTAAAAGTGTCCATAACATAACGACGTGCCAATGAGGTTTTACCAACAAAAGCATTACCAATACTCACTATTTTGTGTATTTGTTCCATTTATTTTAACTCCAAGCTATATTAATTATTTCTTTCAATAGATTTAAACTTTCCATTCTATTCCACTCATTTTTTACAGTTAAAGGTAAATCATGCGATACTATCGTTCGACTTAAATCATCTCCAAATTCTTCTTTTAGAGTTGATATAACAAAGTCAAATAGCATAATGCATTCTTTTTTAACATTTATCAAAATTTTTTCTACTAATTTGTCTTCATTAAAAGTAAGTCCTTCTTCGGACAGGTTCAGCAAGCCTTGAAGTGAAGCAAGTTCATACTCGATGAAAGTTTTAATTTTATGTATTAATTGTCTATATCTTACTGGAAACGCCGATTCTACATAAACAAGAATCCCCCTCCACAAAGACACTAATAAATTTTGGAAGCATTCAAATAAGTTTTTTTTATCTACTTCATGTACATGCATATCTACAATCTGGTTGATCATTAAATTCTCACTCAAAGAGGCTGAATTTAAGAAAGGTTTTTTTTCAGTTAATTCCTTCAGAAGTTCTCTCGATGCTCGTTTATTTTTTATTTCAAAAGCAGTTAAGAACATGTTTTTGAAAAAGTCCAACAACGAATAATCTATTTCAAGTCCCTCCTCATCATTGCTTATTAACAAAAAAATGAAATCATACTTCTCTGCAAAAATTACAGTAAAATCGGAAAATTCTATAGATGTAGCGATTGTTTTATACCGCTCCATTGCTCTTTTTTGAAATTCCAGAACAAAATCAATGTAATCTTCACGTTTCTCATTTTGTGAGTGTATTTGCTGATCGATAGGGAATAAACAAAGGACTTCCATATTCCTCTTCTCAATAATATAAAAATCAACCAACAATAACCACCTTTTTATGCACTCTAACTAGTGTATTTTCTAACTATATAAAATATTTCCATTGTACTAAAGAATAACTTAATTATGGATTAATTTCTGTATTGAAGTGCCACCCATCCCCCAATAATGGACGTAATAAGTATTCTCACCAAAAACTAGATTAGGTTTGATCGTTTTGTCTCTTAAATTAGATAAAGAAAGAAAAAGGAGCTTATGAAAAACCTATCTTTGGTGTGCTCATTTGACTTCGTCTCTTAAATCTCTCAGAGATGCTATCAAAATATTTGACCATATCAGGTGTAACAGTTGGATGAATATCTTTCAATGCTTCTTTGAAATGAGACATTTTAACTTGTGGAGTATTAAAATCCGCTCTTAAAGCTGTCATTCCTGCTTCTCGACACAAAGCCTCTATATCGCTTCCTACAAAACCGTCAGTGTCGATTGCCAATTCCTTAATACTAATATTAGATTCAAGGGGCATTGTTTTTGTGTATATTTTGAATATTTCTTCTCTTCCTTTTAGAGTTGGAGGATTTACATAAATCAATCTATCGAATCTACCCGGTCTAAGAAGAGCTGGATCTACAATATCTGGACGGTTTGTTGCTGCTAAAACTACTATATCCTTTAATTCCTCAAGGCCATCTAATTCGGTAAGTAATTGACTTATGACCCGTTCTGTTACATTGCTATCTGTGCTTCTTCCTCTCAATGGGGTTAGGGAATCCATTTCATCAAAAAAGACAATAGAAGGTGCGGCTAAACGTGCTTTTCTAAACACCTCTCGAATAGCTTTTTCGCTTTCGCCAACCCATTTAGAAAGAATTTCTGGTCCTTTAACACTAATAAAATTTGCTTCGCTTTCTGTTGCCACTGCTCGTGCAATTAATGTTTTACCACAACCAGGAGGGCCATATAACAATATACCTCTTGGAGGGCTAATACCTATGCGCTTGAACGCGTCTGGATTTTTTAGTGGCCACTCGATAGCCTCTATAATTCGGTTTACAACATCATCTAAACCACCAACACTTGTCCAAGGTACATTGGGTGATTCGATAAATACTTCTCTTACAGCTGTCGGTGTGATTTCTTTTAGTGCTTGTAAAAAGTCATCATGAATAACTTCTAATTTATCCAATACTTCTGTTGGTATGGTTTCTTCCCTAAAATCTACTTTAGGTAAAACACGGCGCAAAGTTTTCATCGCTGCTTCTCTACACAATGCTTCTAGATCAGCACCCACATAACCATGAGTCACATCAGATAATGTTTTGAGATCTACATTTGGAGATAAGGGCATGCCTCGTGTATGTATAAGGAGTATTTCTTCTCTACTATCTCTATCTGGAACATGAATCTCAATTTCTCTGTCAAAACGACCCGGACGTCTTAAGGCAGGATCTATGGCATTAGGTCTATTGCTGGCGCCTATGACAATAACTTGCCCTCTAGAAACCAAACCATCCATAAGAGCTAGTAACTGAGCTACAACACGTCTTTCCACTTCTCCCGTTACATCCTCACGTTTTGGGGCAATTGCGTCTATCTCATCAATAAAAACAATTGAAGGTGCATTATCTTCAGCGTCTTTAAACAGACCACGTAACCTTTGTTCAGATTCACCATAAAACTTACTCATTATTTCAGGACCATTAAGAACAATAAAGTGAGCTGCTGATTCTGATGCCACAGCCCGTGCAATTAGAGTTTTACCACACCCAGGAGGACCATGTAAAAGAACGCCCTTTGGTGGGTCTATACCTAATTTTTCAAACAATTGCGGAAACTTTAACGGTAATTCTACCATCTCTCTAATTTTTAGTATCTCTTGATGCAATCCCCCTATATCCTCATAACTCACCGTTGGGCTAGCTTTTTCACCTTCAGACATAGGTTTATCAGAAACCTTAAGTTGAGTTGCTTCAGTTACAACCACAATACCAGATGGAACCGTGCTTACAACAGAGAAGGGTATAGCTCGACCCAATATGGGGATTAATACAGTATCTTTGCGTGATAAAGGTTGCCCAAGAAGTTTGCGCTTCACAAAGTTTTCAAAACTAAAATCAATATTAACAGACATTTGTTCGGGAGCCAGATTTATTTGTCTAGCCACACTGACTTTTGCTTTTCTTATTGTAACTTTGTCTCCAAGGGAGACACCAGCATTTCTTCGAACAACACCATCCATACGTATAATATCTTTTTTCAAATCTTCCGGGTAGGAAGGCCAGGCTACAGCTGTTGTTGTGCGTTTTCCCTCAATTTCTACAATATCACCAGTCGAAACACCAATCTTAGACATTGCCATACTATCTAAACGTACTTTGCCTCTACCTACATCTCGTTGTTTACTTTCTGCAACACGCAAATTTATTTCTTTATCAGACATTATTATCCCTATAGAGACTATATTTTTACTATATTGTTATAATTCAGAACAATTTATAATTCTTTGTTTATTGAAGGAATTTTAGTACGTTAAATAAACAGAATTTTTATGATAATATCAGAAAATTACATGCATCAATGAACTTACAATTATATAAAATTTCACATGTGATTTCTGTTTCAAGTGACAAGACCACAGTAAAATTATGAAAGTTAGTCCTCACCGACAGCCAAGAAGTCCATTTCATTTGTCATTAATTGAATTTTACGTTTAGTTTTAGAACTCCAAGTTATATGTATCAATCCTTGATTTTCTAATATTAATAATGCCTTATTGAGCTCTTGTTCAGAAAATTGACCATACAACTCATGTAAAGGCATGGAAAGATCACTTTCCATAATGACTCCGCCTCTTCTTTCAAGAATACTAAGGATACATGACTTAAGGGGGGTTACTTTCCATGTTCCGCTTTCGTTCATCATTAAAGAGATGGTATATACTGTTTAAATGTTTTATGATATTGGAATGAAACTGATAAAACTGGTTTGAATACAAAAATAAATACATAAAACCATTACATTTTTCACGTGAACCATTTTAGTTCTGATCAGCTGTTTTGTATTAAAATATGGTTTTAAAATTGCAACTCTATTTCTATATCCAATAACTTAGCGGTTTGTTCTTCAATTGAGGCGTTTAATTCTTTAATTTCTTCCTCTACCTCGTTTAGTTCTCTCCTCTCTATAATAGTCAAACGATCCCTGTCTATTTTTAAATTCCTAATTTTTTCTTTAAGTTGTTGGATTTGTCTGTGAATATTCATTTCTTCAAATTTATCGTTAATTGCTTTACTTTGTTTAGTAATGAATTGTGAATCTTTTTGCCATTCTAAGAGACTATCCTCTAATATTTCATCAATACTTTCAAACGCGCGTTCCAACTTGTCCTTTTTTAATTGAACAGTTGGATCCTCACTAAATTTCTTCAAGTTGTTCAAAGCTAATTTTAAACTGTTATAACCTTCAGGTTGGGAAATTAAATATTCTAAAGGTTCCTTTATTAGTGATTTATAGACATCACGGTCATAATATTCAAGTTCTATATTATTATTGTCTTCAGCTTTTAGTACTTTATTAGCAAGCTTTTTGATATCACTAATTTCATCAGTTAAAGCTAATTTTATAGCATTAAGTTTTCTTTCATTTTCTTCTAATTGATTAAATCCCGGGTGTTCTACTAACTCGTTAAGATTTTCTTCTTTCTCTTCAATCATTTGATTGAATTTTTCAATTTTATCAGAATGAGAGTTAATTTGTTTAATTAATTCTTTTTTTCTCTCGATTAATTCACTTAAACGTTTAATATTTATAGCTACATCCTCATATTTTTTGTACTCTGAGTAATTAACAAGTGTATCAGTATTGAAGTTATAAACTTCTTTACGTAATTTCCCAAGGGCTCTGTCTAAAGATTTAACTCTGTTTTTAAATGATCGATCTCTTTTTAACCAAGAGAGATATTTTGATAATACATCAATATATGAGTTAATAGTATTATTACAATCATCATAATATCTATCTAGTGTATTATAAGTAATGTTTTCAGGGCGTTTTAAATCTTCAAATTTTTTTACTGTTTTCTCATAAATAGTTGTGGCATAATTTTCATAAACAGATGGATCCTTCTTATCGGAATAATCAAAGCGTTTTGCTGTTTCCAAAACATCTTCTATTTTCTCTTCTATGTCTTCAATGCGACTTTTAGCTTTACTTCGTGGTTTGGAAACATATGAGTTGATTTTCTCATTATACCACTCATAACAATCTTCTAGGGCTATTAATTCCGTCATAACTATCCTAATAAGGTAAAAAAAAAAGAGTATTAAAATCTTTATAATCTAAGCTTAGGAAAGAGACGCTAAAATAGCTTCAATGAAAAACGTTTTTTGAGAAAAAAGACTATAAATAACACTATCGCAAGTTTTTAAAAGTATAAGCGAGAAGTAAAAGGTGTTAATATAGAATAATATATTAATAATAGTTAACAATAAATATTACAAAGGGTTGTTTTTATGATATCCCAAAAACACTTTGAAGAAACTTTGGAAAGTCTTTCTACTCACAAAGACGTGCGCGGTGTAATAATCGCCAGTAATGATGGGCTCCCCATTTCTAGTACGGAGAATCTAAGTACTGAAATGCGTGAAAATGTCTCTGCTTTAGTTGCGTCCTTAGTCGGTCGTGCCAAAGCTGTTGTGACAGAACTAGAAGAAGGTTACCTAAACTTTTTCACACTCGATACAGAAAAAGGTGAAATTTTAGTGGCACCAGAAAATGACTATGTCTTGATTGTCTTAAGAGATAAAAAATAAAAAACAGACAAATGAGAAACGAATGAATAATACTCTCCACCAATTGACCTAAGTATAAATAAAGGAATGAATCAAAATGCGGAAAGATGCTTCAGGAAAAATGCATTTCAAAATTGTATTCGTAGGACCAAGCTTAGCTGGTAAAACAACATTATTAAGAAGATTGCATAGCGATGTAACAGGCATAAAAAAAGGTGGGATGAATTCAATTGAAGATCCTTCGGGTAGAACAATATATTTTGATTTTAGTCCTTTTATGGCAACATCAAGCGTTATACTTGATATTTATACAGTAGCGGGGCAAAGAAGACATAGACATCAACGATCATTGGTATTGAAAGGCGTGGACGGACTACTTTTTGTTGCAGATTCATCAAGAGAGATGTTAGCAGATAATGTAGAGTCAGCAGATGAATTGAGAAAAGAGTTGGGAGAAAAAATTGGGGGAGACATACCACTCGTTCTGGCATTAAATAAAAGAGATGTTCCTGATGCAATGGATAAAAGAGATCTCTTAGATGCTCTGGATTTTTCACCAGCAACACCCACGTATGAGACAATAGCAACAGAGGGGATAGGTGTAAAACGAGCGTTTCAAACTTTATCAAGAGAGGTAATCTTGAAAAAACTGTATGACATGTAAAAAAGGAGAGGAAAATAGACTGTTTATCCCTTACTAGGTAACAAAAGAATATGTTCAATATTACTCGTTTCACTTTGTGTAATGATTAAACGGACAACACGTGAAACATCTGAGGGGGAGAGCATTTTAGAACGATCGACATCCTTTCCATTAAACCAAGGAGTGTCCACAGAACCCGGGTTTATGGTAGCGGCTTTAACACTAGTGCCTTTAAGTTCATCGCGCAAGCAACTAACCATAGCTTGAATAGCATGTTTAGTAGCAGAGTATATACCTGTTCGTGCAGAAGTGTTTAAGCCCAAATTAGACGAAGTAACAATGATTTGACCGGTGTTTGCTTTTTTCATGTTCGGTAAAACTTTCTTAAGCCAAAGAAATACTCCTCGGACATTAGTATTAAATTGTTCATCATATTGATCAATTGACATATCTTCAAGAAAACCAAAATAACCTACACCAGCATTTGCAACGAGTACATTCACAAAACCAAGTTTAGATTGAATATCAGAAAATAAACTGTCAACATGTTCTGGGTTGCTAACATCACCAACACCAAAAAAACATCTTGACCCTGCAAGTTCAACACGAGAACAAACATCTTTTAAACGCGCCTCGTCTCGTCCTATTAGATAAAAGGTATGATCATCAGGAGCCATCTCAAGGGCAATGGCCTCACCTATACCACTTGACCCACCCGTAATAACAATATTTAGCTTTTTAGTAGTCATAACTAATAAATAAAATATAACTATATGAATTTTAACGTATATCAAATAAAAAGAACAAAAGATGGCGAGCTAGGCCGGATTTGAACCGGCGACCGACGGATTACTCCACAAGTTCTTTTTGCTTACTTAAGAGTCCGTTGCTCTACCTAGCTGAGCTACTAGCCCAATTAAGCTTGTTCTGTTCTCTCTTTTATTGCTCTCATAAAAATTTTACTATTAGAATCATGATTCCATCTTTCAAAATCTTTTTTATATATAAGTGTTTTTTAAAATGTGTTCATCTTTGTTTCCAATTTGGAAACCATAAAATCTATCTTGTTTCACAGTAACTATCTCAAGAATAACAAATAGTATATTATATTCATTAAACCTAATAGATGCTATACCGGTTATGATTAAATATCATATATATGTACTTATTAGAATCTCTCTTTCTCTCTCTCTCATTTCATGTTTTTCCCATGTTTCTGTTTCTATCAGCATTTTTATCATTTCTTCTAGTTTGTTTCTTCCTTCAACCATCTCTTGCAATTCTTCTTCTTTTAATCCTTGTTCTTCTATCCATTGTTCTGTCATTGATAATATAATCCTTGATAATTTAATTAGGTCTTCTCCCCTGTCAAGTTTCTTCTCTTTTATTATCAGAGTTATTATTTTCTTATTTTTTTCAATAATCATTTTGACTTTTTCTCCCTCTATTATCCTTACTTGTCCAATTCTGTATTGTTCTCCAACATCCATAATTGCTGCGATGAATGCTGTTACCAACACCGAATCAAATGGTAATATAGATGTTTTCATTATGAATAGTGGTTGTCCTGAATCTGTCATAATTAAAATATCCACATCTTGAATCATTATAGGAACATCTTTTTTTAGCATCATTTTCCTCTCTTTTGGTTTCCTCTCCTCACCTTGATTTGTTCTTTTGTTTATTATTAAATTTAATTTCCTTGAGAACTCTTTGATGCTATTTTTCTCTTCCTCTTTGTTTTCTTGATTAAGTATAAATGTATCTTCTAATTCTTTTGTTCCCTCAAACATTTCTTCAAATAAGTCTACAGTATTTTGTACCAAATGTTCTCCGTTTCTTTTATCTATAATAACTGCAATTATCTTTCCATTTTTTTCCTCACATATCACCTCATTTTTTTCTAGAACGATCCTTTTTGGTATGTCATCGCCCATTTCTGTAAACATTGAGGTGATGGCTGTTACATAGCTTACTATTCCCAGTCTTTTTTCTTCGTTCCAATTCTCATTATAAACCCTATAGAATTTACATGACCCATCTTTTTCTAAGAGTATTACTGCTTTTACTGGCTTCACTGACATACCTACTTTTATTCTTTTTTGCTTCTGCTCTATTTATACGATAATCCTTAATAATATTATTATTTTGGTATAGCTCGTGAGGTCTACTACATCTATTGGTATTTGTGTTCACATACATAACACAGAGAAAATGAGGCAGTGGTTAATATTTCATAATGTTATTGATACGACATTAAAGTTTTCGCGTACTGAAACGCATATTACTATTCCTGTTAACATCTCGTATGATAAACTTATGACCCTCCTTTCCTCTTTTTCTTATAATTTCTCTTACAAAATTGATACGTGTAATTTTGAAATAAAAAAAAGAGCACCCAATAGTTTAGAAGAAGTTTTACTCGAACACCTTGATAGTTCCTTACACGCATTTATTCCCAAATCATTTGACACAATAGGGGATATAGTTGTTATTGATATTCCTGATGAATTGTTATCCCATCAAAAATTGATTGGACAGAGTATCTTAGAACTTTTTCCATCTATAAAAACTGTTTATCGCAAAGCATCACCAGTTACTGGACAGCTTAGAATCAGAGAACTTGAATTTCTTGCGGGCAAAAAAAAGTGTCAAACGATTCATAAAGAATATGATGTGAGAATATTTGTTGATGTTTGTAAAACTTATTTTAGCCCAAGACTGTCTTATGAACACCATAGAATATCCAATTTGGTAGGATCCAACGAAAAAATTGTAGATTTATTTACAGGGGTGGGATCTTTTCCGCTTCATATAGCTGCAGAACACTATAGTACTATCTATGCAATTGATATTAATCGCCATGCTATTAAATGTCTTAATCGATCTCTTCAATTAAATAAGCTGAAGGGACACATAAATCCTATTTTGGGTGACTGTCGTTCTGTTGTGCAGAAAATACCAAAAGCAGACAGAGTTTTAATGAACTTACCTGGTCATTCGGATAATTTTGTTGATGTAGCTTGTTCTTTGTTTAAAAAACATTCTGTTCTACATTTTTATCAATTTGTACCCGCTGAAAATCCTAAAAAACACCTACTGGATATATTAGAACCTAAAATGGCAGAGAATGGATGGAAAATCAAAAAGCTACTTAATTTTCAAAAAATTCGCACTAGTGCACCTTATGAAATTCATGCTTGTGTAGATGTTTGTGTTGAATCTAACACATAAATTTTGATTATCATAGTTTTATTGGGATTTTTCATTTTAGCTAAAACACTGTTGGGAATATCTTTAGCTGCAGCATCAGCATCTATCATTAATGTTCTGGGACATGTAAACTCACTTTTTCTTATGACCATCGCCTGTTTATTTGATAATAGCAGGTTCTTATGACCCCTTCCCTTTATTACTATTTTCTCACCGTCAATTAACAACTCAACTTCCATCTCATTCCCTTTTTGTATTGCTTGTTTCATCTCTTCGGGGAGATCATATAAGCTAGTAGTTGCACTAACACCCAAGATACAGTCTCCCCTTAGTGTTACATTATTTTCTTTAGTAAATTCTAAAGTTGATTTATGCGTTGCTGTAATATTTGGATGACCACTTACCTGAAATTCATGAATTTGCATTAAATGCACCTTTTAATATTTGTACAACATAAGTTTAATTAACTTCTTTATATATATTTTATTTAACATCATGTCATCAGATGAAATTTATCCTACAAAAAGAAAAGTAATATCTAGAATTAAAAAACATAATTTCACTTTAACCAAAAGAATGGAGGAAGCTTTTCTCAAAGTTCCAAGAGAAGAATTTGTTCATCCTTCACAAAAAGAGATGGCATACAGAGACACACCTCTCCCCATACCAGGAGGCCAAACAATTAGCGCCATCCATATGGTCTTATTTTATCTCTCACCCGACTGTACAGACCCAAAAGTAGGCGATACTGTATTAGAAATTGGTTTGGGTTCTGGATATAATGCGGCAATGTATGCAGAGATGGTAGCACCAGAAGGAGTAGAAAATCCCGGTCATGTTTATGGCGTAGAAATCGTTCCAGAACTAATAGAATTCGCTAAAAACAACTTACAGAAAGCAGGATACCTAGATCGTGTTACCTTTATCCAATCTGATGGAGGGTGGGGGTACAAAGAAGAAGCACCCTATGATATTATCTCATTTGCATGTTCTGCTAAAAAAGTTCCCGACCCCATTATTCCTCAATTAAAAAAAGGAGGGAGATTAGTCATCCCTATTAAGAAAACTTTCTTCCAAGATTTGATACTGCTGAAAAAGGATGAAGAAGGGAAAACACATTCTGAAAGTAAAATGGGTGTAGCTTTTGTACCTTTAACTGGTGAGTTCGAATAAAAAGTGATAACCTTTTTAATCATTCTATTTGACTATCACTGGGTGCACTATATTGGGTGTTAAAAATTTAAAGGACTTATTTGAAGGAACACCGATTGATTTGGATTCTTTAAGCAGAAAGAAACTCTCTTTAGATGCATATAATGTCATGTATCAATTTTTAGCTTCCATTCGCGGTTATGATGGGTCTTTGCTTACCGATTCTGAAGGGAGAATAACCAGTCATCTTTCAGGTTTACTTTATAGAAATGCAAATTTACTTCAACGGGGTATTCAACTTGTTTACGTCTTTGATGGTGTTCCACCTGAAGAAAAACGTGAAGAAATAAAGAGAAGAAAACAAATCAAAAAAGAAGCAAGAAAAGAGATGGAAAAAGCTCGTAAAGTAGGAGATATGGAACGAGTAAGGAGTCTTGCTCAAAGGACTAGCGTCATAACAGAGGATATTGTTGCAGATAGTAAACGACTACTTTCCCTATTAGGGATCCCTATTGTCCAAGCCCCGCAAGAAGGTGAAGCACAAGCAGCTTATATGGCTAAAAAAAATGATGTTTGGGCTTGTTCTTCCCAAGATTATGACAGTCTCTTATTTGGCGCTCCGATTTTAATACGCAATTTAACTTTATCGGGAAGGAGAAAATTACCTAACTCAAATAAATATATCACAATAAATGTAGAACAGTATAATTATGATGAATTAATGAATGCATTAGGAATTACTAGAGAGCAGCTAATAGACATGTGTATTCTTATAGGCACCGATTATAATGACGGAATCAAAGGAATTGGTCCTAAAACTGCTTACAAATATATTCAAAAATATAATACTCTTGAAAAAATAATAAAAGAAAAAGACATAGAATTTGATGTGGACATAGAGATAATTAGATCAATTTTTCTCAATCCGAAGATTATTGATAATTATAAACTTAATTTTTCATCTATTAATATTGATGGAGTGATGGAGTTTCTCTGTGAAGAAAGAGGCTTTCAAGAAGATAGAATTATTAATACTTTGAAAAATGCTAAAAAAGGATTAGACTCTTCGCTTAAACAGAAAAGTTTAGATGCATTTTTTAACTGAAGGTTATGCACATGATTTTCAATTTCTTCTTTAAAATAGGATACAACCGGTCTTTGTCCAAATTGGAACTTTCCACCTTGTTTGAGCGTCTTAACCAGACCGATATTAAAACATTAGAATGGACTGATTATCTCTTTGTAGACTCTGATAAAAATCATTCTTCAAAGATAGAGAGAGAGTTAAGTATGACGGGCAGTCTGGTAAAAATGGGAGAAGTGTTATTTGAAGAAGAGTTAGAAAAAGTCGAAAATTGGAAAAAATTGATTTATGACAACCTGTTGATATTATTAAAAGACTCTTCCATTGATAAAAGATATTCTATCAAAGTTTCACTTGATATTAATACAGGTTCAACAAAAAAAAGAATACACGTGGGTTCTCAAATCCGCTCTACAATACATCAATTAAAGCATGATTATTATTTGAATATTAAGCTTTTACCCAAAAGAAAACCCAAATCAAAAGTATCCATGGAATTATCACCTTATGAATATTATAAAGAGAATATGCCAAATAGAGGTGTCGAATTAGTTTGTTTTATAGTAAAATCCAAACTCATAGTAGGCTACACAAAGTGGGTTACAAACCCGTTTGATGACATTGAACGAGATAAAAAGAGACCAAAACGCTTTTTCACCCATGGAACATCACTTAAAATGGCACGAACTCTAGTGTATCTAGCAAAAGTACACCAATTTGGCACCTTATTAGATCCTTTCTGTGGTACAGGAACTATCCTCCTATCTGCGTTAGACCAACGTATAAATGCCATTGGTATTGACAGTGACTATAAATGTATTCAAGCTTCAGAAGAGAACCTAGAAATAGCTTACCCCCCAGAAAAACAAAAAAAACTAGTTTGGCAATTGTATAAACAAGATTCGCGTTTTCTATCTGCGCTTAATCTTCCCCTCATCGATGCTATTGTAACGGAACCTTATCTCGGACCTTTTGTTAAGGAACTCCCTGCTATAGACGAAGGCAATAAAATCATGAAAGAACTTGAACTCCTTTATACTGAAGTCTTAGGGCAATGTATTAAACATTTGAAAAACAAGGGTAGAATCATAATAATCTTTCCTCTTTATAGATATTCGAGCGAGATTATTTTAACAACAGATTATGACAAGATTGCACGGGATTTGGATTTAAACATCATAAAAAAGTCCATGTTATTTAATGAATCATTACCCGTTGAGATAGGACGTAGCCATAACACAATCTCTAGATATATTTGTATATTTGAAAAACAATCTAAAGAGAGATAAACCTCCCTGGTGAGGGTTTATCCATACCAGAGTTAGCTTTTTTCATCTCGAGAAAAGAATAAAAGATGAACTGTTTTGTAATCTCAATTATATTCTCAAAGTAATTTTTAACGCTTTTTCTGGACAAGCATCAATACATTCTCCACAATTTATACAAGCAGAGTCTGCTACTTCTTTTCCATATGAAAGAATCGGGACTTGAGTAGGGCATGCTCGCTCACACTCATCACATCCGCTGGGACATCTATTTGGGTTTCTTTTTAAGCCTATTAAACTAAAACGACTAAATATACCCAACAAAGCGCCAGTAGGACAGAACCATCTACAATATGCTCGGGGGAATATAGTTATTAATATCAATGTAATGAGGAAAAGGAACAATCTAAACCAAAAAATAAATTTCCATTCTCCAAGTTCAGCTCCAAAAGTGGCACTTTGAATACCCCATCTTAAATAATAGAAAATTGATGCAAACAAGGTTGATGATGGATCAAACACACTAAACGGCATATCCTTCCATATTCCAAATGCTTCTTTTGCACTTTCACCAGCTCTATTAAATGATACTCCAACTATTATTGAAACTATAACAGATATAATTACAAAAGTCCAAGCAAAATTTTTCATGCCTTTATTAGTAGGTTTAGATACTTTTTTCTTTTTTGTAGGCATGTATATGAAAAGATCTTGAAATAATCCAAAAGGACAGACCCATCCACAAGTTGTTTTACCAACTACTGCCCCAAATAATGCAAAAATGGATATTGCTAAATATGGAACCATAAAAATTGATATCGTATATTGGAGTGCATCAAATGCTGACCAAACCGTAGTAAAGGGTCCTCCAGTCGGGAATTGTATTGGCAAGAGAAATTGGGTTCTTGATAATCCAAACATTAAACCATTCAATAATGTAAACATAATTATTTGTACAATTAATCGGACAATACGGATGCGATGGTTTACAATTGGCCTTAATACGTTTTTAATAGTAGTACTTTCTTTTTGTTTTGAAGCCATTATTAATCACTCTTTAGTTTTATCTACCACGGATGAGGAAATCCATGTATATATACATCAATAAATTGTTTTATCTCTTCCTCTGTAAACTCTGCAATTTCACCTAATACGTCAAATTGATTTTGTACGATAGCTAGGATTAAGAAGAGAATACCAATGGAAAGGGAAATAACTAAGTATAATCTATCACGTGCTTTCATTTTACTTAAATTCATCAGAATTAAACTTATTAAAAATTTTGTCTTTTATGGTGTTTTTACTAGACTTCTTATTGAAAGTCTTTTCCAGGTCAATAAAAACAATTCCATTAATTTTCTCGCTTATTAGAAATAAAAATTAGGTGTTAATTTACATGTTCCCCTCGTTTTTCTATAAAAATATCAAACAGATGAAAAATGTTGAATAATATTTTACTTGATGGAAGAATCGTAGTATCAATAAAATCTTTTTTCTTACCTACTCGTACTTAAAACGTTGTATAACGTTGTATTAAAATATCAAGAGAATATAAATCTTTATAAATTGCCTCACCAAGTAAACTTAAAAATATAAACGAGAATATTATATAGATATAATTATATCTCAATTATAGTGGTTCTGTAATATAAAGGCAGGTAAACAAAAATGGCGTTTGGAGTAACATTTGAAAATAAAACAACCGAATTAAAGACAACATTATCAGATTTAAAAATAAAAGTTCCTGAAATTGAAAGTGCCGCAATTGTCTCTATTGAGGGCTTACCTATTGCTTCTGTTCTACCCGAAGAAATTGAAGAAGCGCGATTAGCTGCAATGACTGCCGCAATGCTATCATTAGGTGAAAGAGTAGCTCAAGAGATGGCCAGAGGAGAGTTAGAAAAAATATTCATAGAAGGACAATATGGTTATATCATCACAACAGCTGCTGGTCCGAACGCAGTACTTACAGTTAGTGCTAGGAAAGAAGCAAAACTAGGGCTTGTTTTCTTGGATATGGCCAGAAAAGCCAAAGATATTGAACAGTTATTATCTTAAAAAGTAATATTTAGTCCTTTAATTCTATTTATTTAACATTTTAATTCTATTTATGGCTTACTTATTTCTATCATTAGTTTAGAGTCAATTTTTTATTAATTAAATTAAATAAACTCATCTGACGAAAATCCTAAAAAGGAGAAATTTTTCTCGAGATTGACAGAGATTGGTTGATGTTATGACGGATCAACAAAACGTTGAAGAACTAATTGTAAGACTAGGAAAACTCCAAGAGGAGATAAATACACTCAAAGCAAAACGAGACGAACAGAATACTCGTTCTAAAGAAGCACTAATTAAAAGAAACGAGTTAAATGAAAAAATTAGTGAATATATTGAAAAAGCAAAAACTTTTCAGGAAAAAAGGGATCAATTGAATGAAAAGGTTCAAAAACTAAAAGAAAGTAGAGAAGAAATCCAAGAAGAGAAAAAAGAGGTTAAAGAAGAAAATCTCAATAATGAGAGTAACCTGCATGTCGATTTTCGAGATCAAAATAAGAAAAAAAATAGACAGAAAAACCTTGCCGATCAAATAAAAAATTTAGAGTGGACACTTCAAACTAGTGTTATGACTTCAGAAAAAGAAAAAGATATAATGCAAAATATTGAAAATCTTTCGTATGAATTGATGAGTATAGCTGAAGAATTGAAAGCCTTAGAAGAGCAAAGTCAGTTATATATTCAAATCAAAGAGTATGAAAAGAGTATTAAGAACACCAATCTCAAGATTGTTGAAACAGCTAAAGAGTCTCAAGTTAATCATAAACTAATGATGCAAAATTTCCAAGAAGTAAACA
Organism: uncultured archaeon; assembly: GCA_964534625.1. Taxonomy (GTDB): domain Archaea; phylum Asgardarchaeota; class Heimdallarchaeia; order Heimdallarchaeales; family Heimdallarchaeaceae; genus CAZHRF01. The sequence continues at coordinate 30,577 of CAZHRF010000009.1, read as the reverse complement.
ATCTGCGAAAAATTGCAAATAAATATCATCAAGAATTCATTGAAGCAAAAAATTTAGGAGATAAATACCATCAAGAATTTATCTCTAAGCTTGAATTAATTAAAGAAAAAAGAGAAATACTAAAAGAGATTAAACAAGAATCGAGAGCTGAACGTGAAGAAAATATTCAGAAAAAATTAGATAAAAAAGCAAAAACATGCTATGAAAAATACAAACAAGGAGAAAATCTGAGTATAAACGAATTTAGATTGTTAGTTCAACAAGGTTTAATTTAGTATTTAAGTGGCTTATTGTTTTGCATTTCAATATTTCTTTCCTTAAATAGCTACATTTAAAAAAACTCCAGATTTTTTGAAATGCAGATAACAATGAAATGGTTTATTCCTAATTTTGTTTATAAATTATATGAGAAAAAATTACATGAAGATATCAAAGATAACATCATACCAAGACACATTGGGATAATATTGGATGGAAATAGAAGAGGTAGTAAAAAATTAGGACTAGATTATAAAGATGGATATGATATAGGCGCAAGAAAACTAGAAGAGGTTCTAGGATGGTGTTGGGATCTTGGTGTTGAGATTGTTACTTGTTGGGTTTTTTCAACTGAAAACTTTGATCGAGATGAAGAACAAGTAAATTTGATTATGAAATTAGCTGAAGAGAAAATGGTAGGAATAAGAAAAGATTCAAGAACCCACGAAAACAAACTTAGAGTTAAAGTGCTGGGAAGACTTAGCATGTTACCAGAATCTGTTCAAGAAGAGATTAAAAAAACTGAAGAAGCAACAAAAGGGTATGACAAATACCTATTAAACATATGTATGGCTTATGGTGGTAGAGCAGAAATCGTTGATGCTATGAAAGACATATCTAAAAAGATTGAAAGAGGAGAAATTTCATCAAATGAAGTAAACGAAGATCTCGTAAATGAACATATGTACACAAACGGAATACCTGATCCGGATTTAATAATTAGAACATCAGGGGAAGAACGTTTATCTGGCTTTTTACTCTGGCAATCTGCCTATGCAGAGTATTATTTTGCTGATGCCTACTGGCCTTTATTCAGGAAGATAGACTTTTGGAGAGCAGTAAGAACGTATCAACAACGAAACAGAAGATTTGGAAAATGAATTAAGAGATAAACAAGAAACCAATTATTCATAAAAATCATCTCTTTGACCCCATTCTCTTTCTAACCGGCCAATCATCAAATCAATGTTCTCGCCAGTATTTGCACTAATTGGGAGAATATTGCCACTTAAATTAAAATTTTTGAGAATTCCTGCTACATCTAATCCCAATTGTTTTTTCATACTTATTTTTGGATTTTTATTTAAAGTAAAATACAAATCGTCTGGACTGTCTAACCATCCATCAATCTCTTTTTTATGTTCTTTTTCAATTATATCAGATTTTGATAAACAGATAATTTGGGGGAGATTCAACTGAAAATTAACAGATAAACTGAGTAACAATATACTAGCAAATCCTTCTGCACTTCGAGCTAACGATGGATCTATAAGAAAAACAGAAGCAGGTTCGCTTTCTTCAGCGATCACACGTGAAACAATACGCCCACTACTTCTATAGGCGAATAATTCTATTTGACCAGGAGTATCAACAATCAAGTACTCGGGCGCAAAATAGTCAATCTCTGATTTAATAGTATCAATTTTTGTGGCTATCAAATCCATACTGGCAATCATAGCCCCATTTGGCCCCAAATTAAAGTTATCAATGATATTTTGCATATTAATAAAATCTCTGACATCAATATCAGGATTATAAGGCAATCTTTTTACCCCAGCATCAAGATTTAGAGTTGCCACATCAAGTTGTCTTGAAGAAAACCAGTCTTTTACAGTTTTTGTAAGGAAAGTTTTCCCACTACCTGCAGTACCAAGCATAAAAATTGTGTAATAACGTTTACCCATCATATTTCACCTTTAATTCAATCGAAGAAAAATTATTCTTTAATGAAGTAATTAATCTCTTTTTTGCTTCCTTCACTTGCTTCTTTCCAGATTCTCCTGACCCCATAATATGAAAGAGAATACCCTCACGATTTTTGTGCTCTGGATGAGATTTTATATAAAGAGAGGGATATTCTTCTTTAACTCCATTAATAATTGGGGCTAACTCACTTTCAATTAAATTATAAACGACAAATTTCACTTCCGATATTTTCTTACCAAACTCAGCTGACAGCCTAGGTAAGACTTGTTTTGTAAAAATATCTTTCATTTCTGAAGGAACCCCAGGCAAACAAAAAATGAGTGTTTCTTTATATTTGAAAACACAACCAGGAGCGCCACCAACACCGTTAGGTAGCGGTTGGCTTCCTTCAGGAAGATATGCCATTTTCTTGCGTTCTTTTGACAAATCATGACCTTTTTTGGCATAATACTTTTTTACTTGTCTTAAGGCTTGTTCATTCAACACCAATTGCTTTCCCGTAGCTTCAGAAAGGACAAATAATTGGATGTCATCATAAGTAGGTCCCAGACCACCAGATACTATAACAATAGTTGGACTTCTTGAAAAAATTTCTTTAAATGCTTCAGAAGCAAGATCCAAATCATCACGAACACAAGTAATTCTACGAACCGCAAATCCTATCTTTGTTAGGTTTTTACCAATGTAAGCACCATTTGTATTAATGGTTTCACCCATTAATAGCTCGTTTCCGAGACAAATAATTTCAGCAGTAGAAAGAGACATAGTAATACTCCAAAAAGATATTATTACTGCTCTCTATCGATCCCAAGTTTAGCTAACCCTATTAAATAATCAATATAGGTGTCATCAAAATCCAATCCGGGTTTCTCAAGGAAATATTTGCATGAATTATATAAACTATCAGCTTTTTGTTTTGCATATTCCAAAGCATGAGTTTCTTTCATTATTCTACGCACTTTTTCAATGTCCTCAGGTGAGGCATTTCTATTTCCTACAACATTTGATAGAATTTTTTTCTGTTCTTGATCAGCATTCTCAATCGCTTTAATTAAAAGAATGGTCTTTTTTCCTTCTTTAATATCACTATCTATAGATTTACCAGTTTTTGATTTATCACCAAATGTTCCTATGATATCATCAACCAACTGAAACGCGATACCAACATTAGTAGCAAAAGAAGCTAAAGCCTCTATTTGTTCTTCTGTACCTTTTGCATATATTGCACCCATTTTAGCAGCAGCACGAAACAAGGATGCAGTTTTTCCAGTAATCATCTCAATATACTGTTTTTCTGAAACGTCAAAATGAGCCATTAAGTCAGTTTCAAATACCACACCCTTAACTACATCCATAAATCCAGAAGTGAACTCCAATGAAGCATTCATACAAATTTCGGGATCAAAGTAATCTCCATGGATAGTTTTGTATGCTAAGTTATAAACATAATCACCACCTAATATCCCCATGGCAAGACTGTAATCATCAAAATTAATACCCGTAGAAGGATAATTTTGTTCTGAATACTCTCGGAATTTATAATGAAATGCGGGGATCCCTCGCCGAGTTCTTGCATTGTCCATAATGTCATCATGAATTAGAGAAGCGTTGTGTAAAAATTCTATAGAGATAGAATAACGATAAATATGGGCGTTTATATCATCTGGTTTAATAGCACCATAAGCAAGAACCATTAAAATGGGGCGAATACGTTTTCCCCCAGAAAATAAGAAATTGTTAAGTTCTTCAAAATAATAATCCAAAAAAGGGTTGGTTGAAACTTTTTCATGCTCCATAGCCATAAAGTTCTTCAGCTCTTGGTCAATTTTTTCTTTCATATTACCATAGTACATGCCAAACATTTTAATCAAACTCGGTTTTTACGTTTTTATAATAAATTAACACCTATTAATCTTTTCCATTAGAAGTTTTTCAGTACAGACAGAAAATCAGTATAACGTTTGTGATGTACAAACGACAGTTAGAACAAAATACTAATGAAAGAAACAAAGAATAGCTAAAATCAGATGGAAAAGACAACAAATGATAAGTCTTTTATGATTAAAACTGAAAAAGGAGCTGATAACAAATGGAAGAATTAATTGATACGACAAATTTTCAACAAATAGCTACAGAAATTGAAGTAAAACTAATTGAAAAAGATAATATCCGAGATGAATTATTGAAATTATCTAATGCAGTGATAAAACTTGCAGGGCAGTGTATTGAAGCTTTTCACACACAAAGAATAGAACAAAGCTTGACAAAACTTAATGAAGCAAGGAAGAAAGTAGAAGAAATGTGGTCATATATTAACAAGGATATAGAAGTAAGAAATACAAAATTTGTAGGAATAGCATTTCAAGAATATACTGAAGCCCAACTATTACTAAATATTATCGAAAATAAAAAATTCAAAACCCCAAAAGAATTACAAGTAACAGAAGAAGCCTATATACTAGGAATTGCAGATTTAATTGGAGAACTAAGAAGACATATACTAGAAAGACTAGTTGAAGGCGAAACAGATACAGCAAAACGATACTATAAACTTATGCGAGAAATTTATGGCGTATTTTTACAGATAGATTATGGAAAAAATCTTATTCCAGAGTTTAGAAGAAAGAAAGATACCGCACGTATATTAGTAGAAAAAACCTTATCTGATTTAATTATTAGCAGTAGTAGTAAAAAAATCGAAGATAAAATAATGGAAATTGCAGATGTAGATTTTGAATAATCAAACTATGAATAATATTCCTAGATCCATAACATTTGTGCCTGTACCTCCGGTTACAACCTCTCCGCCAAAATGTTTAAAGAAAGTATTAGAATCATGTTTTTTTAATGATTCTAAGGCATTATGTTCTTTTTCAGTACCATCAATCGTAAAAGGGCCAACTAAGCCTCCTGCAGCTTTTGAGTTACCATCAATACCATCGGTTCCAAAAGCCAGAAGATATATTGAGTAATCAGCAGATTTTAAATTAAGGGAAAAAGATAGTGCCAATTCTTGATTTCTTCCCCCTTTTCCACAAGATGATGAAGGTAAAGAAACGGTTGTCTCACCACCATAAAGGAGAAAAGAAGAACTATTATATTTTGCATACGAAGATAAATCAAAAGCAAGTCCCTCACCTACTCTTGCCGCCTCTCCCTTCAATTGGGAATCATAAATAAAACACGGAGAAGACTCTTCAATGTAAGACTGTAAGCTGTTTAAAACATCAGTGTTAGAACCAATGATCAAAGTATTTGTGTGACAAAAAGCTGATTTGTCTGATGGAGTATCAATAATTTCACCAGACAGACCCCTCTCTAGGACAGATCGAACTGAAATGGGTAAAATATTTTGAAGATCATATCTTGTAAATACAGCAAAACAATCCTCCCAGGTAGAAAGATCAGGAACAGTCGGACCAGAAGCTATGGAAGAGAGATCATCTCCAATTACATCAGAGATAACTAAAGAAAGCAAAGTAGCATCCGTGGCTTGAGCAAGTTTTCCACCTTTAACTTTAGAGAAATGTTTTCTTACAGTATTTATAGAATGGATTGATGCACCAGAGGAAAGTAATGCTGTAAGAACTTGAGAATAATCAGAAAAAGCAATATTATGATCAGGAGCATCAAATAATGCCGAACCCCCTCCAGAGATTAAAAGAAGACAAAAATCGTCTTTTGACAAAGAAGAAAGTAAACAAAGAGCAGATTCAGCAGCTGCAACACTTTCACAATTAGGAAGAGGATGACCAGCGCGGAAAAATTCGCAATTATCTAGATTTTGAATGTAATCATTTTTTTCTTCAGGAGATGAAATGAGAACTGAATCAAAGTTAATAGGAAGGGAAGAAAGAACCCATTCAGTCATTTTTTGTGAAGCTTTACCAAACGCAATTAAATGAAACGTATCACAAGTACTAAGATCGAAGGTGGTGTTATTTACTTGAAGAAGAGTATTATTTAACGTAAGTGATTGTGACAGAAAATTAGCGGGTGAAGCAAAATCTAAAGCTTTTTCCATCAAAGAAAGGAGACGGGTTAATATCATCTTCTCTTGTGGATTTCTAGCCAAGGAGCGTAATTGGGCTGTGTTTTCTATATACATACTAAGAAAAATAACAAAAAGAGAATATCAAACTTACTATTAAAGTTTCTTTTTACGCTTCATAATCTGCTGAAAGATTTTAGTAGTAGACTTGCCAGGTACGTATTTCATAAGCCTGATAATTTTAACATGAGAAAGATCATTTTTTTCAAGAATGGAATACCAATGATCAATATCTTCCTTTTGATCATAACCAAGGGCAATTATTTCAGGTCTGATCTGTGTGACAGGACGGATAAAATCACTTTCATGACCAAGAATAGCAGCATCAACTTCATTTATATGGTTAAGGATATATACGCGCTCACTTTCTTGCTTTGCTGGAGTTCGACCTTTTTGTCGTTCAACATTCTTATCAGGAGTAACAATAACAACAAGAACATCACCTAAAAGCCGAGATTGTTTTAAAATAAATAAATGACCACGGTGAAGAATATCAAATGTGCCAGTAGTTAAAACAACAGTAAATTGGTTTCGACCTAAAGAAGTTACACTATACTTATTTTCTTGAGAACAAGATAAGAGTTTATCGTCGAGTAAAGAATCTAAATGAGATTGGACAATATCTACATTTAAAGAGAGTTGACAAGAAAGAGTGTCAACGGTAGAACAGATAGAATGAAGAGAATTAATATATACAGATTTAAGAATAAAATGACTTAAAGTACCTTTCATAGATCATCAAGCCTTTTTTCTTTAAGATTAAACTCTAAAGTGAGCTTATCACCAGTTTTGAGATTTAATGCGTCACGTAAATACACATCACTAATTACTTCAACGACATCAGTACCATAATGAGTACGGCGAGGGGTAACAACAGCAGCAGAAATATCAGGAGCAGAACAAATAGTAACGGGGTAACATAAAACATCACCAAACATTCGACCATCCTTCTCAAAACCTTTGAGTAAAATAGGCCAACTACCCCGAATTAAACGAAGATGTTCACTGTCAGAATCCTCAACACGTAAATTTAAGGTACCAGGATAAGGAGTAAAACCAAGTTTAGAGTTGATGGATTTAAAATAAGGATCTTGAGAGATATAATAACCACCCTCACCTAAACCATCAAAACAGATACCAGTAATATGTAAAGTAGACAAATCAGGACGAATGGCACGTTCAAGAGCAAAACGAAGCTGATAAAGAGTTTCTGTACCTAGTTCGGTTAGTCTAACTTTAGAACCAGTGGGAGAAGAATTGAAAATTATAAAACCTAGGCGATCAAGACGGTTAAGAGCACGAGAAGCACTCTGTTGGGAAATAGAAAAAAAGTTGGCAACTTGAGTAGTAGTTAAAGAAACCTCATCAGAATGAGCATTACGTTGCCCTAAATAAATAAGGAAACCAATATCACGACTGGAAAGTTTGTAGAATTCCATATATAAAACACCATGGATAAGTATAATTTGATATGGAAAAAAGACGTTTTGAACTTTATGGTAAGTAGAAAGAAAAAAGAGAAAAGAAGAGAAAAGGAGAAAAGTGGAAGTGATAGTAATAGTAATAAAAAAATGTTAGGTTTAAATACGAAAAACGTAAGGTAAACATTTAGAAGGAATGAAACAAGTAAAAAGTATTTAAAATAAAAGTTGCTCTCATACTTCCATGTTTCATTCCTCATTTTCTTTTTGAAAAAAATTATAATAAAATCAAACTAAACATGCATTATGCATAAAAATAGTCATGAACGAAACTTTTAATAGATAAAGAGAAAAAAACAAATCGAGGGTTTTCAATCCCCTTTCAATGTGAAAAAGGATCCTTAGCTCAGCTAGGTAGAGCACCAGGCTTTTAACCTGATGGCCCGGGGTTCAAATCCCCGAGGATTCGCCATTTTTAAGTTTAAAAACACCTAAATTAACTTTAAACGTTTTTAGGGGGAGTTTTACTGAGACCCGTCTTGAATACCCGCCTTTTAGGGCGGGGATGAAAAGAAGTAAAAGAAGTTTAAATATACAAACGTTGTTTAAGTACAATATCTTTGTTTACTTGTTTTGGTACCATATCGAAAACCAAGAGTGTTACGATACAAAAAGGAAAAGGGGAAAGTAGAAAATAGGGATAGACATTAAACGACGATGATGTTTATTATACTGTACCTACCCAGATAAGGGTATTGAGATCTTCCGATGCAAATTCAATAACATGTGTGTAAAATACCTATGTACCGTCGGGACGACGGGAACTATAGACGACGCTGTGAAGAAGAGGTAAGACCTCAGATTATTGAGGTAACTTCTATGAAGCAGGAAAGCATCTACCTTCAGGCGGTGGTAGTTCATATTCCTTACTCTTGTACATTCTACCTTTATGCCCTTATTTCTTTCTTACCACATTCTTTTTATTAATTCTCCTTTTATGTTATGTACTTATTCAGTTAGTGATTACCTTGCGTTACTTCCAACCACATTACCAACAAGCCTTTGCTCGTATTTTATCAGAAACTAATTCCAATTATTCTTTATCTCCTGGTCTTTTATCTATTGAACCTCCCGCTTCTCCCCACGGATTTTCTGGTTATTTTTCTCTCTCCACCCCTCCATCTCTCTCTTGTGAAGATTTTTCTTCTCCCCCCACACTTCACTGGTTTTTTCCTCCTAATAAAGAGTCCAAATCTCTTTCTTCATCTTTTCTTCTTTCGTCTCAGCCTTTTTATCCCGCTCCCACTCCTTATGATCTCCGCAAACCCGACTTTGAAAGTTATATTGACCAGTTTCTTTCTCATTCTAAACTTTTTCAGCATATTTTCACTCTCCCTATTGATTTTATTGATTCTCCCCTTATTGATCCCGTTTTAGATTCTGATTGTTCTTTTTTCCTTCTTTCTGGTTTTCATTCTCTCCTTTTTAATCAACGAAAACTTTCTCAAAGTCTTTTTACTCTCCGTCAACGTCTCTCTCCTGATATTGCCCTTTTTCTTCCTGGTCCTATTCCCCCTAGTTATTTTTCTTTTCTTGTTTATTCAGGTATTGATTTTTTCGATAATTCTTTTGCTTATTATCTTTCTCCTTCTTCTGGTTATTTTCTCACTTTAGATAGGTATTATCCTTTAGATTCGCATCCTCCTTGTTATTGTCCTCATTGTTCTTCTAATCCTCCTAATCTTTTCTCTCACAACAATTTCATCCTCCAAAATGCTATTTCTCGTATCTATTTTGCTCTTGAAGAAGGCACTCTTCGTACATTAGTTGAACAAGATATTCACAATTCTGTTACGTTTGCAGCTGCTTTGAAGCATTTCGATTCCTCCTATGGTTCGTATATACGTAACCGTACTCCTTTGCTTACTTCCGCCCCTGTAAAATGTATTGGTAACGAATCTATCTATCGGCCTAGTATAACCGAATTTCGTTCTCGTATTCGTGATTTCTTCACTCCTGATCCTTTTGCTCATATTGTTATTCTTTTTCCTTGCTCTTCGCGTAAACCATATTCTCTATCTTTTTCCCATCGCCGTTTTATTCGGGCTTTACGTAAAGGAGTTAAATCTCATCGTGCTTTACTTTCTGAGATCATTATCACCTCTCCTCTTTCTGTCGTTCCTCGTGAATTAGAAGATCTTTATCCTAGTCGTTTCTATGACATTCCTGTTTCTGGGGATTGGTGTTCTGAAGAGATTTCTCTTACATCTGATCTCCTTCTCTCTGTTCTTGATAAGTACCCTTCTGACCTTACTATTATCAATCACACCCATGGTTCTGGTTATACTGATGTTCTTAATTCAATTAAGCAACAACGTGATTGGGAAATCATCCATACTTCTCCTGATAGTCATCCAACAAGTTATGACTCGTTAGATTTTCTTACTTCAACCCTTACTTCCGTCATCCGTTCTTATACGCCTGAACGCCGCATTTACTCTGATATGATTATACGTTTACGTACCATAGCCAATCATCAATTTGGAAAAGGTGTTGGTGATATTCTCTTTCCTGCTGATACTATCATTAAAGGTAGGTTTCCTCGCGATTTACAAATTTTTCTTGACAATGAACAGATTGCTACTTTACGTTATGCTGATGGTTTTCTTACACTTGATCCTACTCACGCACAGAAGATTATTGATTTAACCTATGCAAAGATGGAATTTGCTACCACAAATATCCGAGGCAGTAGCATTTTTGCTGTTGGTATTGTCAAGGCTGACCCTCGTATTCGACCTTTAGATGAGATTTTGATCACTAAAGATAATCTTGTCTTAGCTACGGGTACAGCTGTTGTTGCTGGTTGTGATATGAATAAAATGACCTCAGGTATAGCTGCCCAAATACGTAAAAAAAGGAGTTTATAATTGATGACATCAAAATCTAATACTATTTTACGACAAATATTAAATGAGATACGCAAGTCCTCTTTATCTTCTCGTTCACATTCTAAAAAAGTTATCTCGTGGATTGAAGACCACCGTTTACGCTCTAAGGCTGCAAAAGCCCTTGTATTCATCCTCCCCACACGTGGATGTTCTTGGGCTTTATCTGGGAGCGGAGGATGTTCATTCTGCGGTTACTTATATGATAATCCCAAGCAGACTAATTTTGATGAAATGATAGACCAATTTAAGCTGCATCTTAAAGAGAAACTTACTGAAGATCAAATCCTTTCTGTTAAGCTCTTTACTAGTGGTAGTATTTTAGATCCAAAAGAAGTTCCCGAACATGTTCTTCTCACTTTAATAGAAAAACTCTCTCTCTATCCACAGATTCAAGAAATTGTTTTAGAATCACGTCCCGAATATGTGAATAAAGATATCCTCAACAAGATTTTTCAATTTCTTGACCCGTCAGTTGTTGAGATAGCCATCGGATTAGAAAGTGCAAATAACAACATTTTACGTGACTCTATCAACAAAGGATTCTTTTGGGAAGACTTTGCTCAAGCCGCTTCTGCTGTATTATCTTCAGGGGCTAATATCAAGGCCTATCTTATTTTCAAACCACTTTTCATTTCTGAATATGATGCAATTATTGACATTTTTACTAGTGTTAAAAAAATTGTTGAGTTGGGTATCGATACTATTTCTATTAATTCTATTAGTATCCATAGAGGTACTCTTCTTTCTACACTTTTTGAAGAAGGAAATTATCGACCCCCATGGTTATGGTCTCTTTTACATGTGTGTAAGGAACTCAAACAGGCCCATCCTGATCTCCGTGTTATTTGTGAACCTGTAGCAGCAGGAAAAGAGCGAGGGGCTCATAACTGTGGTACATGTGACAAATTAGTGAGTGAGGCCTTAAAGAATTTTACAATTTCTCAGAAGGTAAAATATTTAATGCAACCAATATCTTGTAGCTGTAAAAATGAATGGAAAAGTTACTTGTTTCATCAAAAAGTCTCTAAAACAGAAATAAAACCATTAAAACCTCAATAGTCTTTTTATTTACTCCTCTTTAATTCTTTTTAATTCATCAGATATTCTATTTGCTATCCTAATAAATATTGAACTCATTATAACCAGATCTAATGTTTTTTTTGCTATAATATAAAGGAAATGCTGTCCATCAACATCCGTAAATACTAATTGGTAATCTTCTGTAAGTTCAATAATATTTCTTGCTATATCTTCATCCTTAAGCAATTCTACTACTTCACTTCTATACTTATTAATTACTCTCACAGTTTCATTCACTAATCCTTTTGTTAATTCTCCTTCATCATAAAATAGTTTCACTTTTTCTTCTTTTTTCTTCATAAGTACAACATGTTCAATATCTTTAAAACTGGTTCTGAGGCTTTTAAATAGTTTTTTGATCGTTTTTTCTTGGTTTTCATCTAATTCTACCTTTTTTGTTTCTTTAGCTTTTTTCTTTTTTTGTTCTTCAAATTCTTTTTGTTTTTCTTTTTCTTCTTCAGCTCTCTTAATGTATTCAAAGACAGGATTGAATAAATCAGGAACAATTTTTCTAAATATTGCTGAAGCTCCCGAGAACAATTCCGTATTTGAACTTGCAAAAAATTTTGCCTTTGAACGTTCCTCGAAAAATGTAGCTAAATCCCTCAAGAAATCTTTTGTTATTTCTTTTTTCTCAATATTGTGATTAAGGACATAAACAATATCTCCAAATCGTGAAAATGAGACTTTAGATTTTGATAATGTTATTGTCCCATAATCAGAAATATTTGTCTCTGTAGCAAATGAACACAATGCTTTTGTAATGTTTTTTAGCACCATTGGAGAGCAATACTCAGATGTAAATATTTCTTCTTTTAGGAGATTACCCTTCTTGTCCCCTAAAAAGAATCCATATATTTTATCTGAATACTCCTTTATTATTGAACTAATTTCTTGAGACATAAGATTGACCTCAGGTATCTATTATCATTTAATCTCATTTACATTATTAATATTAGTATGTATGAAAAAAATATAAAAAAACTATTTCATCGCAAATTATTATTAGAATCACATCTATATTAGTTCTTTTCTTAAAAATCGCAACATTCGTTCATAGCTATCAGTAACAGTTTGTCGTTTTTTGAAGCCATGACCTTCATTAGGATATACATGATACTCAACAGCTACTCCTTTTTTCTTTAGTGAATCAACTAGCATATCCGATTGTTCTTTAGGCACTACTTTGTCTTTAGCTCCTTGAAGAACCAATAAAGGCGTTTTCAGTTCATCTAAATTATAAATAGGAGAACGTGTTTTATATTTTTCAGATTCTTCCGGTAATGAACCTACTAATTTATCTAAATAATGAGACTCAAAATAATGCGTCATATCTGCAAGATGGAATAAATCGGTTACACCATATAAATTAATCCCACAAGAATATGAATCAGGATAATTGATCAAAGTCTGTAGCACATTATAACCTCCTGCACTACCACCAATTATTGCAGAACGAGAACTATCCACCATTCCTCTTTTTTCTAGATATCGCAATAAATAATATGAATCAGCTGCATCTACTACTCCCCAATTTCCCGTTAGTTTTTGAATATATTCTCGACCATAGCCTGTACTCCCCCTATGATTTAACTCTGCATATACATATCCTCGCATTGCAAAAAATTGTGCTTTTGGATTCCAACCCATTTTGGATTGAGATGTTGGACCACCATGAATACTAACTATTACGGGAGCATTTTCTGCATCTTCTCTCTCTTTAACCCATAGAAGTGCATGTGCATTCTCTCCATCCTTTGTTGGAAAACTTATGTGAATGGGTTCAACAAAATCTTGGGTTGGAAATGCAACTGGACCTTGCAAAATATCACCATATGTATTCTTATCGAGATCCAATAACATCAGCTTTTGAGGAATCTTTGGCGATGAATATATTACAACCGCCTTGTTTTTTATTGGATGAACATCAATATGTTCATATACACCAGACGGGAAATCAAGAACTTGTGTTTCTTTAGTTAAAGTGTTTACCATTACGAGTTCTGTTTCAGCCTTTCTATTTCTAATATAGATGATATGTTTTGCATCTGGTAACCAATCAAATGTTTTTTGTCCGGCACTCCAAACAGGAAAGCCGTGTTCAGCTTCTTCTAACACGAGGGGTTCAGGATATGACATTGGGTCTGGGAGATACCAGAGGTTTAACCAGCCTTTTTTGTCACTTAAGAAAGCAAGAACATCGTCCACAGGTGAAAAATTCGGTTGTGCCATACTAACACCAGGTTCTTTATAATTGTACGGTGCATTTGGATCATTTTTCGAGTAAGTAACAATAAAACTTGTGTCCCAAGCCATATTAGGAAAGTCCCATGCATGCCAAGCTAACCAATCACCATTCCTTGAAAATGTAGAATTAATAGCAAAGTCTGTTTTAGGAGGAAGAGGAACAGGCCATTGAGCATTGTTTTCAGAGAGATTAACAACACGCATGCATGTATTATTTGGTGTTACTGTGCTTGCAATTTCCCTATTTGACTCAACAGGTTGACTTGCACCAATAGCAAAAGGATATAACTTTTTCATTTCACCTGTTAATACATTTAGAATTTTAAGATCATCATCACAACATACGAGTAACTCTTTTTGTGAGTTGTATCGCCAAGTATATAGTCCATCTCCGTATAAAGCTGTGCCTTTTAATCCGTTTCCTTTGGTAACTTGCGACAACAAAGTTAGTTCCTCTTTTTCTATTGAAAAAAGCCAGAGGTGATCCTCCCCATCAAACCTTCGTATGAAAGAAAGCTTTTGTCCAGTAGGAGAAAAACTTGGGTACTTTATTTTTGCACTTTCGCCCAAATGATTCGCTAAAACAACGCTTTTCCAGCTCCCTCTAGTTTTATTATTAAACATGCTTTTTGCGGTATTTGTTTCCATTTTATAATCCTTTATTTTAAATATCGACTCTAAAAAAAGGTTTCCCTAAAAAATTAAATCTCTAAATACATGAACTACTCCACCCCCAAGTGAGTGGGCATTCTGGCTAGGCAAGGTAAAAAATATAATAAATTCATGCAGAAAAGAATCATTAATAAATTGAAAATGAAAATATGAAACAAAAATACAACACCAGAGAGAAGAACCATGAAAGATGAAGATAGTCGTATCACTGTGAAAAAGGAATTGATTATACTTGCACTAGTTTTTGACCCAGTTATAATAGTGCTTATTTTTGTACTGTTTCTAAATAAATCAAATGAACTAATTTTAGGAATAGTAACTATATTAATAATTCTACAAGTGTATCTTTCTCTTACTAGAGTTTTAAAAAAAATACCAGAGAAGAGTGAAAAAAAGCCCCAAATGGAGGTTTAAATAATTGCTAGAGATAGTTTCCCCTTATACAGAGCTCGAAGTTCAAAATAAATTAAATCAAATTACCACCTTGTTACTAGATTTTGATGGAACACTTGTAGATTATGAAGAAACCTCAAAAATGGCTTTAAGGCAATTATTCCAAGAAAAAGGTATCCCTAGAACATCTTGGAAAAAAGCAAAATTGCATTATAAAACCATTAATGATGAGCTGTGGGGAATGTTTGAAAAGAATCTTATAGGATTAAAAGAACTAAGAAACACTAGGTTCCAAAAACTTATCGAACTTTATAATATTAATGAAATAGCAGAAAAAATGGATCAGATCTATTTGGAATTTTTAATCAAAAAAACAGAAATCAATAATAGAACAATGCAAAATTTAAAAGAACTAAAAGAGTCGGGTTTTAAACTATTTATTGTCACAAATGGGATCCATTTTGTACAAGAACGAAGAATAATCAAAAATAAACTTCTAGAGATAATAGAGGGATTTGTCACGAGTGAATCAATTGGTTCACCAAAACCTGAAAAAGCCATGTTTTTGCATGCAATACAGAAAGTTCAAACCAATCCCAGCCAAACATTAATGATTGGAGATTCATATAAAGCGGACATCATTGGTGCAGAGAGATTAGGAATTAAAACGTGCATTATTTGTCCAACAGACAAGGAATGGAAATCGAAAACTCTAAAACCCATGATAAGAGCTGATACCTTTAATGATTTTGCTAATTATCTTTTAAGGATTAAAAAAACACGAATATAAGGAATCTTATGCCTTTTAGCGCTCAATTTTTCGTATTAAAACAAAAAATATAATTAATTTAAATTATCCCCCCAAGCTGATTCTATTAGGATATAATCCAGTTAAAATCAATTTAGATGTTAAAAGGAAAGTTCTAATCGGAAATTTTTTAAAAGTGCTCAAAGAGTTCAACCTAGACTCTTTATCGAGATGTGATTATGATGTCAAAGAATAGAAGACGTGTAATTATACAAGGTGCAGCTGGTAGAGATTTTCATAACTTCAATACATTCTTTCGTAACAATGAAAAATATGAAGTTGTAGCTTTTACAGCAACACAAATTCCCGATATCGTTGGGCGTAAATATCCTGCAGAATTAGCTGGAGATTTATACCCCGAAGGTATTCCAATTTATGATGAGAAAGAGTTACCTGAACTTATCAAGAAACTTGATATTGATGAGGTTGTTTTTTCTTATTCAGATGTAACTCATGAATATGTTATGCATAAAGGAGCACTAGTAAATGCCGCTGGTGCAGATTTTTCAATGCTTGGTACAAAAAACACTATGATTAAAACTGAAAAACCAGTCATAACTGTTTGTGCGGTAAGAACAGGCTGTGGTAAGTCTCAGACCTCAAGAAAAATTGCAAAGATACTAAGTGAAGCAGGTAAGAAAGTAGTATCCATTCGACATCCTATGCCTTATGGAGACCTCGCAAAACAAGCAGTGCAAAGATTTGCTAGTTATGATGATCTAGACAAGCATGAATGTACTATTGAAGAACGTGAGGAATATGAGCCCTACATTGATCTAGGTCTCGTCATTTATGCTGGTGTTGACTATAAAGCAATTTTAGATGAAGCAGAACAAGAAACAGATATAGTTCATTGGGATGGTGGAAATAATGATTTCGCATTTTATACCTCAACAGAGAACACTCTGAATATTGTGGTAGTTGATCCTCATCGTGCCGACCATGGAAAAAGATACTACCCCGGCGAAACAACACTAAGATTAGCTGATGTTGTGGTAGTCAATAAGGTTGATACTGCAGATTATAAGGATGTATTAAAGGTAGAAGAAGTGACACGAGAGCTTAATCCGAATGCAATAATTATTGAAGCAGCCTCTCCTCTCTTTGTAGATGAACCAAACAAAATAAAGGGAAAGAAAGTTTTAGTTATCGAAGATGGTCCAACTCTTACTCATGGTGAGATGAAGTATGGTGCAGGAATAGTAGCTGCTCAAAGATATGGAGCCAAAGAATTAGTTGACCCCCGCCCATATTTAGTAGGAAGCTTGAAAGAGACCTTCGAAAAATATCCTGAAATTGGTACATTACTTCCTGCTATGGGATATTTCGAAAAACAACTCAAAGATCTTGAAGAAACAATTAATACTACAGAATGTGATATAGTCGTTTCTGCTACACCCATCGACATTACAAGGCTAATTAAGGTAAATAAGGATATAATTCGTGTTAAATACGAGCTACAAGAAATAGGAAAACCTACACTTGAGGATATACTCAAAGAAAAAGGTTTCCTCTAATTTTTTTATTATCATTCAAAATAGGTACGTTTTTCATCCCTAGGAGTCAGTTGAAGGGAGAACTGTTGGTGGTATGTTTCATAAAAGGTGAGTTTTGTTTATTCTTGCTTATTTTCCTTATCTAGCCGTTTCTCCGTTTCGTTCCTAGTTTAATGTAAATAGGGGATGAAACACTTACCAAAATAGAAGTAAAAACAAGTATTCTTCTATCTACCCTATTTTTCTGTGATTTAACTAGTTCATCCGAATCATTTAATAACTCTAAAGTAACAATATTTTTACATATGACTGAAGACCTACTAGAACTATCAATGTCTTTTTTGGAGAGATTTGGAAAAATTTCTTATGATTTATCGAAAGTTAAAGGTCGAAGTGACATTGATTCAACACTCGTGTTAGAGGAGAATGGTTTAGTAGGCGTGTGGATTTTCGACCAATGGGAGGAGGTTGAGAAAGAGACGATAGATCGAGTATTGACTTTTATTCCAGACACTAATATCTCTGCTGTAATCATCATAGCAAATAGAATTGAACAATCTGCAAGAGCATATGGAGAATGTAAAGCCAATATCTTCCTAATGGAACGTTCAGATCTTGTTTTTGCCATCGATAAATCGGAGAAAAGGGAACAACAAAAAACAATAAAAGAAAGTAAAAGGCATTGTTAATGGGTTTTTACTTGAGAATCAGTCTTTTTAGTTCATGATGCATAGCATATAGTATGTGATATATAATTATGAAACACTTGCGTGAAAAATGAAAAGAAGAAAAATAGTTTTTCATTAAAATCTTCATAACAAATGTTTATCCAATAATTTATAATATCTAAGACCTTATTAGAAGAGAGATAATCCTCAAATTATTTCCATTTGTTCTAATATAGTTGGTTCCAAGAAGGGTCTCCTTCTTGGATAGGACACTTTTTGTAAGTGCCAAGGGTAAAGAAAGAACACGAAAGGTCATGGAACAGGGTTTTTCAATTCTTTTACTGGTTTAATAAAAGATACGTTTTTATTGGTAATGGAAAATTTTCCATTAACAATGAATAAAGCCTCAAATATAAAACCACTATTCACAAAGGTCGATTGCATTCGTTTATCTGTTAATGATTTACAGGAAGGAATTGATTTTTATCACGATAAACTAGGTTTGCCAATCATCTGGAAGACAGATACAGCAATTGGGCTTGAAATTCCTGGAACTGTTACCGAGATAGTTATGCATACTGAAAGTATGCCCCTTGAAGTTGATTTTAAAGTGAATTCTGTATCTGAAGCCATTAAACGAATAGAAGAGGCAGGAGGAAAAATTCTTACAGGACCATTTGACATTGCTATTGGAAAATGTGCAGTAATACAAGATCCTTGGAAGAATGAATTTGTAGTATTGGATACCAGCAAAGGAACTTTTGTTGTTGATGAAAAAAATGACGTAATAGGACTTAAAGAATAATTGGGGAGAGAGATAATTTCAGTTAGCATAGAACACATATTGATTTACCCATTCTATCAGCAACTAAATATATATACTAGTAAAACACTTTTTACGTATGGATAACAAGACACTCATTGCATACGCTACTAAAAATGGTTCTTCAAAAGAGATAGCAAAATATATAACACAAGTTCTTGAGGGGGAATTTAAGCTTGAAGTTAGTATGCATAATCTTAAAATGGATACTGAACCGGATATTTCGCCATATAATAATGTTGTCGTAGGGTCTGACATTACAATGGGCAATTGGTCAAAAAAAGCATTGGAGTTTTTCTATCTTAATGATTTTAGGACAAAAAATGTCGCTGTTTTTGTCAGTTCAAGGCGTAAGATAGAAAAGAACAAATATAGAGAAGTCCATGATGAATATATAACAAAAACATTACAAAATTATCCGTTGGTGAAACCGATAACTAGTGAAGTATTTGGTAGCAGCGTAAAAAAATGGAATATTAAAGGAATTATTAGACGTCTAAAAGGTACTGAACTAGATAATCGTAATTGGGATAAGATTACCATCTGGGCTAAAAAGATTGGTAAAGCATTTATTAATAAAAGTGATTAATGAAGCTAATGGGTTTATTATTTAAACAGTTTACTTTCTCTATTTACCCTCTATCTTTCTTAGCTAGCTTATTCTTATAGATATTAAAGTAGAAATTTTTGAGAGTTCTTAAATAGATTGGTGTATTTGATACTATTAAAAATAAAAAAAGGTAATTGAGAGAGATGAGTAGAAAAAATATGAAAGAGGAATTAACAATTTTAGAATATAAGATCATACAAGATGAAGAAAAAATTGATTTATATCTAAGACAGATATCAGATTCACTTAAAGCAATTCACGAGAATAAAAAAATGAGTATATACTAATTATCCAGTTAATGATGCTTTGATAAAAGATGACATACAACTGTAATTACATGTGAAGCTAGGTACTCTTTTTTTCCCAAACTTAATTTGTTAAATGAAACGTTGTCTACAATTTTCTCTTGTTCTTTGGAGAGATCTTCTTGACTTCCTAAAATAAAACATAAATCCTGCTCATTCAAAGAAAAACACTCATATTCCATTTCTTTTCCACGAGGATCTAGATAATAAATGTGTGAATTCTGTGCTTTTTCTGATACCAAGTTTAGAAAAGACTCTTTCCTCAAATATTCTGTTTTATCCGTTTCTATTATATCTAACAAATACTTTAATGATTCAGCCTCACTTTTTAAATTCTGGTTTAGTTTATAGAGTGGTATCAAAAGGGTTTGTAGCTCTTCTGGATTAGAAAGATAAAAATATAAGACAAAACGTGCATCTAATCTTTTTTTCCATCTACTTAAATTCAGGAGGCACCTAGATATGACATCTATTCGTTCTTTCCCACTAGAATATTCTTTCAAACCACGTATTGCTGTTGTTCTCACTGTGGGTGTAACAATTATAAAAGCAATTTCAATTGACATTACTTGACACTATTTTAGACTTAGTGAAAAAGAAAAAAAGTCTTATTATTACTGATATTTTAAGAGACAAAGAAAACTATGAAAACAACTATTGAAACAGTTGATGCAAGAGGAAATGAACAATTACTTACATTCAAACATACTGTTAAAGTAATAACGATAAATAACAAAAATATAAAATATATTAATTTATCAAATTTACAGGAGTGTACCAGTTTAGAGCGTTTATATCTCCTTCACAATCAGCTAGAGAATATTGAACTTGATCCACTTTCTAATTGTAAGAAATTAAAACACTTACATTTAGGAGGAAACAAAATTCGTAAAGTGGATTTAAATCCTTTAAGAAACTCAAAAATAGCGGTCCTTGGCTTATTTAATAACGAGATAGAAAAAATAGACCTAGATCCTCTAAAGACTTGTAGAAATTTGAAAGTATTCTCTTTAAATCAAAATAAAATAACAAGAATACAGCTTAAACCATTAAAAGAGTGCCATGGATTGGAAAAACTTTCAATAGGCGAAAATAGTCTTTCAAACATTAATTTAGAACCACTAGGTGATCTTAAAAAATTACAATTATTATCACTTAATCAGAACTGTTTTAAAACAATCAATTTGAAACCACTGAAAGGATGTATTAATCTTAAAACACTTTCTTTATATGGTAATAGTTTGAGACAGATAGATTTATCTTCACTAAGTAAAACAAAACACTTAATGTATCTTTTCTTAGGAAACAACAAATTAAGTACCATAGATCTGAATCCACTCCAACATTGCTCTAAATTATCTCAATTAACACTAGATGATAATAAATTTCAAAAAATCAACCTTCAACCTCTTCTGAACTTATCATCTCTTGCCAAATTTACAATAGATTCTCAGACGAAGTTGTATTTTAATGAAAAAGACACATCCATTGATATCAGATCTACCCCAAAAGCGATAGCTGAATTGCTTAATAATAAAAAAATAGAGAGAAATAAAGATAAAAGAGTAAGATAACAGATGAATAGATTAAATAAACTTATCTCTTTCTTCTTCTTTTATTTTTGCTACGTATATTTACTTTGCCTTTATGAATTGCACAGGATATGCAATAATAGGCTACTTTTTTCTTTCTTGGTATATATCCACCATCTGCTTTGATTTCTTGTGCCAATCTATAATCTATACCACTTGAAAAAGTCGTATATTTCTTTGCCTTGTCTCGGGGAACCATGCTTCCACATGCCGAACATTGAACCATTTTAGCTTGTCCACGCTTTCCTTTGGTTCTTCCCCCTGACTTTCTTTTCTTAGGCATTAACTTATCACCTTCATATAGGAAAAGGTTTCAGTATATATTTTTAAATGTATTTACAATTGACTTGCTTATTTAGAAGTTAGAAAAAAATCGGTCTATTTAGAAAAGCTAATAAGATTATTCATCAGCTTCTAAAAAGAGTTTTTGTTGAATTTCAATTAGGTATTTTCCTGCTTCTTGATAAATCCTATTTCCTAAGTCTGTAACTCCATAATATTTTCTGTCAATTCTTATTCCAGGTCCGGATTGTTCTACTCTTTCAACAATATTTTCTCGTTCCAATAAGTATAATACGGTATATATTGTTACAGTCGCTGGAGACAGATTGAATCGTTCATCCAGTAAATCCTTTAACTCATAAGCATATCTAGGTTCTTCTTTTAGAAGTTTTAATATCCACAACCAGAGCGTATCCACGCCTAGTTTTTGTTCTAGTCTTTTGAAAGCTTTTGATTCTCTGGGATGCTCTAATAAGTCATCTTCTTTTGGAGGGTTCATAATTAAATATCTTAACATAGAACTTGCTTTTAAAATTATGCTCAGATTTATTTTTTAAAATAGATTAAGAAAAAACAGGTGAAAATAGTTTGAATGTAAAAAAATCAAAAGAATTTTTTTTAATCATTTCAAAGGTACATATAGAGATGAACGAGTTGCACCAATACCTGGAGCCCCATGTCTAACAATTTTAGTACTTGGAGCAAATTCGCCTATGGTATGACCTAACATATCAGGTATTATTTTGAACTCTGTAAATACACTACCATTATGAACAGCAACGAAAGCTCCTATCACTTCTGGAATAACCGGAAATGATCTTTCATGTGTTTTTACAACGATTCTTTCTCCTTCTTTTGCTGCTTCTGCAGATCTTCTTAATTTTTCGAGAACAATTTTACGTCTATGTGTCCAAAAACCTGCACGCATTAAATTCCTTCTTCTTCTTGCAGGTAATAACTGAGCTACTTCATCAATTGATAAGTCTTGTAGCTCTTCTAATGAATGTCCTCGATATCTGAATCTTTCTGCTCTTGTTGACATTATTAACCGTTTCTAACTCGCGTAATTTTTATTTTAAATCTTTTGATTTTTGGCTTCTTTTATCACAATAAAGGTAAATCAGTAAATCGAATAAGCAAATAACCCAATAAATACACAAGCAGGGTAAATAACACAGGTAACGGGAGACCGGGAAATTTTTGATATTTTTTTACCATAGTCATTGTTATAAGAACACCCACACAAATGCTTATCACAGTTAAAATGGCCACAACAAAATTCAACTCAGTAAAAGCAAAAGCAATCATTGCAGAATATAGAATAAAATCGCCAATACCTATTTCTATATATTTCATCATATCATAATCAGTAGGCAACTGATTTGGGATAATTCTTTTCTCAAGTATTTTATGAATGGGCCCTTTAAAAACAGAATAAATATCGAAAAGTGATAATAAAAAAATGAAAACTATAAATGCCCAAACATTTAGCATAAGACCAAAAATAATCCCATAAATAATTCCAAGCACCATTACACAAATATTTCTTGTAATGTGTCCAAAAAAATCTTCAATTATTACTAACCAACAGAAGAAACCAAAAAATGTTCCTAGTATAATAAAGAATACTTCGATCCATATTGTGTTTAATCCAAGTGCACTTGTTATTAGAAACCCGTGAACCCACATCATAGATATAGTTGACAAAATAATTGATATACTAAACAATATTTTCAAAATCTTGTGCTTATTTCTTTTTAAAATAAAAACTATCAATATTCCGCTAACAATAGAAAAAAGTACTAATAATACACCTTCAAGTGTTTGAAGACCCACATCATCATTATCTGAAGGTATTATTGAGGCGACAGTATCTGGTTTACCATAAAACCAAGAAAGTAAAATGCTGACTAAAGAAACAAAAAGAATTGGTATTACCACATTTTGTTTTGTACGGTAAGTAATTAGAGGAAGAAATACTTTATCATTATCATTATCATTATCATTATCATTATTATTATTATTCATTTTAGATAACTCCATGGCTGCCTATATAACGCTTCCCTATGAACTTGTGAAAATATGTATTTTTCACAAGTCGAGCCCTTGGCGAGCGATCAGAGGCAATAAACACTTTGGGAATCATGATGAATGAGACATACCAGCGATTTTCTTAAGTAAGAATACCCATTGAGACAACTTTAATAAAGTACATGACTATGTGTAAATAATGAAAGTGCAAGTTAATTTTACTCTTGATGAAACTAAAGTTAACTCGCTCAAGATTTCATTACGTAAGATTATATTTGATAAAAGTAAGACAGAAGTATTGGATACTCTTGAAAAAGTTATTTTAGAATCAATTGATGGCATAAACAACCAGATTATTCATACCGTTCTTGTTGTATCAGCTCGAGAATGGGAAAAAATGACCGTTAAACCAATCAATTCATTCCGTTTTATGCATGCGGATGACAGAATGAAGGCTTTTGATCAAATAATAGGATTGTTTATTGCTGCCTTAGGTGATATAATAATTGAACAACCCGAACAAGAACTAAGTTCAAAAATTAGAAAAACTATACTTACAAATTATAAAGATTACTTAGAATCTGAAGGTTATGTTGTGAATTATAAATTCTAAAAAAACATGAACCTTAGAGTTCTCTTACCTAACAAAAATATGATCAGCTAAGTATGGTTAGCATAAGGAGAAAATGACAACTGAGATGAACTTTGAAGTTCATGAAAAAAAGATAAAAGAACAAAAACTGAGTTACTTATTTCCTCTGTATTCTGCTTTTTCACCAAGTTGTTCTTCAATTCTTAACAATTGATTATATTTAGCTGTTCTCTCTCCCCTTGCAGGAGCACCGGTTTTAATTCGTTCTGCACTTAAAGCAACAGATAGATCAGCTATAAACGTATCTTCTGTTTCTCCACTTCTATGGGAAACATTGATTCCCCACTCATTTTTTCTTGCTAGTTTCGCTGCATTCATGGCTTCTGTCAAAGTACCAATTTGATTAACTTTGAGCAGTAAGTAATTCGCTGCTTTATTTTCTATAGCCATCTTTATTCTCTTTGGATTAGTAACAGTAAGATCATCAGCAACAATAGACAGTTTTGGTAGTTCGGATAATAATTCAGAGAAAGAGTCAAAATCATTTTCATAAAAAGGGTCTTCAATGGAAATGATGGGATATTTTTCTACTAAGTGCACATAAAAGTCTACAAGTTCAGAACCAGTAAGATTTTTTCCATCTAAATGATACAACTTATCCTTGAAAAACTCAGACGCAGCAGCATCTAAACCAATAGATATTTCTTTATTTGGTTTATAACCAGCATTTTCGATAGATTGTACTAAAATATCCAAAGCTTCAACCGATGTATCAACAGGACTACCAAAACCCCCTTCATCACCAACATTTGTTGCTGAAGGACCAAACTGTTTTAGATTATCTTTCAAATAATGATAGATTTCACAACCAGCTCTCAAAGCTTGTTTGTAATTTTGAAAACCATGAGGTATCAACATAAATTCTTGAATTCTTAATTTTCCTCCTGCGTGTTCTCCACCATTTATAACATTAAACATTGGAACGGGGATAATATAGGCATCCTTGTTCAGATATTTAAAAAGGGGTACATTTAAGAAATCCGCAGCAGTCTTACAAACCGCCATTGACACCCCTAACATGGCATTTGCGCCTAGTTTTGATTTGTTCTCTGTTGCATCCAAGTCTAACATTAAATTGTCAATTGCTTCTTGATCTGTAACATCCATTCCCATTATATTTGGAGCAATATGTTCTCTTATGTTATTTATTGCCTTTAATACTCCTTTTCCTCTAAAACGAGATTTGTCTTTATCCCTTAATTCTAATGCTTCATGCTCACCTGTTGAAGCACCAGAAGGGACTATAGCTCTCCCAAAGTTGCCACTTTTCGTAAAAATTTCAACCTCTACAGTAGGGTTTCCTCTAGAGTCTATTACTTCTCTGCTTTTAACATCATTTATGCTGGACATATTTGTTCAGTTATACTTTGTAACTTGATTTATTAAGTATTCTTTTTAATAGATCAATTCACGAAAAATGATTGAATCCTGTCGCTTCAAAATCATAAGAAGAATAATTTGGATCCTCAATAATTATTGATTCAACGGCCTTAGAAAACATACCAATATTAGTTAGATCTAATTTGTACCTGTTTATCAGTTTATCACAAAGGGTTTTTTGTCTCTCAGGTACTGCTAATAACAATTCAAACTCTTCACCACCATTTAAAGCGAGAGATAATGGGTTTAGGTCATTTATATCTGTCGTCTTGATCTCAGGTGCTAAAGGAAGATTTGTTAGTTTGAAACCTAAGTGATTAATTTCCGTTAAATCTTTCAAACTTCTATATAATCCATCAGAACAGTCCATGGAAGCCCTTATTGGTAATTGACACAAATAAGATAATAAATCAAGCCTTGCTTCTGGTTGATATACTGCAGTTAATGCTAATTTTTTTAAATACTCAGGAACAGAACACATTTGTTCTAGAAGAATTTTAAAACCCAACGTAGTTAAACCGTATTTTGGTGAGGTATAGAGCACATCTCCGTCACAAATTCCCCTTCGTGACAGTAACTGATGTTTTTGACAGAATCCAATGGCAATTGAATCAATAATTATATCACAACTTTCATTTAAATCACCACCGAGAAATAACATATTGTATTGGTGACATTTATCTCTAAAACCTTTTATAATTGATTGACCACAAGTAATTTCCAAGTGTTTTGGAAAACCAATACTAGATAAAGCAAAAGCAGGTTTTGCACCTTTACTGACAATATCACTTACTGCCATCACTACTGCCTTTTTTCCTACATCTTTATAACTCATGTTGGGTAAAACATCTGTGTCATTAACAAGCATATCCGCATTTATTACAAGTAATTGACTATCAGGTAGTTCAAAAACAGAAGCATCTTCATTAAATTCAAGCAAGGTACTATCTACGAGATCTGAAATGGTTGAAAGAAATGCTCTCTCACCAAAATTATTCATATTATCTTCTTTATCCATTATGGTCTTCTCTCTAATTTAATGTCTAGTTTATTGTTAATTAAATTATACTTTTAGTACCCAAAAATTTGCTACTCTAAAATTAGAACCGGTTTGGTCTATGATGCGGTATGATAGATATTTGATGGAAAGTAAAAAAAAAAAATAGAAAAACTAATCTTCTATTTTGATAGTTGCTTGTTGTTGACGTAGAGGACCATCAGATCTTACAGTAAGAACAATTTCTACTTTTTCACCAACATTTATCCTCTTTATATGACATTTTGCTTGGCTATTTTCCACTTTTACATCAACTGTTGGAGGTATATGACTTGAATATTCCGCATTGAATATTGGTTGTGTTACCAGGACATTATCTAGAGGTACGTCTCCCGTATTTTTAACAGGAATAGATATTTCTGTCTCACCAGGACTTATTTTCTTAAATACTGATGTTACTGAAAACGATCTCTGTTTAAATTCAACGAATAAGAAAGGTTCCTTACCATCCATTTTAGCTTTTGTCTCATAAGGTATTGTGGGATTTGGGGCGTATGCTCTAATTTTTGCAGGACCCGGATGTTCTCCGTCTTTTTTAGGTTTGTTGGCTATTCCTGCAGTTTTAATTTTTAGCAATTGTCCAGGTTCGATGTTAATATTTTCAATAACGTAATTATACAGACGTGATTTTGTAACATCTTCGCATTCAACTATTTCTTCAGTTGTAACTTCTTCTTCATCTTCGCCTTCTTCTAGACGTTCAAATGTCGCTTTTTCTCTTTCTTCTTCAACTTGTTTTTTATCATCCTCTTGATAGAGTTGTTTACAATGAATTTCAATATTCTGCTCAGGGGATTCTGAAAAGATCTTTTCTATTTCAACATATGGCGGAATCGTATCATCAATTTCTATTCTTCCAATATTACTGGTTCCAGTATTAGTTATGTCTATTGTACCAACCAGATCAGCTACTGCATGTGTTCTTACATTTGGAGGTTCATATGCTTTTGTAACGCCAACTTTTGTTACATAAATAAGATCATTATCTTTTTTATAGTTAATACGAGAATATTCTGGAATATCATACATGACAAAATAGCGAAAAGATTTGGTTACCTCTGGATACTGATTACTTTCAACGACTATGGTTTTGTTCCAAACCGTCTCGTCAATGTTAGCATCAAGTTCAGTTTCTGGTTTTTCATTATATCTGTCTTCTCCATCAACCTCAATTTTAACATTTTCTAGATATATCTCGAATTCGCTATTGTTTCTCAATCCAAAGTTAATATTCCATTGATTTGGAACATTTGATTCAGAAACCTCAATTCCCAAGTCAATATTATCTGCCTCACCATGAATTTCCGGTGATAAACTACTAAGTTTATTAGAAGCTTCACAAGTAAATATTATTTTACCAGTATTATACGGTTGTACCTCCGTAGGATGGCTTTTGACACTAATTATTAATGTTGCAGCCTTTCCTGCTTTTAATTCATTGAGCTTCCAAACAGCCAACGAATCTTCAGGTAGAATAGTTACTTCTCCGGAATAGGGATCAATAGCTCGTATTTCACTTATGTCATTAGGGAAATATTTCTCAACTTTTAAATTTTTTAAGTCAAAATTATAGTTATTAGTTAATGTAATCTGGAAAGCCAAACTTTGATCGGTGTCAAAAACTAGATCCTTATTGTTAGGATTGATTTTATCACCATCATAATTTGTATCAACTTTTTCATCAATAACTATTTGGGGTTTTACGTCAGTATTATACGCTTTCACATATTCATTCTCAGCTTGAATATATTCAACAGTTTCATCTTGAAAATCTAAGACATCAGATTCCAATTCTGCTTTAAGATCAATCCCCCACATAGTTGTTTGTTTTGAAGGATTTTTAATACTAACTTTACCATTTGATTCAGTTGAGGAAACAATTCCCTTTGCATCAGCCTTTATATTCAACGTTTCATCAATATGAATTATTGCTTTCAAAGAAAAAACCTCTTAAGAGTTGTTATATGAATAATAAACTACTGGTTAATTAATTTTTAGTCGAAGGTAATTTTTTCAAGGCGGGTTATAATTCAAATAGACTTAGAGTGCGCATAAATTTGCCTTACATCATTATAAGACAAGGGTTGAAAACGTTTTCGACAAAGATGTAAAGAGTGAATCGTTTCTTCTATTTTAGTCTTAGAACCCTCCAATTCAATGATTGTACCCATCTCAGGAAAATAATCGATCGTTATCAAAACATGGTTATACCTAGCATATTCTCGAACTTTGGTAATCACTTGATAAATTGTGTAACCTAATTTAATTAAAAATTCTTTAATTAAATCGCCATTATTTAAAACTTGCAGTTCAACTTCATCTCTAATTTTATATCCTGTTGATTTGTCTATTGAACCTTTGTAGGTCAAATAATGCTCATCACCGATTGCCCTATGACGAAGTGTTATACCTTTAGTTCTTAATTGATTATTCAAATCATAAAACGTATCCTCAATCTGTACATGGATCCAGTTTTTAGAAATTTGTTTCTTGATAGAACAGATTACTTCTTGACATCTATCTAATTCACTAGGTAAAAAGTATCCTTTTAATTCAATTTCATCCATATAGTTATCAGTTGAACTGATATAAGTAATAGTATATAATTATTTATCTAACGAATAGTACTTCCAAAATAATGTTCTGCAGCTATGATTTCAGCAATTTAATAGGCAAACATGAGTTGAAAACCGATAAAGTCTTTGATTTTTACGTTAATTCGGAAATACTAACGAATAAGGAAGAAAAATGAAGGAAAAAAAGAACAACTAGATTTAATTAAAACGGATAAACATTAAAATAATGAGTGCGTGTATAATTCCGTAATAAATAAGGTGAAAAGATGAGAAAAACGGCTCTTTCAAAGTTTTAAACGCAAAATTTTAAAGACTAAAAATTAGTTAATATTAGTTTTACAAAAGGATACGGGGGTCTTTTTTGTATTAGAAATTCATAGAGTAATACTTATTAATTGTAACATTGCAGTTCAACGAAAGTGTAATTTGCAATTTACACCAAGTAATTTATTTACTTAAATGAGCAATATTATGTTTAAATTCGTAAAAAAACAATTTAAATACTATAAAAATGAGGTTTTTACCATTGAGTTTTAATGAAGAACTATATAAAGAACTCCTTAATAAGTTAGAAAACTTAAATGATAAGGGTTTTTCTTCTCAAAAAGAAACAATCTTAACATTTATTTCGGATACCATTAAAGACAAAAAACTTGCACGTCAGCTTTCCAAGATTAAATACGTCGAGAATGCAACCAACCGAGTAAAAGAGAGATACAATTATTTACAAAACACAACTCAAAAAAAAGAATCAAATGAAATCCAAATCAATAAAAAATTATATGTAAATAGTGTACGGTTAATTCTTGATAAAGAAATATGTTTTCGTTGTGATGTTTCTCATACTGTATGTCCGAAAGATGCAGTAAGCGTTGAACGAGGAACACGTGGTACTGAACCCAAGATCGAAGTTCACCATGATAAATGTGTTCTGTGTGGTCTTTGTGTTCCTTTCTGTCCCTCTGGTTGCTTAAACATTTTTGTTGATGATGAGGCAGATATTTTACTCGAAACCTATCAAAGTTTACCTATTTTACCAGAGTTAAAAGAAATTAATGAAACACCCATCAAAAGATTGTTTACGGGAAATCTTGTCGTTAATGAAGAAAAGTGTCCTGAGCGATGTGAAGAGTGTGTATGGTCCTGTCCAATAAATGTTATAGAAAGAGATGGAAAACACGTACGAATTGATACGGAAGTATGTGTGCTATGTGGAGCGTGTGCAACAGCATGTCCAGAAGATGCTATCACGATTAAACGAAATAGAATATTGGTTGACCAAAATACTGGTTTTTCAGCTGCTTGGACATCGGTTGTTGGAAAACTATTAGGCGAAGAGAAGATAAATGTTGATGAAAATGCAAAATCAATGAAGAAAATACGCGACTTTGTGAATAAAATACCAGAACTAGAAGAATATACGGGGAACATAAAATGACAACTGAAACAAAACCAGCAGAAACAGAAAAAAACGAAGACATACGGGTCGGCGTGTTTGTGTGTAGTTGTGGGTTGAA
>CAZHRF010000008.1:0-77015 GCA_964534625.1 uncultured archaeon | reverse complement strand
TCTGTCTGTTCCTATTTAAATCCCTCACTCTCTTACCCAAAAGTACCCAAATTCATCCATGGTTTTTCTAGAAATAATAGTTCATGATATAGTTTGCATAATTGTATGGGTTTTTACTTTGGTGTGCCAACCGCATCAATATGATTGTTTGTTTCACCTTGATCTGTTCAGTCCTTTGTACATTTTTCATGTTCTTCTAGTTTTTCATTGTTTTTTCCTATATAACCTCTACACTTTTTCTTTTTCTTTTTCTTTGACCTATTTTTGAAAAAATCTCACTTGTATTTCTCAAATATTTCCGCAATAAAATAGACATGTGATAAAGAATAGAATTAAATAGAGAATCAATATGTTGTACTTTAATAATTTTAATAATGGTAGTTACAAACATGCTCTCTATACAGACTATAAATGTGCTTTTTGTTGATGATGATTGTGATTTCCTTACTAGTATTACTGAATCATTTTCAGATCAACAAAATCTTAATGTAACCACTTCCCATTCTGTTTCATCAGCTTTGGACTTATTATCGAAAAAAAGAATTGATGTGATTGTAACTGCGTATCAAATGTCTGGGTGTACTGGACTGGACTTTCTAAGAAAGGTTAAAGAGCAATACAATATCCCGTCTATCATTCTAACAGAAAGTTACGAAGAAAATGTTGCTAGTAAAGCATTGAGTTTAGATACTTTCTATTTACAAAAAACTAATGATTTGAAGATAGATAAAATTAAACTGGATCATTTTATCAAACAAGCATATAATCGGTATAAAATGGAACAAAAACTGAATTTACAAAGAGAAATATATGATGCAATATTTTACCATACGCCTATAGCATTTGCATATCATAAAATTATTTTGTCTAATCAAGGCATACCTATAGACTATGAATTTATCAAAGTTAACCCTGCATTTGAACGTTTTACAGGTTTAACTGCTTCTGATATTATCGGTAAAAGGATAACAGCAATTCAACCATCGATAAGAAATGGAAACTTTGATTGGATAAATACATATGGGAACGTCGCATTAAAACAAAAAACAACTGAATTTGAAGCGTATTCTTTTCCTCTTAAACGTTGGTATAAAGTATATGCTTTTTCTCCTGTTAAAAATTATTTTCTAGTCCAATTCTTTGATAGTACATTTGAAAGGTGTATAAATACCATCTCTAATCGATTTCTTAAATCGGATTTTCAATCTGCACTTAATTTCTCTCTTAAAGAGATAGGAGATGCCCTTCAAGCTGACCAAATATTTTTTTATAATGTAATAGAAGATATGTTTACTTTTAAAACTGAATTTCAATGGAATGAAAAAAAGGTTAATACTCCCATCAATCAAAACAAAGAAGATTATAAGAACATACTTACCGAAAATAGCTGGTTACAAGCATTTGAGGAAGGAAAAATTTTTAGTGTTAATAATCACCCTGATGCAATTATTACGCCTAAAGAAAAAAACATACTAGAAAACCTAGGAATAACTTCTGTAATTTTTATTCCTATCATCATAAAAAATCAATTTCATAGTTTGTTAGGGATAATTTTTTCTCATAAGAGAGAGCAGTCTTTTACAGATGAATGGGCATTTTTAGAAAGAGTCCAAAAACTAATTGTCAATAATGCTGAAAAGAAGCAACAAAAACACGAATTAGAGCGATGGAAATTAGCTGTTGAAGCAGCCAATGATGGGATATGGGACTGGGATAGCACAACCAATGTTGTTTTTTATTCTAAACGATGGAAGGAAATGATAGGATATGACGATCAAGAGATAGCTAATGAGTATACTGAATATACATCTAGATTACATCCTGATGACATTGAACGCACAGAAAAACAGAATACGCGACATTATGAAGGCGAGATTCCTTTTAGTGAGGTTGAATATAGAATGCGATGCAAAAATGGTAGCTATAAATGGATTCTAGGGCGAGGAAGAATAGTTGAAAGAAATAAAGATGGCACTATTATGCGTATTGTCGGAACTCATACTGATATTTCTAAGCGTAAAGAAGCTGAAGAAACTATTATAAGACAAAGAAAAGAGCTTAACGATTTAGTAAGGTATATGGAGCATGATCTTAACAATTCTGTAGCTATCATAAATTTTTGTTCTGAAAATCTTGAACAAACTAAAAATTTGGACGATATTTCCAAATATACTAAATTAATTACTAAACAAACGAACTATATTGAAAAACTCATGGATAAATCAATTTCTCTTGCTGAAGCAGGAAACGTAATAGGTAAAAAACAAAAAATCAACTTACAAAGGATCATACAAGAATGCGTTGATATCACAGTACCACCTAATATTAGTATAGATATGCCTGAAACCTTCCCACCCATTTATGGCGATCCAGTTAAGCTTTTACAAGTTTTTAAGAATATTATTGAAAACGCCGTCGTACATGGAAAACCTTCGTTTATAAAAATAACTCAAGAAATGTCAAATAATAATACCTGTGTACTCAATATAATCAATGACGGAAATATAATAACCGATAAAATAATTAATCTGATTACAAATAAAAAATCAAGGCAATTGGGCTTCCAAATAATTATGAAAATAATAGAAGCTCATGAATGGACATTAGATATTTCCAATAATAATAATCTTACTAAAATATCCATAAGTATTGACTTATCAAAAACATAGTATGATAGAACGATAATCTAACCATTTCTGTCATCGGAAAGCATTCAATTAGTCTAATTCAATTAACTATAGTGGTATGTTTCCATGTTTCTTATCTATTGGTTCTACCTTTTTTGCTAATAATGTCCATAGTTCATTGATCAGAAAGATTCTTGTATGAGCTGGTTGTATTATATCATCTATATATCCATATTCAGCTGCTTTATAGGGACTCATAAACTTTTTCTTGAATTCTTCTTTAAATGCATCTAAATCAGTACTATCTTCTTCCTTGTCACTTTCTTTCTTGTATAAAATACTCATTGCGCCATCTATTCCCATCACTGCAATCTCTGCTGTTGGCCATGCATAGTTTCTATCTCCCCCTAAATCTTTTGATGACATACAAATATACGCCCCACCATATGCTTTCCGTGTAATAACAGATATCTTGGGAACTGTTGCTTCAGCATAAGCATAGAGTATTTTAGCTCCATGCCTGATAATTCCATTGTGTTCTTGGTCTACTCCAGGTAAAAAGCCAGGTACATCTACAAATGTCACAATTGGGATATTAAAGGCATCACAAAACCTAATGAAGCGAGAAGCTTTATCTGACGCATCTATATCTAGTGCTCCAGCTAAGGTTATAGATTGATTGGCTACTAACCCTATAGTGTATCCATTCAATTTGGCAAAAGCTGTCACCAAATTAGCAGCCCAATCTGCTTGCACTTCGAAAAAACTTTCTCTATCAACTATCTCAACAAGAATCTTTTTCATGTCATAGGTTTCTTTTGGATCTGCAGGTATAATTCCATCTAATTTTGGACATTTTCTATGAGGTATGTCTTTTGTTTCAACTATGGGCGGTTCATTAGACGAGTCAGAAGGTAAATAGTCAATTAACTCGCGTATGGCGTGTAATGTTTCTTCTTCCGTAGAATGAACAAAATGTGCTACTCCCGATTTATGACTATGTACATATGCACCCCCTAGTTTATCTAAAGAGATCTCTCTCCCTGTTACGCTCTTCAAAACCCTTGGTCCAGTAATAAATGCATGGGTAATATTTTCAGTCATAAAAACAAAATCAGACAGAGCTGAAGTATACACTCCTCCTCCAGCAGAGGGACCTAAAATGGCCGATATCTGAGGAATAACGCCTGATGCTTTAGTCATCTCTTGGAAAATACTGCCATAGCCTGCTAGAGAGTTTACTCCCTCTTGTATACGCGCTCCTCCTGTATCTATAAGTCCAATTACAGGTGCACCGACCATTAGAGCTTCTTTGATTATATTTTTAATTTTATTTGCATGTGCTTTGCCAACTGTTCCACCAATGATTGTAAAGTCTTGAGCATAAACATAAACTAGTCGCCCATTAATAGTTCCGTGACCAGTAATAACCCCATCGGTAAGCATTCTCTTTTTTTCCATTTCAAAATCCGTACACTGATGTTTAACAAAAAGCCCTATTTCAGAAAAACTTTGAGGATCTAAAAGCATTTCAATTCTTTTTCTCGCCGTAAACTTACCTTGGTTATGTTGTTTGGAAATTTTCTTTTCATTTCCCACCTTAGCGGCTATTTTTTTATTTGTCAATTCTTTAATTAGTTCTTGATTAAACGTGATATCTTCTGTAGTTATTTCATCTGAACTATACTTAGATGGTTCTTCTTGTCTATTCTCTCTCATCAAATATAGGAAACAAAGAAGATTATTAAAAATTTGCTCTGGGAAGTGAAAAAAGAGAAATTAGCGTATCATGCAGATGTTTGTGAAAGTCAAGCAAGAAACAGATAAAGATATTTCCTTTATTGATTTCATTATTTCTATTCAAAATAAACAATATCTTTTTTCTAGATATTATTATCTCCACATCGATAAATACATAAATTCTTATTTTTATCTTTCTCTAACCTCATTCATTCAGTATATAGAACATTCTTTTTCCTTACAAGAAAGAATATACTCATATTAATGATATTGATATAGGTTTACTAATCTCAGCAGGAGACACATAATGGATTTCAGCAAAGTTTTAATTGCCAACAGAGGAGAAATTGCCCTTAGAGCCATTTATGCTGCTAACATGCTTGATCTTAAAACAGTTGCCATCTTCTCTAAAGGTGAGGAAAATGATCGACATGTAAAATTAGCAGATGATAGTTTTTATTTGGGAGATGGAAATCTTGCGAAAACCTATTTAAATATCCCTAAAATCTTACAAGCATGTCAAGAAAACGGAGCAGATGCTGTTTATCCTGGGTATGGGTTTCTCTCTGAAAATCCTAACTTTGCAGAACAAGTTTCAAAAAAAGGCTATAAATTCATTGGACCCTCAGCAACTGCTATTGCTAATCTTGGACATAAATTAATGGCTAGAAAAAAGGCTCAAGAAGCCAATTTAAAAATCATACCGGGTTCAACTACACTCATCAAAAATTTTTCACACGCCAAAGACATAGCAGAACAAATAGGGTACCCTGTTATCTTAAAAGCCAACTATGGAGGAGGAGGGGTAGGCATTTTAAATGTAGAATCTCCATCCAAAATGGAAGAAGCGTATTGCCATGTTACAGAATTATTAGATTCTGTTCAATCCAGCTCTGAAATTTATATAGAGAAATATCTTGATCATCCTAAACATATTGAGATTCAATTCTTTGCTGATAAGTATGGTAATATCGTTCATTTGGGTGAAAGGGAGTGCTCTATTCAGAGAAGGCATCAAAAACTACTAGAAGAGTCTCCTTCACCAGCATTGAACGAAAAAATGCGAGAGGAATTAGGAACTTTAGTAGTAGAATTTATTCGAACATACAATTATGAAAATGCTGGTACTGTAGAATTCTTATATCATGATGGCGAATTCTATTTTATCGAAGTTAATACACGTATGCAAAATGAAATAGGAGTTACTGAACTTGTCACAAATTACGACCTTATCCTAGAACAGTTTCATGTGGCTTTGGGTCAAACTCTATCTTTTTCACAAGATGATATCAAACTAAGAGGTCATGCAATCGAAGTAAGGATTAATACAGAAAATCCTTTAGATAATTTTCATCCTTCACCCGGAACAATCAACTCGGTTATTCTTCCTTCTAGTGCGGGTATCAGAACCGATACAGCTATATATGAAGGATATCATGTATCATCTACATTTGATCCTTTAATAGCAAAAATATTAGCGTGGGATGTTAATAGAGAACAATGTAGAAAACGTCTTTTAACAGCTTTAAGCGATTTTAAGGTAGAAGGAGTAATGACAAATAAACATTTCCACGAAGTATTGTTAAATTCACCAGAGTTTATAACAGGTAAGTATGATACAAAAACAATTAAGAATAGTAATATAATCGATATCTTGCAAAAAGAACAGCACCATAAAGTTATTGCACTACTCGCACACAGTATGAAATCAAATTATGATAATAATCCTTATCCCTTGCGTATAGATGTTGATATGAAAAATAGAAGGAGAATATAAATCGGAGAGTGTTAATATGGAGAAGAATGTCAGTAACAGATATAAAATTAACTTGAATGATGAAACATTCGAGGTAAAAATTTGGTCAAATGGTGACTATTCAATTGGTGATTCAACATACACACCTACGATTATTAACAATGGTAACAATACTTCTATAATAAAAATCGACGATAAATCTTACAAAATATCCAAAGACGAAAATAACTTATGCATCAATGAAGACGTGGTCAAATTTACTTATAAACCTGTTTTCTCTAATCATAAACCAAAAATAGTAAAAAATATGGACATTAAAACAAAGATTCCGGGAACAATAGCCAAAGTACTAGTCAACGAGACAACTGTTGTTAAAAAAGACGAACCTTTACTATTTTTAGAAACAATGAAAATGAGGATCCAAATTTGTGCTCCTTTTAATGCTATTATATCTAAAATTGCGGTTAAGCCTGGTGATAGAGTGGATTCTAATCAATCTTTGCTCAGTCTTTCAAAAAATTAAGCAAAAAAAGTGCCAAGTTGTTTAATATTAAATCATTTAAGACTAATTTTAAATGATGTCTAAAGAGAGTAGAATATTTCTTAACATCAACTGAACAGAGAAGAAATGAACATCTAGTAATATATTACCTAAAATACCAAGCGGAAATAAGTGAAAAATTAACACTACGATCAATAAAGCATAAAATAAATGACTTTGCTGAAAGAAATTTTTTTCACTAAAAGGATGAATAAAAAAAAGGAGAAAAAAGAACTATATACCATTAGGACTTGTACCGATTGGGGAATTGCTTATACTGAATTCTATACAATACCTGCAGTCACCAGCATCCCAATAATTCCACCAATACCACCCATCATCAACATAATCTAACATTGAATCTTCCCACCAATTAAATACTGGGTATTGGTCATCGCCATTGAGCCATCCGTCTTCTTCCCACGCTTCTACACGTATTTTAAGTGGATGTCCTTTAGGTATCATAACATATGCCATAGTAACTTCCCAATAAACATATCCTGGACCATCTCTTTTTTCAATTCCATGAAAATCTTCTATAACATAACCTGATCCACCATATCCATCGCCTAAGAACCATTTGACGTACATTTCGCCAGCTCCACTGGGCCAAGGATCATAATCATCTTCATAATAAATCCCTACTAAATTGATTTTTACATAGTAGCAATCAGAAGGATCCCAACTATCTATGTCTACAACAAAAGAGTCACTATCTTCGTAAAGATCAGAAGGACTAACACCATAAGCAGTTGTCCAAGACCATGAGTCGCCATCAGGATCCAAATCAATTCCATATAGGTATTTATAAGCTGCCCATGCTAATTCTGAACAGTACCATCCATTGATACCAGATACACTACTGGTGCCATAAATTTGCTTTGTAGTCCAACCCCAATCATACTTATATGCCTCAGGATTAGTTCCGTCACCTGCAAAAGATTTAATCCAATCAACAGCTCCTTGTAATTGACTGACTGATAAACCATCAACACGTAAGGCAAGTGCACTTTCAGCATGCTCATTGACAGCTACACTCCATCTAGAGTAACCTAATCCATTGCCAGCGTTATCACTTTTTGTTGAATGAACAACATAAGGCGTTCCTACAGGCATCCATTCGTGATTATCACGATCCCAAATCAATTCTCCTTCTTCAACAAATCCAGAGAAGATGACAGTATGACTGAACTCTCCAGGAATTAAATAATCAAAGAATGTTCCGTCTGTTCCTAGTAAAATGATATCACCAGGATAAAGCCCATTGAAATTCAAATTATTCGTTCCATCAGAATTGAAATTGATCGTTTTTTCTTCATCTGCAAAAGTATCATCTATTGCGTTAAAATTTATCTCTTCGTCTACTGTTTCATAAGATGCAGTAACTGAATAGCTACCAGCACAAATTGAAAGTAGAAAAATAGATAATATAATCATTCCTTTTAAGCGTTTCATAAGTAAACCACTTCTAACTATATTTTCTATAACTTTTATTTAAAGGTTATTTGGTTCTATGAACCTATAACCAAGTAAAATTTATAAATATGTGCTAGAAATGCCGCTAGTTTGTTAAAAATAATTACACTACAACCATTAAAATATCATGATTATGTAAGGCAATAGCTAATAAACTTGTTCATTTGGCCTATCGCTCTGTCGCGGTTACAAAAGGTTTTTAGGAAAAACAATAGACTCTATATTTAATGAAAAGAATGTATCTTGTTAGTATCTCACTTCTTACCTTAATGATCGTTTTAATCCCCACAATATTTATCTACTTGTTGATAAATCAACCTGTTACAAAATATAATTATGAAGGAGAAACACTTCGAGAAGTATCTAAAAGAGAGGATTTCTTAATTGGTTCATTGATGAATTATTATCAATGGAAAATAGGAGAAGATGCTGATATCTATGGAAAAGTGTT
The DNA here is from genome assembly GCA_964534625.1 of uncultured archaeon. Lineage (GTDB taxonomy): Archaea > Asgardarchaeota > Heimdallarchaeia > Heimdallarchaeales > Heimdallarchaeaceae > CAZHRF01. The sequence continues at coordinate 68,424 of CAZHRF010000008.1, read as the reverse complement.
AACAGAACAGTTCAATAGTTTTTCAGCTGAGTATTCTTTATCGATGGATCAAATATGGCTGGGAGAGGAAAATTATTCTTTTGTCTGGATTGATGAAATAGCTAGTTATGCTATTAATAACAACATGTCTTTGCGTGGTGGACATCTTCTTTGGCATGGTACGATACCTTCGTGGTTAGAAGAAGGAGGATACAATAACAGTGAAATCGAGACATTAGTCAAAGATTATATTCAAACAGTTATGATCCATTTTCGAACGAAATTTCCTACGTTGATACAAGTCTGGAATGTCGTCAATGAAGGTATTGTACATGAAGGCTTTGGTAATGATTCTCTACGAGATACATTCTTTAAAGAGAAACTGGGAAAGGATTATATCGAAAAAGCATTCTTATGGGCACATGAAGCAGATCCTAATGCTAAATTGTTTATCAACGAATATGGTATTTTAGGTAATCCTCACGAGCATAAAGCTAAAGCAGACAAACTTTACAGCCTAGTTTATTCTTTAATAGAAAAAGAGATTCCCATTGAAGGAGTAGGTTTTCAAGGGCATATTAGTATAAGTACTGAACATAATATGACTTATTACAAAGAACAGTTTGATAGATTTAGTAATCTGGGTATAGATTGTCAGATTACTGAACTTGATATTCTCATCAATGATAATTTGGAAGGAAAGACAAAGTTAAAATTAGACCAGCAAGCACAGTTATATGCAGATATCTACGAAGTTTGTTATTCTCATCCTAATTGTACAGGCATAACGCTTTGGGGTTTAAGTGACAAATATAGTTATATAAAAGATGCTTGGTGGTTAGACCAAGATATAGATTGGCCATTACTGTTTGATGCATATTTCAATCCCAAACCTGCTTTTTTCGCTGTTTTAGAAGTATTAAAAAACTTTTGAGTTTCATAAGAACTTTTTGTTCCATTGAAATCCTTTTATATTTAGCTTGTATAATATATTATTATGACTGAAAAGAAAAAGAAGAGAACAGGACTAAAAATCTTTTTAGTAATCTTAGTACTCTTAATTTTGGTAATAGCTGCTGTAGGAGCAGATGGATATTTAACATATCAAGGCATAACAGAAAAGCAAGATGAATTTAGTGCTGGTACGCCCACATATTCATTAGCTGATGATAATAAGACTATAACTATTTCAATAGTAGTAGAGTCCCCTAAACTGGGATATATTCCCAAACAATTGAAAATGACATTTGAAGTCTATAAAGGAACAGATTTCATTGACTCAGCAGAGGATCTTTTAACTCTAGGTGATAGTTCAACTTTAGTGTTTGTAATAGAGTTAACGGAAACGGATGCAACGACTATTGGAGGAGGTGGATCTGTTAGCGTAACTATCAAAATAATAGCTTCACCAGTAATATTTGGGCTAGATTTAGGTAGTTTGATTGAAGATCTTATTTTCGAGCTAGGGGAAGAAACAATTACAATAGAAACATAAAACACTTGCTAATGCTGTTTAGGCAGATTAAATAAAATCGGAAAAAACAATTATTAATCTTTTTTCAACATCTTTTTTTCAACTTATTTTTGTTTGTCATCATTTTAGATTAAACAAAAAACAGGCTACTTAAGAAAAAATTCATTATTTAGTTATGGTTTTCTTTCAATGATTTTAATTTAATACATTTATGAGGAAATCTTCTTTCTGCCCATTCAAATAGAGGTATAATAGCATGAATAAAGCCTTTCCCCTCATCAGTCAGCGTATATTCTACTCTTGGAGGGATTTCAGCATAAACTTGCCTTGAGATTAACTCTAAATCTTCAGCCTCTCTTAATCTTGTTGTAATAGTTTTTGGAGATATATTAACATTCATTTTTTCGAATTCGGATTCTATCTCATTGAAACGCTTAGGTTCTTCATGATTATGTAGAATGCTTATGATATGAAAAGCCCATTTTTTACTCAGAAAGTCAAGAATAGGCTCTAAACGTTTTAAACAATGCTCTTCTATTTCGACTCTATTATTACAACATGGAGGGGCTTCCATTACTATCAAATGAGAAAGTGACTTCTATCTCATAAACTTTATGATTTAAATAGATAAGCGAGAAACTCTATTTGATAACTATGACTGACAAGAAAGATCATTGTTGCTGCAAAGAGCAAGGTCGCGAACAAGAATGCGATTGTAAAGAAAAACATGTAACAAGTCAAAGTAAGGAAAATTGTCATTGCAATGGCACAGGTCCATGTCATGAATAATTAATTATTTATGGCTTCTAAATACCTGTAATTTTTTCCTTCTACTTTTTATTTTTATTTTTATTTGAACGTCTTCTTGAAAACCCCGTCCTTGAGGGTGGGGCAGTTCATCTCCTACTAGTCTTCTGATTATCTTATTTTGCCAATTAAATTCATTTTAAAGACTATTATTACCATGTAGGATTGGGTATTTTTTGTTCTCTTGGTATTAATTTTATAGCCCCATTTGTACAAGCTTCTCTACATACTCCACACCCAAAGCATTGATGTACATTAACTATTGCTGTTCCATGTGAAGGTGAGACGGTTAGGGCTCCAAATTGACATTTGGGTACACAGCTACCACAATTTTCACAAAGTGATTCATTTATATCAGCAATATATTCTGATTTATACATAGATCTGTTGATTCCTGTATGTCGTCTATATCTTAATGCTGTACAGAAGGGATAATCACAATTGCATATGGCACCTATATGCGGGGATAGAAATGTCCATACAGATTGTACATAGCCAGTATCTGCAAATTCATCTATTTTCAATTTAGCTTCTTCCACTGTTAAAACTTCTAAATCGCGTATTTTATCAAAACGATTTTTACCATACAGATTATCGGGAATATTCATAAAAATCATGCACACATTATGTTTCTCTCCAGCATTAGCATATCTGCATACGCATGGGATGAGTGAAATTTGTCCGGATAATTCCATGACTAATTTAGCCTCTTCTTTGGGTATAACTTGTCCCGAATGTAGATATTTGAAATAATATTTCATTTTTAATCGTTCAACCCAAGAAGGATCATCATTTGGAAGGATCTGGTTTAATTCGCCATTCTTTAAGAAACGTTCATAGGTGGTCATAAAGTGTTCAATAAAATCTTCTGCAAAATTTTTTCTTCTTCTATCATCTTTTTTATGATTTCTTAGGTAATTTTTAGCTTCTAGATACCATTTTTTCCCTGCTCCATGTTCAGCGCAATAATCACACATTTATATCACTCTTAACTATATCACTCTTGGTTATATAAAAACCTAATTTGTGTTATTTACCAACTTTTTTCATAATTTAGTTATATTTATTTAGTCGTTTAGTAGTTCATGCTTATGAATGAATCCCCAAACGTTATAGTGCAAACTTCGAATTTAATTAAGAACTTCGATTTATCTGGTGGAGAAGTCGTTCACGTGCTTAAGGGCGTAAATATGCAAGTTGGCAAGGGTGAATTCATTGCTATCATGGGTCCTTCAGGATCAGGTAAGAGTACTTTGCTAAACATTTTATCGACTCTGGAAACTATTACAGATGGAGAGGTGTTTATAGCTGGTGTTTCTTTACATGAATTAAATAGAAATGAAACCCTTCGAATTAGACGGAATAAATCGTCTATTGTTTTTCAAAATTTTGCATTGATCCCTTATCTAACAGCCAAAGAGAATGTCAAGCTCCCCATGTTATTAAGGAAAGAATCAGAAAAAAAAGCGGAGAATAGAGCATTGGAACTACTTACAGAAGTAGGTCTCCATTCAAGACGTGATCATCTCCCCGAACAATTATCTGGTGGTGAAAAACAACGAGTAGCTATTGCTCGATCTTTAGCTCATGATCCGGATATTATCTATGCAGATGAACCGACAGGAAATTTAGATACACATACGGGTCGAGAAATAATCTTTCTTTTTAAGAAACTAGCAAAGGAACAAAATGTTACTATTATCATGGTTACTCATGATCATAATGCAGCCTCTCAAACAGAACGCATTTATATTTTACAGAATGGGCGAGTTATCGAAGAACAAGTAAAAAATATTGAAGAAAGGAGGAAAGTTAAAAAATGAAAATTCTAAACTTTTTATCTGACGTAGCTTGGGCTTTTAAATCTATTTGGGCTAATAAGCGCCGAAGTTTAGCTATTGGTGCTGGTATGGTGTTAGGTGCAACAATCTTTGCTTCTGTATTTTTTTATGGTACAATTATCAATAGTATAGCTGTAGCTGATATTGTTGAGAATACTGAAGCAGAAGTAATGTTTTATCCAACTAAAACATCATCTCTTACTCCTACTGATTTAGCTTCACTTATACAAGAAGAGTCGGAAATTGAAGATGTTATTATTATGTATGGAGAGAATGAGCAACGGGATACACAAAATGTATATTTCGAACAAAATATGCAAACCATAGAGAATTTTACTAGTTTTAGACCACACGAGATTGTATTTCCAAAAATAGTGGATGAATCTTTTACTGACTCTGCCATTGTCAATAGTATTGATATAGTTGTAGGCGAAAACACTCTCAGCTCTGATGGAGTCTTATTATCATATCAAGCTTATAAAGAATTCAATCTCCAAGTAGGGCAAACAATTAGTTTTAATTATACTCTTATGAAAATGGAATTTACAGAGTATGAACACAATATATCAATTGTGTATCAACGTACTCTTAATTTGACCATTAATGGTTTTTATAGAACGCAAGAAATGTCCGGCCCATTTACTGGCTACGGTGGTCGTAGCATTATAATGTCTAGTGCTGTTTTTGAAAAGGAACTCATTGATGTTTTCGTAGATAATCTATTATTTTCTCTACCCACAAAACTTGATTTCAATAAACTTCCTGTAAACGACCTTGGTAATCTTAATGATGCAATCGACCGGATTATTTTCCGAATTGAAGAAAAGTCAAACAATGCATTAACAGGCAGGAATGCAATTGGTTTTCTTATAGTTATGAATCAATTCATGTTAGTATTAATGCAGATTATAGATATGGTGCTTTATATTCCAGCTATTGTATTATCATTAATTTTAATTAATTTTGGTGCCGAATTGGCTTTACAAGAGCGAAAATATGAAGTATCGGTTCTGAAAGCTCAAGGAGCTAGCCCAAAACAGATACGATTTCAAATCTTTACTGAGGTTATTATTATTGGAATAATTGGAGAGGTTATTGGACTGTTTTTAGGGGCGTTAGGGGCAGCTAGCGTGATATCCATATACAGTTTCATGAATATTGATCTGGTTGAATTCACCAGAGCTCTTTCGCTACTACAAATTAAAACATGGACAATAATTGTAACAGCTATTGTCACACTTGGTGTATTATTAATAACCACTGCTAAAAAAACCAATGTTTTTATTCAACAAGAAGTTGCCCTGGCTTCAACTATTGACAAAGAAAAGGAAGGATGGTTTAAGAAAATTTATGGAGATGTAATCTTTTTCTTCCTAGGTTTAATAGGCGTCGTTTTAAGCATCACCCAAGCAATTAATCCTAATATTTCTTTTGGATTTGGGATTCAATTAGTGCAATTTTTCAGCCCATTAACATTGTGGTATGGTAGTGCTGGAGTGGCTAGTAGAATATCCGTGAAAGTTCCTGAAAAACTAGATAAAATCCTATTGAAAATCTTTCGCGACATAGGTATTTTAATTAAAGGCAGTCTTTCAAGAAGGGATCAAAGTTTTCCAAGAATAACAGTTTTACTATGCCTAAGTATTTCTCTTAGTGTGCTTAGTGCTGTACAAGGTGAAACAGGAACATATGACCTCACTCGTCAAGCTGAATTTCAAATTGGTGGAGAGATGAAATTAGACATTGGATATGGATCTACTTTAACTAAAGAGAACTTTACTGGACTTGAAGACAAAATTGATACAGTCATCCCTATTTACTCTGCAGAATTCACTATTGGACAGAGATTAATTACTGTTTATGGAGCAGATCTCTCTCTCTATCGCCAGCATACTTTCATCCATCCTGATTCAATGTATAAAGCGGACACAAACACAGTATTTACCAGTTTATCTCAAAATAAAACAAAGAATGTTATAATAGGGTGGCGTTCTGCTTTCTTTATGGAGGTTAATGAAGAAAGGCAAGAATTTAATGTTATGACGCCTACTGGAAGCAATACCACAATAAATATTGTTGGTCAATTTGATCATTTGCCTGGTGGAATAATGGATTCAGGGTCAGTAAGCTCATTTACATGTTTTACAAGCAAAGAATTTATTTTAGAACATGCTCCAGAAACACCAATTGTTAGTGCTATCGTTAATTTCAAGAGTAATGTCGATCCAGAAAAAGAAAACCTTTCATTTGAATTTATCAACAATTTCGATTTTGTAAGTGACGCAATAACATTTGAGGACTACTATGAACAAGTGAAACAAGCTCAAGGGAGAAATTTTGGTATTCCGGGTTTACTTACCATTGCCTTTTTAGTTTCCCAAATAACAGCTTTGATTGGTGTCTTTATCTTTATGTTTATGATTATTAATAGACGGCGTAAGGAATTTGCAATTTTAATTGCAGAAGGAGCATCTAGGAAGCAACTTATTTTGCTTGTATTATCCGAAATCTTATCCATGGCATTTTTTGCTACTATTTTTGGTACAATTATTGGAGGTTTACTTGCTTTTCAATTTAATGGCTTTTTTGATCTTCTATCAACTTCAACTATGAACAGGCGATTAATCTTTCCGCCAATAACCTTGTCATTCACTGTTTTAGGATCCTTTGCAGTGATTATCTTGGCGACTTTGTTACCTGCCATAGCAGCTTCTAGAATCAAAGTAGTGGAGGAAATGCGTGTAGTATAAAAGGAGATGAAAAAAATGACAAATAATACCCATTACATGACGAATATGAACATGCAAAGACCTCCTTTACCTGGTAATATGACCATGAAAATTAACGATATATACCATGTGTATGGGATACAAGGAGCAACAAAGGTTGTCGCATTAAAAGGCGTTAGTTTAGAACTAAACAAAGCAGAAATTTTGGGGATAATTGGACCGAGTGGAGCTGGTAAATCCACTTTATTATTATCTTTAGGCGGAATGCTAAAACCTACAGCAGGAGAAATTATTTTTAGCGATGGAACCGATATTACCAAACTACCTGAAGAAATGTTATTTTCTTTCAGAAGATATAATGTTGGTTATGTATTTCAAGAAGGGAACCTTATCAACTATCTTACTGCAAGAGAAAACATTGAAATGCCAATGAAACTTATAAATAAACCTTTGGCGGAAAGGCGAAAACGATCACAAGACTTAATGGAAAGATTAGGTATCTGGCATCGAAAAGATCATCAGCCCACTAGACTCTCAGGAGGGGAAAGACAGCGAGTAGCAATTTGTAGGGCGTTAGCAAATGAACCTGCTATCATACTTGCTGATGAACCAACAGGAGCTGTGGATGCTGAAACATCACAAACTATTCTTGAACTATTTAAAGAATTAAAGGATGAAACAGGAACAAGTTATTTACTTTGCTCACATGATCCAATTGTAGGAGAATTTTCAGATAGAACACTAGAAATACAAGATGGATTGATACTAGGTCAACATGGACTAGATCTTGATTTTATGGATCTTGATTCATCAAGAATACTTGTGTTAGATCAACAAAATAGGTTACCGTTACCTGAAAAGTTGACTATGCAATTTGAAGGACATAAATTATTCTCGTGGAAAGTAGAAGAAAATCAGATAATTCTCCAGCCTTTACATAAGGAAGAGGAAAAAAAGAAATACCCCAAATTCTGTCCATCCTGTGGCTATCAAATCCCAAAAGGAACATTTCATTGTCCTCGATGTGGCACAAATCTAGTCAAAAAGATTAGATAGCTACTTTTTTCTACTTTTCTTTGCTTTATGCCAATTCTCTGTATATCTTTTATCATCAGTTTCTTTTTTAAATCAAATAATTCTCGTTATACCGACAAAGTTAAATATGTCGATATGAGCACCCATCTTGACAGTTAAAGAAAAGAGGAGGTATAGATAGATATGACTGCAAAAATGGTTACATGTGATGCTTGTGGTGAAGAGGTACCATACAATGAAACAAAAACAATGCAAATACGTACATGTTGTAGTATGATCAAGCAAACTGTTTGTAAAACTTGTTGGGATAAAGCACATGGAAAAAACAGACAATAAAATTGGTTAAACATAAATCAAGTATAACATGAAAAAAGAAATCAAAAAAAAAGTGTTTTTTCCTATTATTTATCTTTTTCCTAATTTGGCTTCTAATACCTGTTTATAGGGCCAATTTGCCGGGGCTAATTTTAGTGCAGTTTCATATGCTTCTTTAGCTTGTTCAAGTTTACCTTGGTTCTCGAGCGTAACACCAAGATTTGTCCATGCTTCGAGATAATCAGGGTTATATTGAATAGCATTTCTATTTGATGTTTCAGCATCTGAAAACTTCTTTTGTGCATTTTCTATAACACCTAAATTGTACCACAGCTCAGCTGAATCTGGTAGATATTTTAAAGCCACATTCAATGATTCTTCAGCTCCTTTTAAATCGCCTTTTTCGCCTAATAATATTCCCAAATAAAACCAAGCTTGTACAAATTTAGAATTGTACTTGACTGCTGTTCTTAACGCTTTTTTTGCGTCTTTGATCTTTTTTTGCTGATATTTTATTACACCTAATCCGTACCATGCTTTTGCTGTTTTAGGTTTGTGCTTTAGAACAGAGGATAAAGCATCTTCAGCTCCTATACTATCTCCTTTTTTGGCAAGTAAAAATCCCAAGTTATTCCATGCCTCAACATTTTTCATATTGACGTTTACTGCACTCTTGTATGCTTCTTCGGCTTTATTTATCTGATTCTTGCTCTCATAGAGGACACCCAAATTATAGTACACTCCAGAATGTTTAGGGCGATATTTAAGCGAAGTTTTAAATGCAGTTTCAGCTTCATCAAGACGGTTTTGATGAGCTCTTAGTAGTCCAAAATTGTACCATGCATCAGCATTTTTAGGACGACGTCTTAATTCCTCTTGAAGGTTATTTTCAGCTATATTTTGATTAAGTTTCTCGAAACCTCTTGATATTAAATCTTTTAATCCCATTTTAGTACCTCTTTATTTTTGAATTAGGATTGTTTCACTCTAAATATAAATAATAGTTCGTATTAATTTTATAAAGGTTTGGAGAGAAATTAACTATTTATCCCTCTTACAACATTTGTCAATAACACTGACTAAAAACTGAAATAAAAAAGAAGAACATAATAGTATAATTGGTATTCCTCTATTGGTTCTGTTTTTTGTGTTTATGTTTTTTACCAATGGCAACTACTGAAATCGGTATTAAAGAAAAAACTATAAACCAATGTGTTTTTTCAGGTGTTGTAGTTGGTTCAGTTATTTCTGGTGGTTCTTTCTCCGTTACAGCTATAGGTTCTCCTTGTATACTCTGATTCATCATATGAAAAACGTCAGTATTTTCAATATAGATTCCCTCATTTAAGGAATCAAATGGTTCTCCATACGCATATAATGGAACAGGTATATCACTATGATCGCCAGTACTCCACGATACAGATATCTGGTTTGCTCTAGCTAGCCTTAATTCTCTTTTTTCTTCTTCTGTCGATAAGGAATCAGGTAAGGTGTCATTTAAAGTGTTACTTTTTACTTGAAGACCACCGGTTTCATGATCAGAAGTCACAATAAGTATTGTATCATCGTTATTTTGCACATATTCTAATGCTTTTTTTACTGCATAATCAAAAGCTATAGTTTCCAGAGCAACGTATACAGGATCATTATCGTGCCCGCCCCAATCTATTTGACTTCCCTCAACCATCAAGAAAAAACCATTCTCATTCAAGGAAAGAATATCAAGTGCTTTTTCTGTAATCTCAGCTAAACTTGGTATAGTTGTAAAATTACGATCTTTTTCTTGAGGTAAACTAAATCCAGCAAAAAGACCTAATAAATTATTCTCTTCGGTAGTTGAAAGAAGATCTGTTCTATTTTCAACAATTGTGTAATTATTTTCAAATTGTTCATAATAATTGTTTATGATAATGTCTGTTTTACCTCCTCCTAAAAGAACATTCACTGATGATTCAGCTATCTGTTTTATTATTTCTTCTGTATTATATCTACTATCAGTATGAGCTATAAACCCAGCTGGTGTGGCATGGTATATTGTGGCTGTTGCTATGACACCTGTAGACTTATTGAGTTCATGTGCTATCTCTACAATATTCTTTACAACATTCTTATCTTTATCTAACCCCAAATATCTGTCGCTTGTTTTTACACCAGTAGCTAAAGCAGTAGCAGCTGCAGCAGAGTCAGTTATCTCTCCGTAATAATTTTCTGTATAAACATTACAATAATAAGGAAGGGCTTCCATAGTCAAATTTGCCGTATATCCGTATTCAACCAGTCTAGCAAGTTTTACATGTTCATAACCCAGTCCATCAGCGATCATGAGTATAACATTTTTTGAAGTAGACTTTTGTTCGGTTATTATTTGTCTATCATCGTAAAAATCAACATGAGTATGTGAGCTAACAACATTAACTGATAATAATGCTATAATAAAAAGCATGGATAAAATAATATTGTCTTTTTTCATAAGATACTGAGAAAAAAAAACTATAAAAGTTCTAAGGTGAAACAATGAAAAACGCGGATTCATATAATAAGACTATATTATCCTCTAATTCGTTATATGTCAAGTTTAACAAATTTACATTAAAAAAGATGTAAAACCTCGCTGGTGACACGGTCACCTATCCCCGAGTTAGATTTTTTGATCACATGAAAATAAAAAAGTTACAAAATTAACATAACTGGGGGTTCTTATTTTTATTTAAATGGATATGAGTAATATATACAGATTGCGTTAACGAGTTTTAACTATATACTAGAGAAATAGATTAGAAACTATAACTAAAAGGCATATAGAATGCACCTAGAAATCCTTTTTGGAGAAAAGAGTTGTAAGTTAAACAGCATGTTTGAAAGTAGTATCGTATTGTCTGTTATTTTATTTAGTCAAATAATAAAGTATAAATAATACTATTATTATTTGTTATTTAGGTAAAATATTTACCGAATTTGGTGAGAGATTCAAAATGGAAGATATAAAAATAAGTGAACCGGAAAAAATCAAGAAATTAGCTAAAGCGCTAAGTTCTGATACAAGATATAAGATTGTCAAATTGTTAACAGACAAAGAGCTCTCAATTAGCGAAATCGCAGATGAAATCGGGCAAACTGAAGCTAACACATCTGCTCAAATTAAATATCTTGAAAAAGTAGGGATCGTTAAAGGAAGATATGAGCCTGGTAATCATGGCGTAAGGAAAATATGCAAAACTAATGTGAAAAACATTATTATCAGTATCTAATCTAATTTAATCTAATTCCTCATTCTTGTATTTTTTATTTTTTAAGGTTGTTATTTTTAAAATATGGTGGTTTTTTCTCCATTAATTTATGGATCTAGAAAATGCGATTAAAGAAAATTTTACCTTGCCTAGCCAGAATGCCTATCACTTGGGGTGGAGTAATTCATGTTTTTTATTCAGTACATTTAATCATTTTTAACTCTTGATTCTAGTACTTCCGAATTAACGTAAATATTAAAGACTATATTCATTTAGAACTCATCTTTGCAGAGTTGATTACCGAAATTATAGCAGCAGAACACTATTTCGGAAGTACTAGATTCTACATAAGGTTTATTAATATAGAAATCCATTAACTTTTATGTCAGAAAATAAAGAAACTACAAATAAAATAGCTTTATGGATTAGAGTTGCACAAATAGCTAGTGGTATTGTCTTAATTGTACTTGCAGTCATCGGTACAATTTATGCTCAAGAAACACTTGATATTATGAGGTGGGTGTTATCCGTATCACTCATAATTATTGGCATTGTCTTTGCCATCTTAGGCTTTCTGAATAAAGATTATAAAGAAAAGCCAAGAAAGCGCATGTTAGTTATTGGTGCAGGAATTGTTTTGGTTGTATTAGGTATTCTCCCTATGATATTTGCAGGAATTGCCAACCTTATGATTACTATCATCATAATGCTGGTTATGATTGTAGTTGGAGGATTTCGAGTATATGCTGGGTGGACAAATACAGAGTTCCCTCGGTGGTTAACAAATATCTATATAATGAATGGCTCTGTTTGTGTTACTTTAGCTCTAGTTGTTTTGATTACTCAAACTCAAAACGTAGGTGAATCTGTTATTTACTATATGGCTTTTCTATTCTTAATTACTAGTTCAGGTCTAATTCTTGATGGAATTGTTGGAAAGGAAAAAACTGATCACAAGGACAAGAAAAAGAAGAAGAAGGATAAGAAACCAAAAGAACAAGAAAAACAACCAGAAGAACAAGAAAAAGAGCTAAAAAAACAAGAAAAAGAACCAAAAGATCGTAAGACAGAATCAACCAAAAAAGAACAATAAAACAAAAGATCTCTCTTGTAAACTTATTTTTAATTTATTTCAATTTTTTCTATTCGATTTTTATCTATGCTTAGCCAGAAGACCCACTCCTTGAGGGGTGGGATGAATGACAAAGAAAACAAAAACTCAAAAGGAAAGAAAAAAATAGAAAAAGGAAGAATATTATTTTGCTGGATGTAAGCTGGCTCCACATTTTATACAGAATTTGCTATCTGCTGGGTTCTCTGCATCACAGAAAGGACAATAAATTATCTTTTCATCTACTGTTTTTTCTGTTTTTTGCTGTTGTTGATCTTCTATCACATGTTGTGGTCCTTTTTCATAGTTTTCTTTTTTTTCTCTAGTTTTGACTGATACTTGTCCGGGAATAAAAACAACATCATTAGAAACATCATAGGCAACATTTGCTAATCCTAGCCTAATTATATCCCAAATGTGATTTCTAATATTATTTGCGGATGCTTCAATATATTTTTCAAGCGTTAGTACATCAATAGCCCCATGTCCTTCAATAAGTGAGATAATTCTATTGCGGTTGTGTTCTCTTACTGCTCCAACTATATATGCTATAAGTACCAATGGGGCTGCAAAAGCCAATAACATCCACCAGTTAAACGTAGTTACGCCTATTAAAACCCAGAAAACGGCAATACCGATCAATATTTTTTCTGCTACACCAGCATAGTCCCAAAGTTTTTCAATTCTCCCTTTAAGCTGATGTATTTCACCATAATCTTTAGGTTCTTTTGCTTTTACAACATTTCCTGAACTTTCATAAACAATTTGACCTTTCTTTTGCTGAACAACTACGGACACATCTTCAGGCGTGTCAAACTTTTTCTTTTGTTCATGTTTTGGAGCTGCTTCATATGTTTTTTCTCTTTCAGACCCTTGAGATTGATTATACGACATATACACCTTTGATTTTTGATATTCAGATTGATCCTCTTTTTTAGAACCAGAACCGAATATAGACGCTAAAATAAAGAAGAGCGTATGAAGGATCAAGAAGGTTAAAAAGGTAGCATTGATGATCCCTAAAACAACAGAGGCAATAAGTAAACCTGTATTTATCCCAATATGTACAAAATCCATTTGAACGGAATTATCACTAGTATTGATTAGAACCAGATAATTAGCCAAAACATATTGTGGACCACCTTGATCATGAGTAGTGGTATAAGTGGCATTTTCATCACCTTCATCCTCCATGTGCGGATGATCTATTATCCCATAGCCTTTGTTTCCATTGAAAAAGAAAAACTGTTCTTCAGCATAATAGTTTTTAATATAAGCTGTGGGGATTCCTGTTTCATTCCAAGCTGCAAATTGATCTTTAGACAGCAAGTAAACGTCTATTTTTTGATTACTATACACTTCATAATTTATGAAATGTGTTTCTCCTTCGCTAATGTAAATGACTCTTGTTCCGTTTATATCCAAACTTACTTGTGTAATGTCATATTCTGCAGTACCTGCACCTATACCACCCACAATACCTAATGGCAGAAGTGTGATAATGAAGAACACCAAACTAACAATGGAAAAGCCATTCCAATATTTTCTTGACATCTTGATTTCACCAAATTAATTATTACTACCATAGTAGTAACTCTATCCCTTATAAATATTTGCAAATACTTGAAAATAAACAAAAGCGAGTTGCAAGAGACCTAAGGACATGTATGGACATGTAGACGAAAAAAAATGTGACATAAAGAACTTAATGGAGGCATAAAGATATAAAAATATAGAAAAAAATGGTTCTATAACCAATCAATTAACCATTACAAGAATTGGTTAAATAATTATGAGATAATTATAGATGGGGAATTTCAACTTGGCATAGTACTAATGTAAGTATAACCCACAATTCGTTTTCAGAAAACGATGGGGCAATTAGAATCTCATATAGTACTCAATCCAGTATTGAAGAAAATATAGTAAAAAACAATACAAATTGGGGTATATCTGTTAGGTTTAGTTCTACCATTAATTTGTTGAACAATACAATTAATGAAACGTATAGAGGGATCTACATTTGGTCTAGTTCAAATACTTTAATTACGGATAATAATGTCACAAACAATGAACTTGGGGTTGGAATAGGATCTAGTTCAATGACAATTGTGACTTTCAATAATGTAACAAATAATGTTTGGGGTGGTGTTGGGCTATGGTCAGGTTCCACTCGATCTATTGTGACCCAAAATACAATTAAAAATAATAAGGATTACGGGGTCTATATTTGGTCTGTTTCTAGTACTAACAATACTATTTATCTCAATCGTTTTATTGCCAATGGGGGTAGTTCTTCTCAAGGATTTGATTATGGAGAATATAATAGGTGGTATAATGAGACCCTTCAACAAGGAAATTACTGGTCAGACTGGGATGGTAACGGACCTTATTCTATAGATGGCTGGACAAACCCCGAAGATATTTATCCATTAGCTATGAATGACCAATTAAGTCCTGGGCTTACTAATGCTTATTTTTTTCTAATCATTTTTTCAGTTCTAGTAGGTTCAACAACTCGCTTATTAGTAAAAAAGAAACAGGACAAAAAATAGAACGAAACACGAAACTAATATCACAAGTATCTTTTAATAGGGGTTCTTTCAATAGTTTTTACATGAACAATTCCGAAGTAAATAATAGACATATTCCAAAGTGGAAAATGATAGTTAAAAAAATCAAACCTTATTTAACTTACGATGATATTCTCAAGTTTGATCAAAACAGTTTTTATGACTTATTAGACCGATTGAGACATATCAATAAATTAGATGAATCGGAATATACTTATGCAAAAACAAATACGAATATGATCTTAATACGTATGGGATTATTACACCTTATTCCTGAGATGAACAATGATCTTATTGAATTGTGTCTAAAACAATTAGCAGCGAAATTAGCGAACATATATTATCATGAAGGAAAAGTTCATTCATGGGAAGAAGCTGGAGAATTAATTGGTGAATTGATTAAAGAAGGTATTCATTCTGATTTCAAAATTGCTCTTAACATACATGAAGAATTTGATGATTTAATAACTATTCTTAACAATTATTCTGATATTAATCCAAACAATGCAGAAGAAATATATAGCTCTCTTTGTCTACTCAGAGATAGTCTAGTAGAGATAGGGCTCACTGGTAGTTTAATCTATGAAGTTGAAAAATATTGCCAAAAACTAGATTCGATATCTGAAAAAGATGTAGAACTAAAAGGCGACCTACTAGATTCAGTTAGAGAATGGAAAGAGAAAATTTAACATTGGTGGTGATAAAGATGAAAGAAGATGAAGAACTTCCCGAATTACCTGAAATTTTAGAGATACAAAAAAAGCAAGATGAAAAAGAGCTAAAAGTACCTGAAATTAAAAAGAGAGAGGAAAATGAAACAGAATCTGAAATTGAAACTGAAGAAAAAAAGACAAGAAAAATAGACATCAATGATTTTACAAATAAAGTAAAATCAAAAGTACAATTGGATTCTTACAGAGATGAAGTAGAACAAAAAATACTCTCTTTAATCAAAGAAGGTAGTACTTTATTAATTGGGGATAATATAGGCTCTTTTTGTGAAGAAATAATTAGGGAAACCGAACTACCTTTAAGAGCAAGAGATACAAGTCCAACATATATTAGCCCTAGAACAGAAATAAAAGATGAAGAGATACTGAGAGCACTAGACATTAAACAATTTAAGCTTGAAGAATTACAATCTATGAGTGAAAAATATTACAATATAATCATCTTTTTTGGATTGAAGAAACAAGATTCAGAAGATAGGAAGAATATAATTAAAAAATGTAAAGAATTGTTACTTAAACACGGACAGATATTACTTGTTGAAGAGTTTATTTCAAGTAACATATTCATAGCTTTAATCGACTTGGTGAGATTAGGTGTGCAAGCTTTATACAGAAAGATCAATAAAATTAATTTTCATATGCCTTTATTTAGTGTAAATAAATTAATCGAAAATCAAGGATTGAAAAAAAGTAAAATTGTTGAATTAGCTCAAGGAAGAATAAGAATGTTCATTGTAGCCAAAAGATTAAGTGCATTAATAACATAAAATAGAATAGAAGATTAGCCTCTTTTTATACCTTTTTTTCATTTCTTTGCCTTAGAATGGATAGAAAATCTCTCTCTCTCCTCGATTCAACTACAAAGGATATTTTTTACCATTTTTTTTAATTTTTTCAGGTATAGCAGTTTCTAAATCTATTCCCAACTCATGAGCTAACAAGAAAAGATAAATGGTTACATCAGCCAACTCTTCTGCAAGTTGAGGGCGTATCTGAGATAGTTTGGTGGAGATTTCTTTGTTTGTTTCCCATTGATATAACTCAAATAGTTCAGCAAGTTCAATTATTATTGAAAGAGACAGATTTTTAGGCGTATGGTATTTTTTCCATTTCCTTTCATCTCTAAATTTGACTATTTCCAAAGTCAATTCTTTAATAGAAGTCATTATAATGCTGTTGTTATTAATTTATTAAAAGTTAATTCAATCCATACTAAAAAATGAGAAGAATAAAAAAAGTAATAAAATGGCAGTTTAGAGCACTTTATCTAACCAATTATATTTATCTTCTTTTTTGCCTTTCTGTAATCCAACCAATTCATCATACAGATGCTGCGTCACTGGTCCTACTTCCAAATCATTTAGTACATATTGTTCTTTTTTGTAATACAATTCTCCAACGGGAGTAATGGATGCAGCTGTTCCTACCCCAAATGCTTCTGTGCATTCTCCTTTCTTTATTTGGTTTGTCAATTGATTAATATTTATCTTTTCTTCATAGACTTTATATCCCAAATCTTTAGCTAAATGAATAACGGAAGCACGAGTAATGCCTTTTAGTATTGTACCATCTAATGGAGGCGTGTAGAGATCCCCATTGATTACAAACATTATATTCATTGAGCCTACTTCTTCGACATATTTTCGTTCAATAGCATCCAACCATAAAACTTGTGAGTATCCTAACTCTTTAGCATTTTGAGTCTCAGCAAGAGTAGCAGCATAATTACCGCCTGTTTTTGCTTCTCCAGTTCCACCTGGACATGCTCTTACATTTTCTGAAGCAACATAAATTTTTGTGGGTTTGAATCCAGATTTAAAGTATGGTCCGACTGGACTTAAGATGATATAAAAATAATATTCGTCGCTAGGATGAACGCCTAAGGCAACTTCAGTAGCAATCATTGTTGGTCGAATGTATAATGCTGTTCCGGGAGCTGAAGGTATCCAATCTTTTTCCACTTTAATGAGTTCTTTAATAGCCTTGACAAAAAGTTCTTTATCCACCTTAGGCATACACATCCGTTCAGCTGATAACTGAAATCTTTTTGCGTTTTCTTTCGGTTTAAAAAGATGAACACTTCCATCATCATGAATGAAAGCCTTCATTCCCTCAAAAATTTCTTGGCCATAATGAAATACTAATGCAGCAGGATCAAGACTCAAATCTTGATAGGGGACTATTTTTGGAGGTTGCCATTGTTCGTCTTTGTATTGCATAAGAAACATATGGTCAGTAAATATTTTCCCAAACCCTAATTCTGAGTCGGGAACTTTCTCTTTTCTTTTTTCCTCTGGGCATAGTTTTATATCAATAGTATATTTGGAACTCATATACCCATACCTAAATTTTATGTTTAAAAGGCTTTGTCAAAGTATATGAGAAAAAACAAAAAACAATAAAAATAGGTGTTATAATATAAAATTATCTTTTACTAATTTGTTTATCTTCTGGCAAATATTTTAATTTCAGTTTATCAAGCAATTCATCTGTTACATCGATTGGTTCTTCCATTAAACTCGGATTCTGTATGAAATTTTTAAGCAATTTGACTGTACGAACCCAGTAAATTCCGTCTGCTACCCGTTCATCTATATTTAACCGTAATTGCATCATAGGATGAACTAATATTTCCTCTGTTTCTTGATCAATAATAGGGGCTTTATGCACTTTTCCTGTTGAGATGAAGAACGAAGTTGTACCCATCTCATAGAGATGATGATACACAGCATCCAAATCTATTGAACCCAAGTGAGTAAGAAATACAGACGCAAACATAGGCATTTCTTTTGTTACACTATAAATTGGACAGTTAATCTTATTTGTTATAAACAAAACTTTAGCTATTATTCTAATTATCCAACGCGGTAATCTACCGAAAAATTCTATTTTTTCTGCATTTGAGCTTGTTCCAGATCTCGCTTCACTCACTATCTTTTTTGTTCTAATCGACACATCTTGGAGGGTATCATATGGGCTAAAAAGTATTTTAGCATTTATTTCTTCACCTTCCTCTGTTTTTTGTTTTTTCACAACAAACATTATGGATAATTCATTTCGCTGAAATAATCGCCTCCCTTGCACGAATCTATTACTTTTTGGTCTTAACATCATAGCGCGACCCAAAGCTGCCAAAATAATTTCAAATAATGTAATTCTTTCTCCTTTAGGTTTATCATTATATTTTTCTAAATATGCAAATGTATGTTGTAAATCTATGCTTAAATCAAAAAGGGCATTAGAATTTGTACGGTCGGGCATTATATGAAAGGCCAACTCTTGAAATTTTGATATATTCTTAACCAATGTCCCATCAGGGCGCTTGTTCATTATCATACGTGGTATAGAAAAAAGAGCTTATATTAAAACTTTAAGGGATATTATGAAACTAATAGACAAAGTTCAAAAAGTTTTGAAGACAAAGTATAACAAACGAGGTAAATAAGATGTCAATTATAACAAATATCAATGCTTTCTTTGTTCGTTTAATGCCTCCTTTTCTCATACATCTTTTTGCATCACCTTATTTGGGTGGGAATAGTCTTGAAGAAGGTATACAAACTGCTAAAAAAATTTATGAAACTAATGGATTATATTCCACGATGGATCTACTGGGAGAGGATTTAGAAGATGCAGAAGAAGTGGAGCATGCAGTTGAACTCTATAAAGACTTAATTAAGCGGGTAAGTGAAGAAAACATGCAACAATATACAACTATTTCTGTCAAACCTAGTTCTTTAGGATTGCTAGTAAGTAAAACATATTACTTCACGAGTTTGGAAAAAGTACTGAAAAAAGCTCAAGAAAAGGCAATAAAAATTACAATTGACATGGAAGATCATAAATTTACTGATCCTACATTAGAATCATATGAAAAATTCAAACCTATGTATCCGACTCTTGGGACTGTACTTCAAACACGATTACATAGAACCAAAAATGACATTGAACAAATGAATGTGGATAATGCTCGCATTAGGTTGTGTATTGGTATTTACAAAGAGCCTAAAGACATAGCTCTCACACACAAACCATCGATGAAAGAACGAATGATCGATCAAGCCCAATTATTAATTACAAAAGGATATTATGTTGGTTTTGCAACCCATGATGAAAAATTAATCAAGAAGATGATGGAAATAAGCGAGAAAAAGAGATATACTCCAGAACAAATAGAGTATCAGATGTTATTAGGCGTTCCAAGAAAAAAAATTCAACAAATAATTATGGAAAAAGGGTTTATAATGCGATTATACGTTCCTTTCGCAGAGAGGAAGAAAAATGCAACAGCGTATCTCAAAAGAAGATTAACTGCAAATCCGTTGATGGCAATAGACATTTTCAAAAATCTATTTAGAAAGATTTTCTTCCGAAATAAATAGATAAATAATAGATAAAAACTTTTCTGGTTAGTACTGAATAGCACTTAAGAAGATAGAGATATGCAGGTTGTTTTATTTCTCCATTTTTTCTTTTGCTCTTTTTATTGTTTTTACGATATTCTTCCAATGTGCCTTTCCTATCCAATATACCTGTTTACATTGTTCATTTTGACAGCGAAAAAATAGATCATAATGCTTAGCTGTCCTTTGGTGGATTTCTTCTAGTATCTCTGTTTTTTCTACTTCTTCAATCTCAGCATTACATTTCGTACAACGCGATTTAACAAAAGGGATATCCTTTCCTTTCCACGTATATTGATCAACGTTAATGTCAAAGTGTATAAAGAAAGTAGCTAATTGACAAACCAAATCATCATTTTTAATTAATAAGTGATTATCAGGTAAATCCTTCGCTTTCTCTTGATATTCTCTTTTAGTGATAGAATATAATTCTTTGTCGCGGGTAATTAATATCCTTTCTTCTTTGATAGTTTTACAAAGAATTTGATGATCCTTAGTTATTTCATCTGCTATTAGAGTATCAAAGCCTAAAAGCCTTAGATATCGCCCTAATTTTCCTAGCATAGCATCAACATAAAATTTCATAATACTCCTCTTTTTTTGTTAGCATGTTTAGGTTAATCATTACCACTATATATTCAGCCTTTTTACTATATTTAGCAAAATCTTATACTTAATGTGATTGATTAGGTATCTTAGTCTTAGTCTTAGTCTTTTTTTCTCTCTTTGATATTTACCATCTATAACATTTTGATATAACTGCTCTAATTTTTTTACTTGTTTTTTGATGTTATACTTCTCTTTTGAATATGTTTGTGCTTTCTCAGCTAATTTTTTTAATCTGTGAGGATTATTTATTAAATCAATTATTGCTTCTGCATATTTTTCTATTTCTTTCTCATCAGAAGGAATGGCAATTCCTACTTCATCATTTTCTATCAATTCTCCCACTCCTTTTGAGTCTGCACCAACAACAGGCAGACCCATTATCAATGCCTCTAGAACACAAATATTAAACGTATCATAGATACTTGGATCCACAAATATATCAGCGATACTGTAACAAGTATAAAGATCTGAACTATTTAAGAAACCTGTAAAAATAACTTGATCTTGTATATTAAGATCTTTTGTGATCTCTCGCAATTCTTTAGCTAGAATTCCTTTACTTGTGATAACAACTTTAATTTTATTTCCATAGCCTTTTTCAACCAACTGTTTAGTAACATGTAACAATACGTCAATTCTTTTTTCAGGAGATAGTCTCCCTACGTGTAAAATAACAAAATCATCGGCATTGATATTAAATTTCTTTTGTATTTTTTCAGTGTTTTTTGAGAATTCAGGAATTTCAACCAAATTATAAACCGTTTCTACATGATTGATGCCTTTTTTATGCAAAAACGCTTTCACATTTTTTGAAGGAGCAATATTAAGGTTGGCTGCCTTGAATATACTGTTTAAGAAAAAGTTACCAAATGTTCTTAATAGAAGTTTTAGGAAGGATATGTATAGGCCATTTCTAATATTTTTTTTCAATAACAATTTTGCATGATCTAACATAAACGTATGATATGTTGCCACAATAGGTATTTCATAATCTTTTGCAATCCTTTCAGCCCAGTGAGCCATTGTAAAAGGTGAATGTACATGGAGAATATCGGGTTCAAATATATCCAGAATGCTTTTGATATTTTCTTTTGGATAATCTGTTCGATAAAAAAAACTATCTGTGTAAGTTTGTAATTTATTACTTTCGAATCTATGCACTTTGTAACCTTTCGTTTTTTGCTCAACTTGATTTTTCTGATCCAGAACAAATAAAACAACATTATGCCCTTGTTTTAACATATTTTCTGCTATTTTGTGTACTTGATCAGCTACTCCATCTGTCCTCGGATAATATGAAGCTGAAAGCATTACAATGTTCATCTTTTAACGATTAGGTGAGATATTATATGTATTTATCGTATTACTTATCAGAAAAACATAGGAAACTTTTTTTAGGCCTTTATATTGGATTGCAGAAAAGACCGATATTCCACTTACTTTTATTGAACTAATAATATTAGACATCTTGGGAAAAGACGTTAATTTTGGGCGGTATAATCCCCATAAAGCTGTTTTTGTACGAGGTAGTACTGCTGTTCCCTCGTTAGAAATTGATATCGAACTTTATCACTTATTGAATACATTCGATGAGAGGGAGAACACAGAAGAATCTGTTCCCACGAGTTGTGATAACCCACGTAGGTTTGATTCTAGTAAAAATGAGGGGGTTAAAAATGAACGAACACTATAATAGAGAAAGGAGAGGAAAATAGAACATGAGTTATCATAGAAAATGTAAGAAGAGAAAATATCTGAAATCAGAAGACACCTTGAAACTCATAATAAGTTTTGTAGAGCTCTTGGTATGTAAGATTATTTTCTATTAATTCATGGTGAGAACCATCACCAACAATTTTTCCTTCTTGGAACACAAGTATCCTATCAGCTCCAATTACTGTAGATAATCTATGAGCAATAACGATAGATGTTCTGTCTTTGAACAAACTTTCTAAAGCATCTTGTATTAGACTTTCAGTATAAGCATCTACTGATGCTGTGGCCTCATCCAATACCAAAATTTTAGGGTTGGCTACTAAAGCACGAGCTAATGATACTAATTGACGTTGTCCTAAAGATAATTTTGATCCTCTTTCGCCTACTTGTGTCAGTAATCCCTCAGGTAAAAATTCAATAAAGTCTTTTACATGACTTGCTTCAATAGCTCTTTCTATTTCTTTTTCTATAGCAGTGGGATTACCATACTTGATATTATCAAGAATAGTACCTGAAAACAAATAAGGATCTTGTAGCACTATTCCTAAATGGTTCCTATAATCATCTACATTCATTTTTCTTATATTCATATCATCAACTAATATCTCACCTTTCTGGATCTCGTAGAAATGAGCAAGTAAAGAAATAAATGAGGTTTTACCTGATCCAGTATGTCCAACTATGGCTATATTTTGCCCTGCTTCAATTGTTACACTAACATTGTCAAATAAAATTGCAGTATCACTATAGCCAAATACAACATTTCTAAATTCTATTCTGCCTGTAATATCTTCAGTAATAATCGATCCTGTTTTCATAAAACTAGGCACTTGAATTAAAGAAAAGATCCTTTCAGCTGCAGCACGACCTGATTGAAATTGAGCTATTTGTTGGCTGAAATTAATAAGTGGGCCTATTAGTTGTAATGAATAGAGATAGAAAAGATATAAATCACCTGGGGTAATAGTACCTTCGATAACATAACGAGCACCTTGAAAAACTATAACGAAAATAATCAAGTGAGAAAGAAATTCAAAAATAGGAAAGAAACTCGCAAAAGTTAAGCTTCGTTTAATATTCGCTCTTAAATTATCTTTATTTAGATCATAAAACTCTTTTTTGTTTTTAGCCTCACGAGAAAAACTTTTAGAGATAGCTATTCCAGCTACAGACTCTTGCATTGCACCATTAACTGCTGCAACAGTTTGTTGGCATTCACGGCTTAATCTGACAATTAAAGAACCTAATACAAACATCATAAACGCTATTAAAGGTACTATGCTTAGAACTCCAAAAGTTAATCTCCATTCAACACTGAATAAAATAGACACCATAATAATGATAGCTGCGCCATTAATGACCAGATCAACAAAAATAAGCATAAAGGTGCTTAATTCCCAAGTATCATCCATTACTCTGCTCATTATCCGTCCTGTTTTTACACGATCATAGAAAGATAGATCATGTTTTTGCAATGATATGAACATATCTAGACGCAATCTAGTAACTGTACGAGCTACAATTGTCCATTGAGCCCTTACTACAAAAAAGAAAGCAATAAAGGTGAGTATATTACCAATTAAAAATAGCCATCCATAGATGTGTATGGTCCTAAAATCAATAGATCCCTCAAAAGTTAAATAATCTATAGCTGTACTGATTAGGAGAGGAACAATAATAGTAATGGCTGTATTGAGAATTAATGTAATAAATAAAAGAAAGAGATTTTTTCTCTCGTTTCTAGCATAAGCCCAGAGCATGGAGAGGATTTCACTGAAACTGTACTCTTGATCAAAAAATTGTTTCTTTGCTTTATCGAACATTTGTGACATTAATCATCACCTCCACCAGCAACAATACTGTTTTCTTCCAAAGGAGGAAGATCCAAATAACGTTTAAAAATATCCCGATAGGGTTCAAAGCTTTTTATCAACTCTTCATGCTTGCCAATTTTTTTAATCGTGCCCTTTTCCATAAAAACAATTTTGGAAGCACTTCTAAGTGTTGATAATCGATGAGTAATAATAATGGTCGTTCTGCCTATCAGAATAGTATCAATGGCCTTTTGTATCTTAGCCTCAGTTTCAGCATCTACAGCACTAGTAGAAGAATCCATAACAAGAATCTTAGGGTTAAGAACAAAACCTCTAGCCATTGCAACACGTTGTTTTTGACCACCAGAAAGAGTAATTCCCCGTTCTCCTACAACAGTATCATATCCATTTTCAAGATTCATTATAAATTCATGAGCTTGAGCAGATTTAGCAGCAGCTATTATTTCTTCATCTGTGGCGTCATTTTTTCCGTACGCTATGTTGTTTTTAATTGTTGAGCTAAACAAAAAAGTATCTTGCTCTATAACTCCTATATTCTGTCTCAGATAATTAATATCCCATTCTGTAATATTTACACCATCGACTTTAATTGACCCGCCGTTAACACAATAGAGATAAAGCAATAGCTTGACTAGTGTAGTTTTGCCACAACCTGTAGGTCCCAGTATTACAATAGATTCCCCTGGCTCTATTTTTAGTGAAACATTGTTTATAACAAGAGGACTATCTTTTTTATACGAAAAAGAGACATTATCAAATATTATTTCTCCTTTTACAGTTTCAGGTATATAAGCCCCTTGTGATGGTTCCGCTTCACCAGCAAGCACATTAAATATTCTCTCTGCACCCGCAAAACCAAGTAAAGTCATATCTATAATCCATCTTAGAAACATAGTTGGCATAGTTAAAAATGAGGTTAAAATTAGAAAAGTAATTAGTTCCCCAATCCCTATTTGTTCAATAGTAAAACCCAAGAGAATTATACTTCCACCTAATGTAGCTTCTATCAAATATACAGCACCAAGAAAAATGACAGCATTTACAAGACCAATGAGAAGTAGCGGAATATAAAAAGCACTAGTGACACCTCGTTTAATAAGAATATCTTTTAATTCTTGAGCGGTTAAATCAAATTTTTTTATCTCACGATCTTGTCCACTAAATGTACGAACAACTCTCACTCCTGTCAAATTTTCTTGTAATTCAGCACTCATCTGTGCTACTTTAGACTGTCTTTCTATACTCAAGGGAATGAGATTGGTTGCAAACCTTTTTAATAAATATATGTAGAGAGGAAGAATAAGCAAGAAAATAATCGAAAGGATTGGTGATGCTATCCACATTGCAATAAATGTAACTAATAACGATATTATGGTGGTAGAAATCATTCGAACTCCAGGAGATACAGACGCATTAATCATACGTGTATCTTGGGTTGCCATGCTCATTAGATCTCCTACTCTACTTTCATCATGAAAATCCATGCTTTTTGTTTGTAAAGATTCATAAAATTCTATCCTAATTTGCATTTCAACTTTCTGAGCCATGACTTCATTAAGTGCAGAAGCAATAAAATTCGTAAGGAGCTTAGCTCCTCCTAAAAAAAGAACCAACAAACCATAATTAATCACAATGGTAAGATCTAAAGAAGGAGACATAATTTCAAATAGATCACCTAAGATAAATGGAATAATAGTTTGAAAGCCTATCCCAACTATAGAAAAAATTGTAATAGTAATTAAACTTAATTTGTGCTGTAATGTATGACCAAGCAGCCACCATAGTTTGCCTTTAGAATACCACTTTGCCGAAAGATAATTATAAAAAGATGAAGATTGATCTTGGAATCTTTGACATGCCATAGTGTTCGATAAATAATACAGCATAATAAATGTTCTTAAATAATAAAAGATTTCCAGCTGGTTTAATGAAATATTATATGAGACTAATAAGATTAGGTTTTGAAACTTGTAATGTGTTTCAAGATTTAGTCATTTAGAACAACAGACTAGGTTGAATTTTCATAATATCACCCTAAAAAGGCTCACTAGTCTTCTCAGAAAACAAACTAATAAAGTACCGAGAAAATTAATATACAACTGCAGTTGAATTCATATTATGGAATCATTGTATGATAAACATAGAATTCTAGACGCAATTGGTATTGGAGTTATTTTCCTCTTTTTCTTCCAAGCGGTAACGTTATTAATCGAAGCCATATACATGAAGGGCTTATTGGGAACAGGAATTGATGAACACGCAGTAGGAATTGTTTTCTTTCTTTTCGCAGCATTTCTGTATTTATTTGGATTGAATAAAGAAAAATCTTCTTCTCATGACTGGAAGCTGATCCACACAAAAATCTTGCATTTTAGTGGATTGGGAATGATTTTGTTTCGTTTATTAGCACCACTATTTGATACAGTTCTTTGCCTTGTTTTTTCAGGGATCTCAGTTGGAGGATTTATGATCTTCTTTCCGTTGTTTCTCTGGCATCAATCACATAGTAATTATGAACAATCAAGCCTTAAGTTCGGATTGGGTTTGACTGGAACGGTTTTATTGTCAATATTGTTTCGATCTTTGAACAGTACGGTTGATTTAACATTTTACAAAACATATCAAATTATAGCCTGGTTTATTGGTATAATAGCGGTGTTTTATGTTTTTAACTTAACTAAATCAGATGAATATGCAACAAAACCCATGAAAGAACCAAGTAAAAATAAAGCTCCTTTTATGCGGGTTGTTGGATTAATTTTGGGGATCATCAGTATTTTTCTTTTAATATATATTGCATTTGAAAGCCCCACTGTTATATCTCGCTGGACTGAAGGAAATTATATTGTCATAGTCACACTTTTATCTGGGTCACTCAGTGGTTTTATAATACTTTCTGTTATAAAACCAGAATGGCTAGTATTCATTCACAAAAAAGAATATTTCATGGGTTGGAATTTAATTTTTGGAATAACTCTCTTAATCACGATTCTAGCCCATACAATCAGATTTCCCCCATTACCCTCATCACCAGCTGTTACTGTCACTTCTCCAGAGTGGTATCAGCAGATTCCCCTCTATCTAATGGTTCTCAGTTCACCAATTATTTACTTTGATTTTATGCTGATTATCCGTCAGCTAATTCAATTACAGCCTACTATCCCCCAACTGGCGACAGGATTTACGTTAGGCGGATTGCATTTTATCTTAGTAGTCTTCATATTTGTTTTTACCAATATATGGGGCTATGTTGAACCAATCTCTCAAATTTTTCGTAACAAATTTTGGTTTCCGTTCCTTATAGCTATACTCGGAATCTGGCTAGGTTTACTTTGCGTTAAGTATGGAGATCTAGGAATTCAAAAACTAAAAGATCTTATGGTAAACCATAAAATATTCAAAGGGAAGTTACGTAAAACAGCAATGATAGGTATAGTCTTGATTAGTATGACTTTTCTCAGTACCTTCACCGCGGTGTTGATTTCATCCCCAGAACTTTGGGCAGCTCCTCAAGATTTGGATAATATTACTTCATTAACACTAATGACTTACAACATTCAAAATGGGGTTAATGAAGCGGGGAGTAAAAACTATGATCAACAATTACAAGTTATTATTGACTCGAATGCGGATATTATTGCCTTACAAGAATCCGATACTGCAAAACTAGGAGGGGGTAATTCCGATGTTGTACGATATTATGCTGAAAAACTCGGCTTCTACTCCTATTACGGTCCAAAGAAGGTTACAGGCACATATGGAACTGCCATACTTTCACGCTATCCAATTACCGCTGCGGAAACCTTCTTTACGTATAGTGATAAAGATGAGATAGGAACAGCTTATGTTCAAATTGAAGTAGGAGGAAGAACCTTTCATATATTTAATAACCATCCCGCAGGATCTCATGATGCCTTTTTAGCTCATATTGAGACACTCATGGATCGAATAGAGGGATTGGATAATGTTATTTCGATGGGGGATTTCAATTTCCGCCAAGGTTCAATTTACTATAACAAATCCGTAGACGTTTTGGTTGACACATGGCTGGCAGTATATCCTGATGGAACAGGAAATGGTTTAGACATGACTAGGCGAATCGATCATATTTTTGTTTCTCCCGAATTTACTATCACAGGTTCTACGTACATACCACCCCCAGAATCGTATACTGATCATCCAGTTTATTGGACAAACATTCATTTCTAAGTTCTACAAGAATGAAAAGTTTCCCTTTTTATTTTTCTTTCCTTTTTCTAAATCTATAAATAATGAGCAAAATAATGAGCAAAAATAAATCCCAGATATGATGCTCGGATTGGTAAGTTTAACTTAGGGATAGATACCCCTAAGTTCTATTTGTTTAGCAACTCTTTTTACTGCAATGGCGTAGGCAGCTAATCTTAAACTTGGTACATCCATTTCTTGTTTCTTATCATAAACTTCATTGAATGCTTTGACCATTATCTGCTCAAGTCTTTTGTTAACTTCTTCTTCTTCCCAAAAGAGTGCGTCATTGCCTTGTACCCATTCAAAATAACTTACGGTTACACCACCAGCATTAGCGAGTATATCTGGTACTACAACTATGTCTTTTTCAGTAAGAATGTCGTCAGCTTCAGGTGTTGTTGGTCCATTAGCTCCTTCAACAATAATCTTGGCTCTTATATCAGGTGCATTTTGTTTAGTTATCTGACCTTCAGTTGCACAAGGGCTTAATACATCCACATCTAATTTCCATAATTCTTCGTTGGTCAATGGATCAGCTTTGGGATAATCTTTGACTGTTTTTATTGGATTATCTCCATTTTCATAGACATATTTGTACAAATCTTCTATATCTAAGCCATCGGGATTATATACCCCACCATAAAGATCAACAATACCAACCACCTTTGCCCCATGCTCATGAGCTATTCTAGCAAACCATGATCCAACATTACCAAAACCTTGAATAGCTATAGTGGCCCCTTCTAAAGGCTTATTTTTCTTTTTAAGAATCTCACGTGTTGTGAAAAAGACCCCTCTTCCTGTAGCAGCATCTCTACCTTTAGAACCCCCAACTTCAACAGGCTTACCAGTAACAACACCAAGTACTGAATGACCTTTATTCATACTATATGTGTCGTAAATCCAAGCCATTTCGCGTGATGAGGTATTAACATCGGGAGCAGGTATATCATATTGGGGATCAAAAACATTACATAACTGGAAAGTGTATCGACGAGTAAGGTTCTCTATTTCCCTTACAGACATCTTAGTAGGGTCACATATAACGCCACCCTTTGCGCCAGAGTAGGGGAGTTCAACAACTGCACATTTCCACGTCATCCACATGGCTAATGCTTGCATTTCTTCTTTAGTTACGTACGGGGCATATTTTATCCCCCCTTTGCTTGGAAATATCTCTACATGATGGACTCTAAAGCCCTTAAATACTTTAATTGAGCCATTATCCATTTTGACAGGAAAATTTACTTCATAAATACGCATTGGGTTTTTTAAAAATTCATGTATATCTGGATCTAAATCTATAAGTTTGGCTATTCTGTCTAATTGTGACAAAGCCATAAGCCAAGGGTCATCTTCGTCGTTAGTATGCATATAATCAAAGTGTAAAGATATTAAGGGTATATAATTTTTTGCCTTAATTAAGTTAGTACTCAAATAAATCAGACATTCATCAACCATGTTTTTTCTCAGTATAATCCGTCTTAACTTATCAAATATAACTAATTAATAGATACAGAGATACACCCCACACTTTAGAATCAGAGATGAGTTTCTTTTAGCTCTATCTCCTTATTTAACTTTGTTTACAAAGACAACGTTTATAATGGGTTATTACCCATTATCGTTTAGTGATGAAATGAGTGGTAGAGGAAGAAGAGTGGGTATACACAAAAGAAATCAAAAGGGAAGAAAAGCAGAAGGTAGAATGAGATTAAAAATGTGTTACTGTCCTAGATGTGGAGAAACTGTATCACATCAACGAGGAATACCTTGTACTGAAATGTTTTGTCCTACATGTAATTCTCCTATGATACGACAAGGTTGGAAACAAAACAATGCAATAAATCAAAATCAAATATATCGATCAAATAATATAGAAAGTTCATATAGCGAACAGGTAGTAATCCAACAAAGAAATATTCCGAAAGTTAATATCGATAAGTGTAAGGGATGCGGAAAGTGTCTAGCGAGCTGTAAATATAATGCAATTAAAATAGTCAACGGAAAAGCGCAAATTGATAGATCGCTATGTAGAAATTGTAGAGCCTGTATTGATATATGCCCTTTCGGGGCAATTAGTTAGGAATACTAAAATTCCTAAATCCACACATGCAATCATCTTAATAATCCACGAGTTTCATTATTTAATGATAAGGTGATCCAAATCAGATACAATCGGTCTACTGCAATTTAACTACGCTCCTTTAATTATTTCTGTAATGTAAGATCCGCTTGAACCTTTACATGTTTGAAAATAAATATAAGTAAACTATGTTATTGGTTCCTATGCAACTATTAAATACCATTTTTTTCATAGCTCAGCTTATTATACTTTTCATGTTATTTGTTTGGATTATTCGTAATTATATTCAGTATAGATACAAAACGTTGGTGTTTATTTTTATTGCAGTAGGATTGATGATTTTTTCACACATTTACACTATTATATTCCCTTTTGATACTGAGATCGGCATTATGGCTTGGAGTCTTATTACCATTGTTCAATTAATCAGTCTTTATTTGATTTTGTTATTTATTGAATCATTTGAATCTGAGAATGTATTAACAAAAAAGAATCTAATATTAGGTGGGTTAATGGTGAGCGCAACCCCTCTTTATTTTATGCTATCGATGTTAATGAGGATATTGATTGGTCAATATAATTTAACTTCCATTGAACACTTGTTTGAGGATAGTGTTCCTACTTATTTAGAATTATCAGTAAGTGTTTTATATGTCATTTTCAGCATATTACTCTATGTGTTATTTTTCATAATTGCAGTTTGTATTATAAAACGCCTAGTGAGTAAGATAAGAAACACGAGAAACACAGATGTCAAAAATTTGTTAAAAAAAATGACCGTTACTCTAGGGATTATGATCTTGGCGCCCGTTTTTATTGGGGTTTTATTCCAAAATCCAAATATTGATCTAGCAGGATTCATCATCACTATAAGTTTAGGGCTATTTTTCTACTTTTATAATAAAGGTGGAATATTTCTTTTGCAATCTGAAAGCCTTAGAAATCTGATTATTATCAATGAGTCTGGCATTCCTGTTTATAGTTATTCTTTTAATACATTTGAAGAGGATAATTCTCTCTCGAAAACAGAATGTGAAAATAAGCAGATACTTTTTTCTGGTGCCTTAAAAGCCATATCAAATCTCATCCATGAATTTGTTGGAGAAGAAAAAGAGATTAAAGAAATAGCATTTGAAGATCTTAAACTTTTAATTAAGCCGTTGGGTGATAAATTATCGATTGTTTTAGTCACAGATCTATCTTCAAAGTATTTTATTGAAGCACTAGAGGGATTCAAAGAAGACGTAGGTGAAGTGATAGCTAGTATGAGTACGGATATTAATCTAAGAAAAAATGAGGTTGAAAATGTAAATGCATTAGTAGAATCAAATTTTGGAGTAAGCAAAGGGTCTAGTTGAAAAAGATTACACCTGTTTCTTAGGTGAACTTACTCCTTATAAACACGTGAAAATGACTAGAAAAAAGAAGCAAAAAAGGAAGAAAGCAGTGAAAATAAGCTCATAATTCACTCTTAAGGGAAATATTTTATAAGCATTTGACTATAAGATATATATACTGAAAAAGGAGATACGAATGACACTTCAATTAGATAATAATACATCAGGCCAAGAAGATGAATTTACCATAATCAAAGTAATTGCAAAAGAACAAGAAGAAGGAGGTTTCACAATCACAGTTCCTTCAATACCCGAAATAATTACTGAATGTGAAGATGAAGATGAAGCATTAGATCAATTTAGTGATGCATACAGGGAATTACATCGCTCTTTTTTACAAGAGGGAAAAGAATTTCCTTATAATTTTGGTAAGTCAATGTTTGAATTAGAAGTTATCAGAAGATAAAATGAGGTGTTAATTTTTAAATTACCAGTGTGTTCTGCGATGGATGTTGTAAAAGTGCTTAATAAATTTGGATATCAAGTATTACGACATAAAAAGCATATTGTATTAAGACATGATACAACTGGCAAAAGGGTTGTAATCCCCAATCATCCAGAGATAAAAAAAGGCACTCTTGATTCAATTCTAAAACAAGCAAATATTTCTCAAAAGGAATTTATAGAGGCATTATGAGGTGATATGATGGAATATGAAGTAATAGAATTTGAAACACAAAAAGAAGAATGGAATAAGTATGAAGTGAAGGATGATACAATACTTGCAGCAAAGTTTATTTTGGAACGATTGGTTCATTTTAAAGATGATGAGGGAAAAGAAGGATTAATTCCACATGGGAAACCTTCATTCCAAGTTTGGTATGCGACCGATAGAGTATCAGCGAAAGAAAGAGACGACGATATTAGTAAGATTAAACCAGAATTTATTGATTATGACCAATTAAAGGAAGTTTGGAATAAGTATCATTTTACTTTTAGAGGTGGTGTACATCAGTTTAAAGTAAAGCTATCTGTTGTTGCAATAAATAAATATAAAGACAAATATGACAAATATGGTTATCCTAGATATTCAATTAATAAATCATTGCAAATAAGTATGAAGAAACTTTGAAGCGGATCTTTTTTTCATCCAGGTGCCAGTAAAACTTTATTTATCTTAAACTATTGATAGAGACCATCTAAGACTATTAACTAGTTTGTTTGTTGTGTTTTTATCTAATTATCCTTGTTCTCCCTAGTGTAAAAACGGTGTAATCTTGAGTCTCTTCTTCTCCCTTTTTTTAGTTTAAAAACTATCCTATATTTGTTAAGTGAGTTTAAAAGTAATTGAGAAAATGTTATACGGATACGTTTCTACGAACGTAATTCATCACAAAAGGATAAAGAGAAGAGGTCATTAAATCTCCGTCTATGTCCTCTATCTTTATTTCTAAAAGAAAATGATACTAAGTCTTTCTGTTTTTCTAATTCTACTTGGACCAAGAATCTTTTAGAGAGATGATTTGTATGAACACTTTATTATCTTGAGTAGATTCATATGGACTCAAATAGAAATAGCCATTACGTTCAAACTGCACTCTTGTACCTAACTCTTCTTTGATTAAATATGGCTCAACATATGCTTCTTTAATCTTAAATGAATCAGGATTAACATATTCTGTAAATTCTTTTCCTTCTTCAGTATCCATTGGATTAGCTCGTGTACATAATCTATCATAAAGATGTATGGTAGTTTTTTCTGCATGAGCAACTGAAATCCAATGAATAGTTCCTCTTACATTTCTTCCATCTGGTACTTTCCCACCATAAGTCTTAGGATCGTATGAGCAATTTAATTGGACTATTTGGTCTGTTTTTTCATCCCTAATTATTTCATCACAAGTAATTAGATAAGCATATTTAAGGCGTACTTCTCTATCCTTAGATAGTCTATAGAAATCATCAGGTGGATTTTCCATGAAATCGTCTCGATCGATATAAATTTCACGAGAAAATGTTATCTTACGAGTTCCATATGATGTATCAAAAGGATGGTTAGAAACTTCAAATTTCTCTTCTTTCCCTTCTGGATAATTAGTTATTACAACTTTTAATGGGTCTATAACAGCCATAGTACGAGGACAAATTTTGTTTAATTCTTCCCGTATGTGATGGTCTAAAATTGACCTATCAATAATTCTATCTCGTTTAGAGATTCCTATACTCTCACAAAAAGAACGAATAGCTGCCACAGGCACACCAGCTTTTCTTAACCCCGTTATAGTAAGAAGCCGTGGATCATCCCATCCATTTACATATCCCTCATTGACTAAAATGAGAGCCCTACGTTTACTTAACACAGTATGCGAAACATTGACTCTCGCGAATTCTATTTGCTGGGGGTGATGAATCGGGTTATTTTCTTCATCTTCAAGCTGATCTAAAAACCAATCATAAAGAGGTCTATGGTTTTCAAATTCCAGAGTACAGATAGAATGAGTAATACCTTCAATTGAATCTTCTAACCCATGAGCCCAGTCATACATGGGATAGACACACCATTTATCTCCCGTGTTATGATGAGATTTATGGAGGATTCTATACATAACTGGGTCACGCATATTCATGTTAGGGTGAGCCATATCGATTTTAGCTCGTAAAACTTTTGCACCATCGGGAAATTCCCCTACTTTCATGCGTTTAAATAAATCTAAATTCTCTTCAACAGGTCGATCTCGATAAGGACTCTTTTCACCAGGTTCAGTTAATGTTCCACGTAGTTCACTAATTTCATCAGCACTCAAATCATCAACGTAGGCTAAACCTTTTTCTACTAATTGTAAAGCATAATCATAAAACTGTTGGAAATAATCGGAGCCAAACAAAACATTATCATCATCTCCCCGCTTCTCATAGACATCCAGCCATTTGATATCTTCAATCATTCCCTTAACATAGACATCTTCTTCTTTGATGGGATTAGTATCGTCAAAACGGAAATTAAATGTTCCATTATACTCTTTAGCGAGATTATAGTTGTATAAGATAGAAAAGGCATGCCCTATATGAAGAAAGCCATTAGGTTCGGGAGGAAAACGAGTACGTACTTTTCCGTTAAAACGGCCTGTTTCCATATGTTTTTCGACTATGGCGCGAATGAAGTCTGTACCTTCTTGCTCATTACTCTTATCCTCTTTAAGCAAGTCTGGATATCGGTCTTGAGCTATTTGTTGAATTTCTGATACGGTTAATGTGTTAATTAGGTCAATTTGTTTTAATGCTATATCTTTGACTTCGTTAGCCTTTTTTCTTAGTTCAGGATGAGCTGACATCACTTTCCCCATAACAGGACCGATTTTAGCTTCACCATGCTCTAGAGCATTTTGTACTGCAAATTTTTCACAGATCTCTTCTATTGACTTCATTATAACTCACGTATATTAATCAATCACAATTGAGGTAAACATAGTTAAAAATGTATTTACTAGGAATACGAGAAAAAAACAACTCAAAAATTCAAAAAATGCACTATCTAAGAATAATTGATATGATAATGAGAGAAATAAATCTCACCTACAAAATTTGGAGAGACTCTCGTAAAACAATAATTTTTTTATAGACTTTTCATCATTTCAAGATGAGGTATTACTAATTATGGATAGAAAGACTCTAATTGAGCTTTATTTCAAATTCTTTGAAGGCAAAGATCACAAAAAAATCCAAAACTTTTCTCTTTACCCTGAGAACGACCCTAGTGCACTTTTCACAAGTGCAGGCATGCATCCTATTGTTCCTTATTTATTAGGTGAAAGGCATCCATTAGGGACGCGATTATATAATGTTCAGAGATGTATACGGACTGGTGATATTGACGAAGTAGGCGATACTACACATTTAACATTTTTT
Source organism: uncultured archaeon (assembly GCA_964534625.1). Taxonomy (GTDB): domain Archaea; phylum Asgardarchaeota; class Heimdallarchaeia; order Heimdallarchaeales; family Heimdallarchaeaceae; genus CAZHRF01. Next base: position 32,480 of record CAZHRF010000008.1, on the reverse strand, counting down.
GAGATGTTAGGAAATTGGTCTCTTGGAGATTATGGTAAAAAAGAAGCCATATCATGGTCATTTGAGTTTTTAACGGGTAAAGAATGGCTGAATATGGATCCAAATCAGATTTACATTACTCTCTATGAAGGAGATGAAGAAATTCCGCGAGATGAAGAGTCTAAAAACATATGGATGGATTTAGGTGTTCCTGAAGATCATATTTTCTTTTTAGGTCGAGAAGATAATTGGTGGGGACCAGTAGGACATGTGGGTCCATGTGGCCCAGATACTGAGATGTTCTTTGATAATGGATTCGATAAATGTAGTGAAAACTGTAAACCCGGATGCAGTTGTGGCAAGTATGTTGAAGTCTGGAATGATGTGTTTATGTTTTATGATAAACAACCTGATGGAACATATAACATATTAGAACAACAAAATATCGATACAGGAATGGGAGTGGAGAGAATGCTACAAATTTTGAATAGAAAAGAAACAATTTACGATACACATGTTTTCCAACCTTTATTTGAAAAAGTTAAAGAATTAGTTGGAAAGGAAGATGATCTTACTGATAAGGATATTAAAAGAATTAGAATAATTGTAGATCATACTCGTAGTGCTGTTTTCGCTATGGGTGATCCTAAAGGCATACCTCCTGGTAAAGAAGAGCAAGGATATGTCATTAGACGGTTATTAAGACGCGCAATGGTTAAACTAGATCAATTAGACCTAGAACTTGATATTATATTAGAATTAATTAATCCAATAATAGAAGAATTTGGCGATCATTATCCGGAATTAATAGAGAGAAGAGATTTTGTATACCAACAAACTGAAAAAGAAGCCAAGAAGTTCCGTAATACCATTAAAAGAGGGATGAGGAAATTCAATAGAATGGTAGACAATAATAATGGATTATCAGGTGAAGACGCTTTCATGCTCTTTTCAACCTATGGAATGCCTAAAGAAATCATTTTTGAATTATTGGCAGAACGTAATTTACCTATAAATAAAGAAGAATTTTATGCTTCTTTTGAAGAACATAAGGAATTATCAAGAACAGCAGCTAAGGGAAGGTTTCAATCTGGATTAAGTGATCACTCAAAAACAGTTAAACGTTATCATACAGCGACACATTTGCTCCATCAAGCATTGAGAAATGTCTTGGGTGATACTGTTCATCAAACTGGTTCTAACATCACCAAAGAAAGAACACGCTTTGATGTTACTTTCAAAAGAAAAATGACTAAAGAAGAAGTTAAACAAGTAGAAGAGATAGTTAATGAACAAGTTGAAGCGGATTTGCCAGTTGAAAAAGAGATAATGCCACTTGAAGAAGCGAAAAAATCCAATGCTATAGGATTATTTGATGAAACATATGGCGATAAAGTAAGCATCTATTCAGTTGGAAACTTTTCTAAAGAATTTTGTGCAGGACCGCATGTAGACCATACGGGAGAGATTGGAAAATTTAGAATCAAGAAACAAAAGAAAATAGGGGCTAATGTACTTAGAATATATGGCGTGGTTGAAGAATAGAAATGAGATTGGTAGCAAAAAACAGTGGTAATAAAACATAAAACACCAGATCCCAAAATCCCAAAAAACAATGATTTTAACTAATCTATATCCCCTTTTTCTAAAGTACAGTTTATTTTAACTGTAATGTTGTTAGTGTAGTATAATTTACTTAATAACATTTCCTTTTTGCTCTATCTGGAAATGGATCATAGCTTGCAGAATAAAATCATCAAACTCATCCGTGAGAAAATAATCGTTAATATTAGGAAGCTTGTTCAGTTCAATGGATATTAATTGATTAGTAATAGTTTCAATTAATGTTTTGACATCCTCGTTATTTATTGCTGGATCTGAAGCTATTACAATAAAAAAGTCCCCTAATTCTTTGAAGAAGAAATTCACATCCTTCATAGATATCATATACAAAGTTGTTCCTAATTCTTTAGAAAAGGCTATGATTGCCGCGCTAAAACCAGAGAAGAGAAATTCATCCATGAGCTCTTTTTCAAATCGGCGATTGTATAAAATAATGCCTGATAGTTCAATAATCGCAAATTGAAAAACAGGCAATCGTAACGCAGTAGGCTTTTGAGAGAGTTTTTTTTGCATCCGATTTTTTTTTTCTAGCAGATCTTTTTCTCTCTTTTTTTGTTGGTCATTGTCATTTTGAATCTTTGCTAATTCTAACAGTTCCTCTTCGAAATCTTCTGAAATGACAAATACCTCCTAATAACGAATACCTACCAATAATTATTATTATTATTCCAATAATATAACCTTTGTTATGAAAATCATTACATTGGTACTATTACTAATATTTTCCGAGGAACATAGGGGAATTGATAGTAAGGTAAGAAATCTTTCGAATTTGTCATAAGTTCTGCTATTGAGATTTTTTTTAAATTAGTCATGAGTATTTGTTATTGAAAAATCTTTTTTAACTGGTTATTCTTTATTATTTATGAAAATAAATGACGAATAATATTTTAGGAGATTTAGAACCCAGGAAAGTTTGGAACATATTTGAGCAAATTACCAAGATCCCTCGCCCGTCTAAAAAAGAAGCGAAGATAAGGGAATGGCTCATCGAATGGGCTAAAGAACATAATCTGGCTTACAAAAGTGATGACATCGGTAACTTAGTAATAAAAAAAGGTGCTTCCGAGGGATGTAAAGATTGGCCTATTTTAACTTTACAAGGGCATATGGATATGGTCTGCCAGAAAGAACCTGAGGTAAAGATTGATTTTGAAAATGATCCTATACCAATAGCTCATGATGATAAGATTGTTTATGCAAAGGGTACATCTTTAGGTGCAGATAATGGTGTGGGTGTTGCATTAGCTTTAGCAATTTTACAGGATCAAAAATTAGAACATGGTCCTTTAGAAGTACTCATTACTGTAGATGAAGAGACAGGTCTTACTGGTGCTTTTGCAATGGATAAAGGATTCTTTGAAGGAGATTATTTATTAAATATTGATTCCGAAGAACTGGGAGAGATAACAATAGGTTCAGCAGGTGGTGGTGGGACGACTTTTAAGCGTAAGCTCAGCTGGGTTGATGTAAGCGATGAGTACCAGGGATATATGCTTAAGATTGGAGGTTTAAAAGGCGGACATTCAGGTACAGATATACACCTTCCTAGAGCGAATGCTATCAAATTAGGTGCTGAATGTTTACTTAACTTGCGGCTAGAACTTGAAGAAGAGATGGGAGTAGATAAGGCTTTCTTCTATTTAGGCAAATCTACAGGTGGTAGTGCCCATAATGCTATTCCTAGAGATGCAAAATATACATTCGTTATAGAAAAAACCTATGAATCAATGGCAACTGAAATACTCGATAAGTGGATAAAAAGAACTATTAAAGAACAAAAAGAGCATGAAGAAAAAATTACCATTAACTACGAACCAATAGAGATGCAGAAAAGTGTTACTGAAGAGGATACAATAAATATTCTTATGCTGATTCGTTCGATCCGCCATGGTGTTATAAAATTCAGTAAAACTATTAAAGGATTAGTTCAGACATCTAACAATCTTGCTGTTTTGGAAATAGCTGAAAACACTGTAAATATTCATTGTAGTACTAGAAGCTCCGTTACGGAAGAATTAGGCTTGTTCAGAGAAGGCTTGGCGGATTTGGGCGAAAATTATAATTTTGAAGTTGAGCAAGGAGAAGCTTATCCTGGTTGGAAACCCGAACCTGATTCAGCGTTTACGCGTTTAGTGAAAAAATCATACTTAGAACATATGGAAAAAGTAGAATTAAGGGCCATACATGCAGGATTAGAATGTGGATTATTCTTGAGATTAAAACCAGAATTACAAGTTACGTCCATAGGTCCTAATATAAGAAATCCTCATAGTCCTTCGGAGTTTGTAGAAATAGAGTCAGTCGAAATCATCTGGAAAGTTCTCAAATCAGTAATTAGAAACATAGGCAAGCTAGAGATAGATTTGTAATCAGACGTAATCAATCCCAAATAGTTAATAAATTAAAAAAACAAATTGTACAGCGACTTGTGTACTAGACTTCGAGTCTGTGCGTTATACAGCTCAGGAAGTACCATATGGTATCTCCATTATTGCAATTTTCTAATTTCTTGCTTGTTTTAATACTTCAACTTTAGATGCTTTGCTTAAGATTAAGTCTAAACCCATTTCAGATACCTTTGATCTTACACCTGTTATTTCAACCCATGTTTCTTCTGGAATTGATTCTATTTTTGCTATTTCATTATCCCAGACAGATAATCGCGCTTTTCCTGTCAAATCTTCCACATCAACATTCAATACGGTAGCTGAAGAACCATCATCTCTTATATAGGTTCTCTCTTCGCCTATTGAATTAATTTTTACTCGGATAGTTAAATTATACATTCTATCTTTGATCTCGAAGATGTTTTTTAGAAAGTTTTCAGGGGTGAATATTTCTTCAAGTCCTTCTTTGGTGATAGAAGAAGAGTTTATGGAATGTAATTCTATTTCATTTTCTCTGTCTAGTTTGGCAATAAAATTGTTCAACTGAACGGGTGCATACTCTAACAATTCATTAATCAATTCTGTTTTCTCGTTCCAAAGAACAACTCTAATCTCACCCGTTTCATCAATTAAATAAAAAGAACATACTGCCCCCAAATCTCCATTTGATCGGGTAAATTCATTTATCTCCCGCACTTTACCTACTATACCCATAGTTCTAACAAAACCACTCTCTTTATCAATTTCTCCTATTTTGATTAAGGGTAAATCTTTTGTTGGATATTCATCGGGTAAGCCTAAGTCGTAGTTCTCTAAAATAGTGATCTCTGTTTCTCGCCCAACACCTAATTCAAGTTCTTCAAAACTATTCTTGCGGACATAAGGATTAACTACTTCAATGATCGCTTCTGATAGATGAGTAGTAGCACCCATAATTTCTTTAGCCTTTTCCGTTCTTTTATTCCAAAATGCTAAACTGATAGTACCAGTTTTATCTCTAAGCACGTAATTGATAACTTTACCTTCTGTACCATCTGAACGTTCGAATACTCTCTCTGGAGATATTGATTCTATTTTAGCAATAATTTTGAAATTGCTAGTAGATTCATCAATGTTTGTTATATCTATATGCTCAGCTTCAGGTAAAATATACTCTTCATCAGTAGAAAGAGGTTCGATTATTGTATTTCTCCCTGAATGTAATTCCAATTTTTGATTACGGTCAGTTTTAGGGTAAACATTAATAATTTCAACGGTTTTTCCTCTTTTTAAATCAAGAGATTCAACAAAAGAGGTTTTCTCATCCCACAGAACAACACGAATTAAATCTGTATTATCCGATAAAAGAAAAGAAGTATACTCGCCTACTGATCCATCTTTTCTAAGAAAAGAACGAACATTTGAGCTAGAAACGATTATACCTTTAACAGAACAAATACCGTGGGACTTAGTGATTTTATTGATAGCTAAAAATTCGGGTTTGTATGTAGTAGTTTGCGTAAACGTATCATCAATTTCTTTGAGAATAAGAAAGGCTGCACCTGATTCTGTCAATAAACCTTCATATTCTTTTACTTTATTTGCAATCATTACCTTGATTTGATCTTCTGATTTGTTGGTTTTTTGAACCAGTCTTTGAATTAAAGAGCCAATGTCAGAGATATTCATAAAAACGGTATATTTTTGATGCTTTAAATACTTTTCTTGAAATCTATCACAACTCATACAGAGAGAACTCATAATAGTACTTTCCGAATTAAGCAATAATATTATATACTCTTCAATATGTTTACACCGAAAATAAATCGATTTATTTCTTGATTTTGATGTATTATCACACTATTTCGGAAGTTCAAAATAAAAATAAAAACTTAAGAAATATTTATCATTGAGTTTTATAGTATAGTACAACATGAATGTCATAACAATTACTATTATTGTAATAATTATAGTTCTAATTGCACTTGTCTTAATAAGCACAATTCGTTATATAAAAAAGAGACAAAAATACAAAGAGAAATTTAAAGAAGATTATGATACCAAACTCTGCTGGTATTGTGAAGAAGAATTGACTCCTGAACAAGATCATTGTCCTTATTGCGGAAGAAAACAATAAATATTGTTAAAAAAGCTCATTAAAGCGAGATTAGAATTAGTATTGGAGGCTTAAATCAAAAGATTTAGGTGGTTTCAAAATAAAAAAATCCTTTAATCGTGTTTCCAACACTTTTTTGTAATCCTTTTGGTGAAAGATATTTATATCAGTGTTCTTTTTTTCGGATATCAAAATGATAGAACTAGAATTTTATAATCTTATAGCCTTCTCTTTCATCGTTGTAGCATCAATTAGCTTTGTCTTTCTTCTCTATGTTGCAGCTCCTTATGGGAGGTATAAACGTAAAGGATGGGGAACATCTATTTCTAATAGGCTAGGATGGATAATTATGGAAACTCCTGCGTCAATTCTTATGATAGTTTTCTATGTAATTGGTGATAAACAAAAAAATCCCGTGTTAATAGTTTTTTTGATCATATGGCAAAGTCATTATATACATAGAGCATTTATTTATCCGATAAAATTGTATGAAAAGAAAAACTTTCCAGTAAGCGTTATGATCATGGGTATGTTATTCAATACATGTAATACATATCTGCAAGGGAGGTATTTATTCTATTTTGCTGATGAGCATATCTATACTTTACAATGGTTTTTGGATATACGCTTTATTGTAGGTTTAGTAGTTTTTTATGGAGGATATAGTATTAATAGAAACGCGGATTTCATCTTAAGAAATCTACGTAAGCCCGGTGAGAAAGGGTATAAAATACCAAAAGGAGGTATGTTTGAATATGTTTCTTGCCCCAACTATTTAGGAGAAATAATCGAATGGGCAGGATGGGCACTATTAACATGGTCATTAGCAGGATTAATATTTTTCATATGGACTTTTGCAAATTTAGCTCCAAGAGCTGTTCAACACCATAAATGGTACAACAATAAATTTGAAGAATATCCAGAAAGAAGAAAGGCGCTCATACCATTTATTTGGTGATCTTTGAACAACAATAAACAATCATAAACCAATCATAAACCATATTTTAAATTACATGAGTATTGTAAAATCTATAATCGTATCGATAATAGAGAATAAGCCTATTAATGCACATAAAATCCCCATTGCATATTTGAGATTACCAGGATGTGTTTTTTTTACTATTAACGCAGAGATTGGTGCTGCTACCAAACCACCAGCGAGAATTGAAATTGTTAAAGTCCAATTAATGGTCGTGGTTTGATTTAAAAAATAATAAACAATAAAACCCACAGAACTGACTAAACCTTCAACAAGAACAGTAATACCAACAGCTCTTTTACTATCCATTCCAGAAATGACTTGTCCAGCTGATAGAACAGGACCATATCCACTACCAGTCATACCTTTATTAAAGGATGCCAAGGATGCTAATGCACCAAGTCTTAGCCAAGATACTTCTTTGTGCATTTCTATACCCTCATGTGGATCATAAAAACTCTTTTTCTTTTTTTCTAAAATTTTCTTCTCAAAGCTATTGAAGTATTGTTGGAGTTTCATAAAATATTCTTTATTACGATTTTTAAGGATATCATTAAAAATTAGGATAAAGCCCATTAATAGAGTAAGCGAACCAATATAAGTTTTCAAAACTATGGCAGAAATATTTATCGCAACTAAAACCCCAATAAATATAGCTATTATACCAGCAATAAAGAATAAACCTGCAATTTTAATGTTCTTAGTACCATACCAGAAATCTATATTACGAAAAATCAGATGCAATATGCCAGATATTATACCTAAAATGCCACTAGTAAAAATAATTGCGGGGATTACCTCTAATGGAGCAAATCCCCATGCAATAAGAATGGGAGAGAGAGAGCCAAAACCCATACCTAAAGTACCATTCATGAATTGAAATAGAAAAGCTAAGCCTATAATAATTAGATTTAATTGGATAATAAACTGAAGCACATTGTTTATCATAAATTTTCATTATAGGCGTTTGACTTCAGATTATTATATTTTGTGTTAAATCAAACAGGCAAATTCGAATTAACAACGAATATTTCGTTCATCGAATATAAGCCATTTAATTCTGTATTGAAAGAATAAATATATCAAGAAAAATTCAGCCTTTCAATAAATTAGACTATGCTGAAGAAGGAGAAGGAGATATTATTTGGATTTAATTATTGCTTTACTTTCCTTCTTAATGTGGTTTCTTGGTTTTTCGGGTATTACTATAATACTGCCATTATGTTTTAGTATCTCTAGATCAACTTCATATATTTCTTCAAGATTCTTTTTTGTAATTACTTCAATTCCACCATGTGCATAAATTTTACCTTCTTTTAGTAGAATAATCTTGTCACAATATTTTACTGCAAGATTAATATCGTGTATGGCTATCAATATACTCACCCCTTTCTCAGCTTGTTGTTTTAATAGGTTCATAACTTCTAGCTGATATTTGGGATCCAAATTGGCTGTTGGTTCATCTAAAAGTAGTATAGGCGTTTTTTGAGCTAGAGCTCTTCCAATGTAAACTTTTTGTCTTTGACCACCACTTAACTGATTTAATTTCCTCAAAGTAAAAGCAGTTAATTCTAGTTTATCAAGAATTGAAGAAACTATCTCTTTATCCTTTGTTAATGGCTTCCATTCAATATGTGGTTTTCTTCCCAATAATATTGTATCGTACACAGTAGAAGGAAACGGTGTACCTTCCGATTGTGGAACATAGGCTATTTCTTTAGCTAAATCATTCCTGCTGTAAGTTGATAATTCTTTATTATTAATCACAACTTTACCTTCCTTAGGACGTAAAATGTAATCTATGCACTTCAAAAGTGTACTTTTTCCAGATCCATTGGGACCAAGAATAGCCACCATTTCTCCTTCGTTAATCTTAAAATTTAGATCATTCAAGACTGGTTTTCCATTATAAGCAAATTTTAAACCACTTATGTCCAAAATCATCTTATAGGTTCCTCCCTTTTTCTTTCATTAAAAGCCACATGAACAATGGTGCACCTAGAAACGATGTTAAAATGCCTACCGGTAAGACTATTGGCGCAATAATTGTCCTAGCTACTGTATCAGCTACCAAGAGAAATAATCCACCAAATACAGTTGTTGCAGGTATCAAGTACCTTTCATCATTACCTACAAAACGTCGTACAATATGTGGAACAACTAAGCCTACAAAGCCTATAATACCATAAAAAGCCACTACTGTTGCTGTTAAAAGAGAAGAAACTAACATTCCTCGTATCCTAATTTTTTCTGTATCTACTCCTAAACTCATTGCAGTTTCATCACCTGAGTTCAAAGTGGCATAATTCCAGCTATTAGAAATTAAGTATAAAGAACCAGGTAAAACTACAAGTAAGAGAATAAGGAAATTTTTCCAATCTGATCGGCTTAAATCGCCAAAAGTCCAAAAAACTATTGAAGCTAATTGTACGTCATCTGCAAAATATTGTAATGCAGTTGTTCCTGCTGAAAAAAGTGAACCCATTATAATACCCATGAGAATCATTGTTTTCGGATCTGCAAGTTTTAATTTGATTATTAATAAGACACAATAAGTTGCTACTGCACACCAAAAAAAAGCAGATAGAGTAATAAGATAAGGGTTATTAATTAGTACTGCATCAGAAGAACTACTATGTTGAGATCCTGCGCCTAAAATGATAACAGCAAATGAAGCACCAAAAGCAGCAGCATTTGACAAACCAAGGGTGAAAGGAGAGCCCAAGGGGTTCCTAAGAATACTTTGCATAGATACCCCGACAACAGCCAAAGCCATACCAGCAAGAGATGCGGATAAAACTCTGGGTAATCTTATTTTCCAGATAATTTGTTCATGAACATGATCTCCATTTTTAAAAAAAGCCTTGATTATTTCACCTAAGGATATATCAGCAGAACCAAACGTTAACCCTAAAAAAATGAAAAAAATCAAGAGACTTATCGAAATGGCAATAAACCATACTTTCTTATTTACATATTGATCATATGATGAAGTTATAGTTTCTTTATCTCGGATCATGTTAATCCAACTTTAACTTATAGAAGCCGCCAAATGTTTGGGCCATGGTAGCATAAACATCAGATCCTACTAGAAATGAGTAAATCTCTCCAGCTTTTTCAATGGGATCAATATCTGTGAAATACTCTGGATAAAGTATTGTACCTACATAATATGCATCAGCTAATATAGTTCCCATATTTCCAGTGTAGAAATTGTAAGGCAAAACACAATACAATTCACCTGTTTGAACAGCAGTAAGAGTTGAATAGAAAGCGGTGGTATTTTGCAGATCTTGCATAACCAAACTTAATCCTCCTTGATCTACAAAAATTATATCAGGGTCCCATTCAATTAGTTGTTCTGGATCAATAAAGGTATGGTCACTTGATAAATTCGCTCCTACATTCAAGGAATTAGTAAAATTGAATGGGGCATAAATAGATCGAGTGGATGTTAAGCCATGGGCTCCTCTATAACTAACTCCTCCAACATAAACTGATGGCCGGTTTTGATTACTAATCGTTTTCGTTCTGTTATCTAAATCCGCAATCATATTATCAAAATAGTTCATTAGAGATGAGGCTCTTTCTTCTTTATTAAGGACAATAGCTGTTAATTCTAATGCTGCATAAAATATGTCTCTTTCGGCTTCTAAAGATCCATAACCCAACACTATCACAGGAATTCCGGTCTTTGTCTGTAAATCATTAGCTTCTCCCGCTTGGGCATAAGTCCAAAGTATCACATCGGGAGTTTGTGCTGCAATAAGCTCAGGATCTCCTCCATGCATGGGGCCAATTAAAGGGAGATCTAATAACCCTGGATGAGCGATATTATAGGGTCTTGTATTATTACTGGTATGTTCAATTGTTTCGACACCAACCACCAAATCAGTTGCTTCTAAATAGACTAAAAGCCTTAATGCACCAGGACCTACTCCAACGACTCGTTCAACCTTAGAGGGTATTGATACTTTTCTTCCTGCCATATCAGTTACAGTCCTTGTACCTGTAGGACCAATATCAACCAACAATAAAGCAGTTCCTCCTCCTACGAGGATTATTGTTACAATTGCTATTAATAGTACGTTTTTGTGTTTCAAATACAATAACACCTTTTCAAAAATCGTGACACCGAGGGCATTAAAAAGATTTGGATAAGTAGGTCTGGTGTTTGAATATATATTCAATAGTGTAATTGTTGATGATATACCCCAGAAAAAAAGGAAATTAAATTTTCTCTTGTCAACCCTTTTTCTTTAATTCTTAATGATAAGTAAAGAATGACTTCTAGTAAGTAGTATTTTCCACAAATAGAACTTTATGTGCCAAGAGATAAGATTAGAATTAATATATCTTGTTTTCTCCATTAAATATTTAAAGTGAAGCATCTAAGGTATATCATGGAGTTAAATTTCAATTGTAAATCAAAGAAAAACAATGAGAAACAAATTTCTTTTTCTATCTCAGATATAAATGAAGCACTAGATTTTTCATTTAGTTTCATTACAGATATCGATTTATCTCCGCTTTCTAATGAGAAAATATGTAACTTGCAAGCTATTTTTATTAATTTCAATGCATTAGATCTTATAGACCTAAAGCCGCTTAAAAAATGCTCAAATTTGAGAATACTTGATCTTTCTTCAAATAAAATCAGTACTGTTGACTTAACACCGCTCACAAATCTAACTAATTTACAAGAACTATACCTTTACAGGAATCAACTCAAAAAATTAGACTTAGAACCCATTTCTAATTGTAAGACATTACAAAAAATTAATGTGAGTGGCAATTTACTGGAAACACTTGATCTTACGCCGCTAGAGAATTTACCTGAACTTAAAGAATTCAAAGTACTAGGTAATAACTTAACAGAGCTCAATGTAACACCGCTAACTAATTGTCAAAAACTTGAAAGCCTTACCATAGATACTAATGTTAAAATATATTGGGATGGTTCTACAAGAAAATATGGGAAATTGCCTACCGCGCTAAAAGAATATGTTAAAACAAATATGGATGAAATGATGAGTGGGAATAACTAACAATATTACCGAAATCAGTTTAATCATGATAAAAGAAGAAAAAAGTCAATCAATGTCATTTGACTGATACCTGTTAATTTAATTATATTCTTTCATTACTTGCAAAGTTGTGATATCTGCTATCCATGGCATTTTAGATATATTCTTCTCAATTAAATTATATGTTTTACCGATAGACCTTGTTTTAATAGAGATTAACAAATCATACCTACCAGTGACAAAAGAAACTTTGTCTATACCTGCCATTTTTGTCAATTTTTCAAGCTCAATAGGTTCGCCTTGTTGCAGTTTAGCTAGGAAAATACCTCGTACTTCAGACATCGCTAGAGCAATTACTCCAGTTAGAACAAGAATCGCCCCGACCATCTTTAATATTGTACTGCTTACTGTAGAAAATTCATTCTGAAAGACATCTGACCACCAAAAAGAAGCCAAAGCAGCTAAAGGTATGGTCATGATAACATTAATACTATTAAGCGATTTAACAACGCTCATTTTACCCATATTCAAAGCCCTAGTATAAAATATAACTCCAATATAAACTAATAGCATAGAGGAAATAATATAAGGCAAAGAGAAAACCCAGTTTAGCTGTAATTCTTGCCAATCTTCGAAAGATATAAATGGTAATGAGAATGAGATTTGTATAATAACCATTATCAGCAATGTCCATAAACGTAAATTAACTGTATCCATTTTCTTTCCTTTGTCATCTTTTACAGCAAGTGCTTTTTTCTGGAAGTAGGTATAGAAAGCAGAAAAGAGGCTAAATGGTCCTATAACTAATAAGAATCCTTGCATATCGAAGATTGCCGCATCTTGTGTTATGGAAGCTATTATCACGCCTATTGTAATTGTGATGATTGATTGTATTTCTATTAAAACAGGTTTCTCTCTTTCTGTTATCGCATCTCCAGCTAAAAGGTAGATTAATACAAACTGGCTAAAGGGCATGATTACCGATGCATCATATTTACCTATCAAGATAAAGTAAAGTATTGTATTACCACCAGCAGAAAGCCCAGCTAACAAAGTATAGAGAGCTTGTTTATCTTTGGGCAGTACTATTTTATTGAAAGAAGGATCAAATAAATGCCCAATCAACATTTTTGGTTTCTTTTTATTAGGAATGGGAATTAGAAAAACAAGAACAAGAAGGAGCGAGACAATAAGCCCTACAAACATTTCAAATGCGCCAAAAAGATAGACATTAGTGATATATCTTCGATTAGCTATCATATCAAGAATAACCCAAATAGAAGTAAGAAGTCCAGAGGTTAATCCCAAGAAATAGAAGGTAAATTTTCTCCGAAATTTACCCATACTTTTACCAGAATAGAAAGGCATCTTGATTGCAACTCCTCATGTAATAATTTTAATAACTATTAGTCGTTAGCTAACTCTTTTTCAATTACAGCTGTGTGTGTTTCTATTATTCCTTGAATCAGATGAAGTTTAGTGCTTGTAATTTCATATAGTTCTTCTAAATCTTTAACTTGTATTCTGGCAACTATATCCCACTCACCTGTAACTACGGCTACCGATTGAAATTGAGTGATTGATCTTATCTTACTAATTACTTCAGGTGTTTTTCCTAATTTTGTTGTGAATAATATGTAAGCTGAAATAGTCATAAACTAGCTATTAAGAACAGTCTAAAAAAATTTGCGAGAGATGAGAGAAAGCTAAAAAGTAAAGGATCAACGACAACCGAACAATAAAATTATTCTATCTATGAAAAATTTAATTAGTAGTGATTGTGTTCATTGATCAATTTTTCCTTAATAATTGGTGAAGTTTATTCGGGAAGTTCGTTAATATGCCCTTTCCTCCTTTGTTTATTAGATACTTATAATCGGGGATAGTATCAGCATAATAAGCAGTAATAACAGGGTTTATCCTCAAGAGTTCTTCCCATTCATCTTCTGACCATTTACGCCACCTAATCTGAATAATAGATAACTCATGTTGTTTGATCAGATCTATTGTTTCTACGGGTGTTCTTTTCTTTTGCATAACACCTATTTTATACTTCTGATTCTGCTCCTTAACAATAGAATAAGTTTCCATATCTCTTACAGAAATGTAACCTTTACCAAGTGTCCGACTATAATCATCGAGTAAGTTAAGCATTTTTTCAATCAAAATATGATTCGTATCCTTAATTTCGAGTATTAATGAGATATTAGACGGCAATTCGGTCATAATATCATGCAAAGAAGGGATTTTTATTCCTTCAAAAGATGAATCGAACCAACTTCCCGCATCTAATTTTTGTAACTCTTTGTAATGAAAATCTTTAATACGTTTTCCTTTATGATCAGCCAAGATTCGATCTACCTTTCTATCATGGAAAGCGACGATAATATTATCTTTTGTTAATTGTAAGTCAATTTCTATTATATCTGCATGGTTAAATATTGCTTTTTTAAAAGCTATCATCGTATTCTCTGGGTATGCTCCTGAAAAACCTCTATGGGCAATATTCCAAATATCTCTATGCATTTTATCTCTCCATTGTCATTGATTGTTCTCGTACAAGATTATAAGGATTAACCTTTGTCACATGCTCTATTTTAAGTATGAGGTTTGATATATTAAAGAAAATGAGATTAAGAGAAAAGAAGTTAATGAGATTAAGAAACAAAAGAAAAATAAGAAGTTATATACCGATTAGTGTTTGAAGTCTTTGAATAAAACTATTTCTACTGTTCCTGGACCTGAATGGGTATAGATAACCGCACCTAACTTGTATGTATCATAAATCGTAATATCGGGGTATTTGGTTTTTATATATTCTCTAGCTTTTTCTGCCCCTTCAGTCGCATTGCCTTCTACTATATAACAAGCAAGATTATCTTTATTCTCAAAATACTCATATGCTCTATCAACAATTACTTCTACTGATTCTAAGTAATCTCGAGATTTTGTAAATACTTCTAATTTACCTTCATCAATGGAAACTTCCATACAAGGGTTAATATGTAAGAGTGAACCAAAAGCATATTTGAGCTTACTCACACGCCCACCGCGCATTAAATATTTCAGACTTTTCACTGTAAAAGTTACTTTGATATTTTCCTTTCTGAAAAGGTCTAATTCTTCAACTAGTTCATCGATACTTTTACCTTCTTGTATCCAAAGTGCAACTCGAATTGCTTGTATTCCGATTCCCATAGAGCCTTGAAGTGAATCATAGATATGCACTTCTAGTTTTCCTCCCATTTTCTTATATCTTTTGAGATGGCCTTGTACTGTGCTATAATTAGCGCTAATACCTGATCCTATGGAAACATAAAACACTTTTGCATATCCATCCTTTTCAATTTTTTCAAGCAATTGAACAAAGTCATAACCATTTGCTTGGGTCGTGTGGGGGTGTTCTTTTGCTGAGGCTATTTTTTTATTATATTCTTCTTCTGTTATATCAACTCGGTGTTTGTATGTTTTGTTTTCATCTGGAAATGTTATCCCTAGAGGCAGTAAATACATGTCATACTTTTCTAAAATTTTATCTGGTAAATCACAAGCTGAGTCAACCATTAATCCTATCTTTGCAGTCATACTAGTTAATTTCTAGCACTAATTTTTAAAACTATCTTCAAAATTAGTCCTCACCAATTAAGAAATATCCAAGGAATCTATTCATTTAAAGTGAATTTTAGCGATCCCATCGCGGAAATCATATAAGTAGAGCACAATTTCGGAAGTACAAAAAATTAAATGAATTAGAAAAAAAATAAATTTCAAGAAAATATTGCTAAACTCATTAAGTCGCTATCTTTACAGATCTATTTTCATCTTTTATCTATTATCCCATATATATGTTCTCTGGGGCGCGGGTGGATCTGTTTAAGTGGTTTCAAATCATATTTATGTTCTACTAGTTCTGCTTTGAATATTTCCTTCATTAAAGGTAGTTTTCTCCTATACACTATATGTTCTCTTAATTCTTTGAATGAATGGGCAGTTAGGATAAGGTTTTGGTTGTTTTTAGGTTTTGCATGGATTGTAAATGTTTCCAGCCCTTCTTTATTTAGAACCATATTGAATGATTTAATAGGATACTTGAGCTCATAACCTCCCCCATGCGGTGAAATATTACTATTTTGAAGGATTTGTTCATAACCTAGTTCTTGAATAGTTTCTCTATATTCCCACCTTTCTATGAATTCTTTAGACAAATTCTTTTTTATTTTCACTAAAATTGAACCTTCTTCAGCATTAAAGGCGATAGGCACAATACCTTCTTCATGTGATTGGCTCCCAATTAGATGTTTTTTACCATCTTTTGTAAGACCTTGATGAGTTATTTCTGTTAATAATGAATAGTCAAAACCATCAAACATATCTGCCATAAGCTTATGTTTATAGTTAAGATTGGTTTGATCAAAATCATGAAATTCTTCAAGATACATGGCTTTTGCATCAGATTCTAAAAGAGAAATCTGTCCATGAGGTGTTTCAACAGAATAATAGCCATCTAGTTCACTTAGCCAGTCAGTATGATAGATTTTTTCTTTACGTGATTCTTTTCCACTACAATGAATCATTACAATACGTCGGCCAGTATCCTCACCTGTAATGGCGTCTTTAACTTCGTAAAGACAAGCAAAATGGTTACCTTTACTTATGTTTTTTAGATCCTCTTTTTTCATCTCTTCATCAATATTGTGAAGATGGGTGAGTAATTGCTCATCAGTATATGATGGATCTAGTTCAAAGAGCGAGAAACCACAACCATTAGGCATACTATTGTTGGTGGCTATTAATGAACCAAAACTAGCTGAGAGTATTCCCCCATACGAGAAACATCTTTTGATACGTAAACCATTAAAGGTTATAGTACCATCGGGTGCAAATAACATATAAGGTTTTGCAGAGTCAATGTCACATCCTAACTCATTAGCTGAGTAAAGGATCTTTGCTAATCCTATAGCCATTATTTTGGGAGCTATATGACCCAGTCTATTACCTGTAGCTAATGAGAAAATTCTTTGTTCTGCTTCTTCCACCCAAGACTCCAAGGAGGGAGAAAGATTATTTACAGAAATAGGAAATGCTCCTTCAGATAATTGCTGATACAGTTTCATTATTTATAAGATTCTTTTTTAGGCATAAAAATTTTTGGAGCTATCATATATGTCTTATTATATTTATAGTAGTTCCAAAATAGTGTGTAAATATAGCTGCATTAATATGTAAAAAATAATTTAACCCCATTTTAAACACGTTAACTCACGTTTAACTCAATTTTATATTCTTAATTCGGAAGGACTAGGTTAGAAATTTTCCTGAATTTTTGTTTGGAGTTTTTGTAAACCTCTAGGGAGGATATCATAATTTGGTTCATCACGTGTCCACTTTATTTTCACCGTCGGGTCAACATGTACCTCTATTAATTCTTTTAATTCCTCTAATGGGCTCACATCTAATTCTGATATTTGTGTTCCGAGCAAATGAATAATTTCTAATTTTTTACAATTTGATAATGGAGATAAATCTATTGAAGTAATAGGATTATGTCCTAGGGATAGTGACACTAAGTTTATCTTATTTCTAAGTGGTTCAAGATTCATACTCCTAATTTCATTACAACGTATATTTAAACTTCTTATATTATCCATGTTAATTAGTAAATCAAAATCAAATGACTCTAATTTATTACAATCAAATCTTAAGAATTCTATCTTTTTAAGACGAGAAATAGGTGTAAGGTCTATAATTTCTAGTTTATTATAACCTAAAAATATTCGCTCTAAATCAAAAATTGTACTTAAAGGGGACAAATCAACATGAGTTAAAGAGTTATGATCAAGATATAGTTCACGTAGTTTAACCGTTGATGAAATAGGGGGTAAATCGATTGTAGTTAAATTATTTTCTCTCAAATCAAGCAACAACAAAGAGGACTTTGAACCTAGTGGAGTTAAATCGATTTTGGTGAGATGGTTTTTACTTATTACAACATTTACCAGATGATCCATTAATTTCACAGGTTCAAGATTAATTTTTATTAAGTTTAGATCGACTAAACGTATGGTGGAACTAGCGGAAGAAAAAGCTATTTCTAAAATGTCTTTTTTGCCTCGTTTATCTTCAGTATCTCCATGGAAGATAGCTTTCTTTTCCTTATCACCTTTTTTAAACATATTAAAAAAACCATTCGTAGCTATCATTTTCTTATTCCTACTAAATATTCTTTTAATTGTACTATAGTCTATAAAAGCATATAAACCTTATTAAAAAACAAATTTGATTGTAACTCAAAATAGTAATATTAGAATTAAAGTGAGGAAAACATCCTCCAGAAAGTGTAATTCTCAGTTATGCACTATATGGGTGATTCTGATACCACAAAATACGAATAATAAAAAAACATGACTGCATTTTGCTTTTCTGTAATCGGCATAGTTGTCTTTAAATTGGGCTTTTTGACTTTTCAGTATGTTTACAGGAAAAGAATATTTCCTAATCTTTTATTCTATTTCAGGTTAGTTCTTTAAAGTTACATAACAAATTTATTTTTTGCATATATCACTTTAAGCAGGTCTCCAAAGAGTGTCTCTACATGCTTATCTAGTTCATTCGTCAACTCTTCTGACAAATTCCCAACGAATTTTTTAGGTAAGTCTAATTTAGCTATTTCAGTATTTAGCGCGTGTATTTTCCTTCTAAGCGCAAACGAATCCTTTGGTGCTATAAGAACTGAACTAAACTGATCTTCATATGTCTCAATCATTATTTTATGATTACCATAAGTTATTACCATAACTTGACTTTTAGGCTTTTGGAACAGTTCTTCGAGCATATCTTTAACTGCTACAATAAAACCACCAAAAAGCAATTCATCCCTTACTGTTTGTCGAGTTACAATATAAGACCGTAAAGGAATACCAGAACCATGTAAGATCAATAATGCTAATGGAGTAATTATTTTTTCTTCTTGTAATATAGGGATGTATTTTATGCCATATTCTTCAAGTTTAGCTATATCGTTACTGAAAGGGTCTTTACCCCAATCTATGGTTTCTTTCTTTTTTTCTCCTTTATATGCTTGATCTATTAATTGAACTTTATCAGTTATGAAAGACATTAACTCTTTCTTCTTACTCTCTTCTGCTAAATTCTTTGCTTTCTGTAAATCGTTATATGCTTTGTCCAATTTGCCTATGATGGTAAAGATTTTCGCTTCTAAAATCAAGATGGGTACCTGATCCTCTTCTCTATGAACTTCTTTGAAATAAGGTGTCACCTGTCTGATGTAATTTAATGCATGATGTAACTCTTCTATTTTTTTTGATAAATCATACTTCTTGAGATGCAAAGAGATAAGGTTCATGAGTATTTTGGCAGAGAGTGTTCCTCGTCCTATTCTATCAGCTATCTTTAAAGATTTGTTGAGTAATTCTTCCCCTTGACCATAATTAAGTTCTTTAATCTCTAATAGGGCTTTAAGAAGGATATAATAAGCTTCAATCATACCTGCTGGTTTTTGTTTTACTTCTTCTCCAATGGTATCCATAATAAAATCTAATTTGCTCAAATCATCATTTTGGAAATATAACTCAGCTAAGACACAATATGGGAGTGGCTCATGCAAATTCATTTTTTCTAATATTTCTATGGACTGTGTGTATTTTTCTATTCCTCTACTATAATTAGAACGTTCTAGGGCTATATTCCCTAAAGAAGAATAAAACATAGCCATATTACGTTTATCTTGGAGTTGGTCAAATATTTCAAATGTTGATAAAAACATGTCTTCTGCTTTTTCTAAGTTGCCTAGGAGGATATTCAAACGACCTAAGTTCCCTTTTGTAACTGCAACAGCGCGTTTATCACCTATTTCTTCAAATAGACTTTTAGCTTTTTCTAAGTATTCAAGACTATCATCAACTTTACCGGCATTACGATTAATAACACCAAGTACATTATAGATCGTGCCAATGTGTTCACGATCATTTAATTCTTTAGCCATTTGAAGAGCAACATTACATTTATTTTCCAATTTGATAAGTTCTAAATTGAATCTGTCTGCCCAAATGTTATCTATGTGCCCTAGTAGAAGAATGTCGTTAATAATTGGTTTTTCATTTGGCTCTATTCTTGGTAAAGTAAGAGAAGCCTGAAACATTTTTTCTTTATAATGATCAAATTGTTCATAATTACCTATATTGAGATAGACTTTTGCCATTGAATGAATAGCATTTAAAGTAAATAACCAAGGGATGTTTTTTCCTTCTATCGCCTTAGTAGCTATATTAACAGCTTTCTCAATTTCACCTTGATGTATAAGCACCTTTGCATACCATAATTCAATAGCTTGATCATCATACTTATCTGAAAGTTTCTGCAGCAACTCATAACTACCAGTAATATAAAGAACTTTTCCTAGAGCATACAAGAAATAGCTAGAAGGATGAGCTATTTCAGGTAATATTTTTGTGAGTACATCACTAACTTTCTCTAAACTATCATTTGTTTTAAATTCTATGGCTTTACTTTGAAGAAGCTCTTTTTCTTCTTGAGAAAAAAAACTTATGTAAATAAATACTTCATTAGGATAGCCTTTTTTTATGACGGGAACAGACATTAGTATTCTTGATTTAATTAGTCAATCTAAATATATTTATTTTATGGTAGATTGTAATTTTTATTTTCACATTTGATTTTTGCCTATTTTTGGTAGTCTATATCTTTACTTAACCCTGAAACATGAAAATTGAATAATTCTTTTACCTTCGTATCTAGACTTTTTGCTTGAGAATCGGTTAATTTGCCTTTAAATGATCCCTCAAAATAGTTCTTTGAGGCAATAAACTCTAAAAGCCTATGCATTTTTCGTCTGAGAACATAACTATCACGGAAAGCTATAACGACTATAGTAAAATATTTCCAATGAAACTCAAGTAATAGCTTATAAGAACCATGATCTACTGTTAAAACGCCTTGTTTGTCATCTATAAAAAGCTCATCTAGGATATTTTTAATTGCGGATATGAACCCCCCGAAGAGAAGATCATCATCAATCTGTATCTCCTCAGAAAGATATGTACGGATGGGTATTCCGCTATGATGGAAAAGCAATAGAGCAAGAGGATTATCTTCTTTTGATATCTCAATTTTTTTTGATTCTCTTAACATTATTTCCCTAAGATTGTTAATTTCTTTATCAAAGGGCTTTAGCAAAGTTAATTTATCTTCAGCATAATTTGTTTCTTTAATAGTTTGTAACTTTTCAGCAAAGTGTTTGTACTTTTGAAGATACACAGGGTTGTATTTACGAGCAATTGTTTCTCCTTCAGAGACAAAAGTCGTTGCCAATTCAATTTCCATCAATAAAAGTTTGATTTTAGCTCTAATTAAAAAGATTTCAGCAAGTTCTGCAATTTTCCCCTTTTCTTTAAGAAAGGTAATAATATCTTCTAAACACTTATCTGCCTCAATAAGTTGCTCCAAATCGTCAGTCAGCTCATATTTGTGTAAAAATAGAATAGTGAGTAAAACTAAAATTTGTGAACTTAAGTTGACAAGATTGAGATCATCAGCTAGATGAATGGCGCTTTCTAATTTTACTGTCGCTTCTCCGAAATTTCTTTTTTCATATTCTAAGTACCCTTGTAAAAAATAGAGATTCGCGAGATTTCTTTCTGTAAGTATTTTTGTTTCTTGAAACAATATTGCTTGAAGTATTTTCTCAGCTTCTTCTAATCGATTCGAATATAAAAGAAATTCGACATATTTTAAATTGAGAGAAAAATCCCTATAACCCTTTAACGCCATCTCTTTTAGAGCTTTCTCAAGGTTCTCTATTGCTAATTCCTCTTTTCCTCGCCTCCAAAGAATATCAGTATAATTAGCATGCAACAGCTGAGTTAATAGGATATCATCATCAGCAAAAGTATCTAAAAGTTGGAAACTCTGTGAATAAAAATACTTGGCATCGTCTATATGACCTAAAAGGAAATACATATTACCAATATCAGCTTTAATGTTGACTAAAGCGCGTTTTTCTCCATGTTTTTGAGCCATAGTTTCACTTTTTAAAAGAAATTGGTGACCAATTTCAATCTTTCCGCAATCGATTTCTATGACCCCTATTAAATTGTAAAGATGAAGAATTAAAATACGATCGTTGATCTCATTAATCAGTTTTAAGGTCTCCCTAGATCTATCTCTTGCCTTGTTAAGATTATAGTGCAATTGAAGATGAGAAGCATCAATTATCATAACATAACCCATGATTGTTTTATAAAGAACTTTATCTCTTAAATGCAAAGAACTCGTATGTAAAGGAAAATTATAACAATGTTCTAGTTCTCGGATAAAGTTGTCATGAGATTTTTGATTAAGATAACTACAAGCCATAAGGTAATGAATAAAACAAGATAAAAAACTGTCCTTATATCTTACAAGTAGCTGATTGAGTAAATCTTCATATAATAAAGCGTCTCCTTTATTAATAAACCAATAAATAGCCCATAAACTAATTGCTGATGTTGGATTTATGTTATATTCTTTTTGCAATTCTGAGTAATTGCCAGAGTGATACAAAAACCTTCCGAGAAGAAAATTAAAAATGTCAGAAGGCGAAGAAAGTTTGCTTTTACAACTGATTAAAAAGTTTGAGCATTCAATGAAGGAGGCATTGTTTGAAATAGTGTTTTCTTCATTAATCACCTTTTGTTCCTCTAAAGAAAGTAAAGGAAAAACATGTACAATTTCGGGAGGTAAAGAAGAAAACTCCATAATTAATAATAACACTTAGTTCATAAAAATTTAACTACTATTTTCATAAAAAAAGCATGTTTAGATATAAAATGCGTTTTTGTCGTTAATAGTTGGCATATTAAAAATATAAGATGAATGAACTACATAGTCTTTCAGTTGTGTTTCTTAATTATTAGTTTTTTCAAAATAGTTCTCTATTGTATGAATTATGTGATAAAATAGACTAAAATTCTCTTTAAATGGATAAACACCTTGAATATTTTCTTAATTTACAATAGTACTAATTATATCGTAAATATCTTATACAGATTAAGTATTTATCACTTAACCCATGTCTAGTAAAAGATGCACCATTCCTGAGAAGATTAAAGACAAACTTGAGAAACAGAAATATCGCATAGCAGGTAACCATTCAGCTGTTAAAATCTGTACATGGTTGAAACATGCCCTTCGTGGTGAGGGGGTCTGTTATAAACAGCAATTTTATGGTATCAAGTCTCATCAATGCCTTCAATGTACGCCTGCAACTATATGGTGCAATCTAAAATGTATATTTTGTTGGAGAAGTGCTTCATGGTACAACAAGAAAATGATGGATGGCAAAGTCGATGATCCAGCTGAGATTATTGATGAACTCATTTATCAACAAAGAAAACTCATTTCAGGATTTAAAGGAAATAAAGAGGTACCAAATGAACTCTTTCAAGAAGCATATAATCCCCGACATGCAGCTATCTCTTTAAGTGGAGAGCCTACATTTTATCCAAGAATTAATGAATTGATAGAAGAATTTCATAAAAGAGATTTTACCACTTTTCTTGTAACAAATGGAACCACCCCCGAAGTACTTGAAAAACTTGATCCTTTACCTACCCAACTTTATGTGACTATTATTGCGCCTACTAAAGAATCTTTCAAAAAAACAGCTCGTCCATCTTCCGATAACACCTGGAAAAAAGTAATGGAGACCATAGAACTATTGCCTTCTATTGATACGAGGAAAGTTATGCGTCTAACACTTGTTCCAGAATACAATATGGTTGAGCCCAATAAATTTGCACAATTATTCTTACAATCTGAATCGCATTTCTTAGAACCGAAGGGATTTATGTCAGTTGGAGATGCAAGAAAACGCCTTACCTATGCTCAAATGCCCAGATTTCCTAAAATTATGGAGTTTAGTAAGGAGATAATTAAAGAAACGGATTTAAAAATTATTGATCAAAAAGAAGATTCTGCTGTAACCTTAATAGCTAAAGAAGATTACTCTTGGAGAAGAGACTTGGGAAAATTATAAATAACAACGAATGTTGGTAAAAAATACACAATAAGAATAAATAGAGGTGAATATTTGACACATTTTTTGCTTATAATCCGAAACACCAAAAAAAATTATATTAACAAAAAAATTAAACAGATTTTTTCTAGATCTAAATGTTATGAAGAATTCGAAAAAAGTAATTACCAATTGATAATAGGTGACCTCTATGAAAACAATTATCAGATTAAAGGAAATAATGACACGTTTGAGCTTCAAACAAATAAAATAAAAAACCCTATCATCTCTGACGGAGGAAAAAAAGAAGTTGATTCTTATGGTCCTAATATTACTGTAGATTCGTTACACAATCACCTTTCTGTTAAAACTGATCCTTTCGGTTTGGAATATGTTTTTGCAGCTATTACTCAAAATAATGATCTTTTACTCTCTTCACATCTCAAATATATAGTTCTTGCAGAACCCACACTTATTGAAAAAATCGACTATGATGCTGCTATTGAATATATTTTTGGTCATTTTGCTTTAGGATATAAAACACTATTCAAAAGCATTAAACTTCTACCTTATAACGCCCATATCCAAATTACTGATTGGGAGAGTGATTTACCATCTAAATTTAATTTGGCTTTACACCACTATGATTTTTGGTATGCATTTCCAACAGACTACAATGAAAATTTGCAATTTGAAGAACAAAGAAAAAAAATAACAACCATATTTAAACAAGTGATAAATCGGTTATACTCCACCAATTCAACTATTCCTACCTTCTTTTTTCTAACAGGTGGATTTGATTCAAGATTAAATATCAGTTTAATAGAAGATAAAAAGAAAAAGAGAAGTAAAACACTAACCTATGATACGTCAGATCCAGGATTAGAGATTAACAAAGCTAGACAAGTATCCGAGTTGTTAGATATTGAACACGCCGCTAAAATTGTAGGAGTAACAGATGTTTGCAACAATTACATTGAACATTTTTGGATATCTGAGGGATATACCAATCACATAGCCTCAATCCTTCATCCCTTTCTAGAAGAATTTGAGAAACCTTATTGTTATGTCGATGGATATATGGGTGGTACGCAATTTGGAGGCAGATTCTTTGTAGATATTGATAAAGCTCTTCCAAAGTATGAAAAAAGAAATGAAAGATTATTTTCTATGCTCCAAACACATAATTTCTCTTTTCCTTTCAAAGACTTTGTAAAAATAACTAAAGAAGGGAAAAATAATATCAAAAATTTAATCCTACAAGGAATAAAGCAGCATACTACATTAATGTGGCCAATAGACAATGAAATTATGGACTTGGAATGTCAGATTTCACAAATCCGGGGGAGAGGATATGTTAATGGTAACCCTTTAACAATGGATCAATATGCACCAGTAGTTAAACCTTATTACCATCCACTTGTTTTTACAAACTTTGTCAAATTGCATCACAAATATCGTAGGAAAAGCAATCTTCACAAGACAATATTACAAGATATCAATCCTGAATTGTTAGAACTTGATTCAACAGCTAAAAAATGGTTTAATAGAGTACCGTTCGCAAAAAAAGGACTAAAGATACTGCAGAAAGTAGAAAGCATAACAAGACTAAAAATCATTCCTCAGTATATGGCTATTCCTTTAGAAGAGTGGATGAAAAACAAACAATATCAAGAGACATTTATTGACCCACTAATTTTTAATGAAGATTCTATCATATGGACAATAATAGATAAAAAGAAAACCCAAAAGATGTTCAGAGAGTTTGATAAGCATAAAAATCATTTGGAGAAGTTTTTGATGCATATAATTGACCTAGAACTCACTTTTAGAACATTTTATTCTATAACAGATATCAAGACCATCACTACTGTTAGTGACTTTTTTGATAAAAACGATTCATATGACCTAAAGATTAATTTAGATTATATTAGAAACGCATTACGTAAGTTCGCCTGTATTGAGGATGATTAATGTGAAAATAGCTTTTGTGGAAAATGTAAATCTTGAAAACCAGTTGGCTTTCTCATCAAGACTTTTAGCCATGTCCAATTATTTTCTTAAGCAAGGGGATGAAGTAACCATCGTTTGTTCTTCTCCGACACAGAAAAAAGGAAAAATGAAAATAGTAGGAACAAAAACAGACACATATTCATTATTAGGCAATCTTAAATTTGTATCATATTCAGCAAGCATGATCAATCAAATCAATAATTTCGATATTATTCATACTTTTCAACCTAATTTAACAGCTAACATGGCAACATGGTTAAGCAGAATTAAAAAAAATAATAAGACAAAAATCATTAATGACATTCGATCACTATGGATAGAAATGCTTTTAGCAAGATTCAAAATAAAAAAGTATTTGGGAAAGGTCATTCAAAGAGGATTGTATAATTTTGAAAAACTATTCATGAATTATGCAGATTTTCATTTCTTTATCACAAAAGAACATCAACAGTATTATGAAACCATGATGAACAACCACTATGAAAATTCAGCTGTAATTCCAAATACTATGCACTTAAAACCTGTTGAAAGGAAAAATAATGAAAGGTTTGGGTCAAAATTAATTTTTGGATATATTGGTTCACTCCAGAAAAAAAGAGACCTGAATGATTTTTACAGAGTTTTTTCCAAGATTGATGACATAGAATTGCAGTTATACGGATTACCAAGACCCACTTATCTACCAAAAAATGTAACATATATGGGGCATGTACCGTATCATCAGATTCCAACTGTTCTTTCAACATTTGATGTAGGTACGATTTATATGCATAAAGGTACAACTGCATGGTTTGATCTAGTAACAAATATGGCCGGATATCCACGAAAAATTCTAGAATACTTAGGGGCGGGATTACCCATCTTAGCATCAGATCAAAAAATAAATCGTGTAGCCACAAAAAATAATGCTGTCTTCTATGACCCAAATGATGTAGATGACATAAAAGAAAAAATCAACCTGATGAAAGAAAATAAAGACCTTAGAAATAATCTTTCGACTAAAGGTAAAGAGATATTTAAAAATTCATATGATATTAATACTGTAGGCAAAAGAATAAGAAACATATATAGTAAGCTTATTAACGAATATTGATGTGCTATTATTGCCTAGAAAGCACTTTTGATGACATCAAAATAAGGGTGAATAATTCAAAAGAAAGTATATTTATAAAAAGTCTTTATGTCAAGTGGGATTCGGTTACTATGGAAATGAAAAAGGAAAGAGATCAAAAAAAATCTATTCAAAGTATGTATATTGTCATTGCAGTTGTTTCAATATTTATTATTCTTAAAATATTAATTGGGTTTCTATCAAATTCCACAGCGTTATTGTCTGATGCGGTTGATTCTTCTACCGATCTTGTAGTTGCGATTTCTTCTATCATAGGATTGAAATTAGTTTCGCGCCCTCCGGATAAGCGATTTTCTTATGGATACTATAAAATTGAAAATTTGATAACTCTAGGTATTGCCATTTTAATTTTCATAGGATCAGGCACACTAGTTTATGAAGGAATCAAAAGTTTTTTTGAAGTACCTTCTATTCAAATCCCTTTTTATGCCATGGGCGTTGCAATTTTTTCTTCAATAACCTCATTAATATTATATATTTATCTAAAAAGAGTAGGACAAGCAACTAGTTCTCCAACAATTTTGGCTAATGCAAAAGATAAAATTACTGATTCTTTTAGAGGGATAATTATTTTGTTTGGTATAATATGCTCGTATTTTAAGATCAACTACGCTGAAGGAATAATAACGATTTTAATTTCATCGTTGGCTTTTAAAGTAGGTTTAGAAATAGCTACAGAATCAATCTTGGCACTCTTAGATTACTCTGATGGAAAAATGCAAGAAAAAATTGAAGAGGTAATAAAAGATACTGTAGGCGTAGAAAATATAAACAGAATAAGAGTTAGAAAAACGGGTGCATATTATCTTGGTGATGCAGAGATAGCTATTGAAGGAGCAAGAGATTTTGAATGTGCCCATGAATTGGCTGATGAAATACAACAAAAAATTATAGAGAGTATTCCAGAAGTTATCTCTTTCATTGTTCATGTTGAACCCGCCATTAGGAATAAGCTAAGAATTATTTTTCCAATAAATATTGAAAAGAATAAAGATGATATTAATTTGGATTATCCTGTTTATGATCATTTTGGGAGAGCCCCTCATTTGCTGTTTATTTCACTTGATAGACAAAAAAAAGAAATTAAGGAAACAAGAATTGTAGACAATCCTTTCGTAGAAAAGAAGCAACATGCAGGACTAAAACTATCGAAGATGCTAGCTAAAGATGAGATAAATACTTTATTCACCAAGGATATTGGTGAAATAGCCTTTTATCTTTTATCGGGCGAGCATATTGATATTTTCAAAGCAGATTGTGCTACAATTAATGAGTGCATAGAAAAACTCTATTTGAATGAAATAACAAAAATTAATGAACCTACAAAAGAAAATAACAGAGAATGAAAGAATGATGAAAGAAGATAAACTATTCTTTACAAGGTAAACTATTTTTTAATTTTTCATGGCCTCTCGCAATGATCTCTTCCTCACTTTCTTGTTCTTTTAGTAAGTCAAAAAGATAGATTATCAGAACAGCTATCAGGTTAGCATAATATGTATAAAACAAGAAGACCCAGTAAACCAAAACCAGAGTAGTTCTTGCCCTTTTTTCTATCAATTCAATCGCAGCAACTCCCATCATCATAGCAAGGAAATAATATCCCAAATTGAACCATCGTCGTTCTGAATTTAGATATATTCCAGCTAAAATAAATGGGTATGCCATTACCATATAACTGCTTTGTATTTTTTGATAGAATAAAAGATAAGTAAAACAGAGAGCAACAGCCCTGTGATATGTCCAATCCTCTCTTCTATAGAACAAGTATAATCCCACTAATCCTAATCCTACAATAGTTCCTATCGTAAAAAAACGACTGTATGTTTTTATTCCAATGTTAAACATGGCATCCATAACAGCAGTTATTCCATGATCTCCCTCTGCCGTACCAGATCTGTCAATATGTTTTAGTACCTCCCCATCACTCAGAATATACGCACCAGCCAGCATTAGTAAGAGAAGAGAGATCAAAAGAATCGTTTGTTTTATTCTTTGTCTCCAATCCTTTGTGTAAATCCATACGAGGGGAGCAAAAATTATTGGCCAATATTTAAGCCCTGTACCAATAAATATAGATAATGTTCCCATGGTTATATTTCCTCGCTCATATAAATAGACAGGGAGAATCATCAATAAAGGCACTAAAAGCTCGTCTGAACCCCAAAATGTTGCAAGAATTACAAAAAAAGGGTTAAAACAATAAAGAAGAGTCAGTGAATACGCGTGAGGATTCTTTCTCTCACTTTCCATTCGATATATAATAATTGCAGAAAAAATAACGCCAATAATGAAAAATATTCTTAACATGTAGCTAAATGAATCGCTTTCATAGGTTATATCTAAACCCGTTAAACGACAAATAATGACTATAGTCCCCCACATCAATGGAGCAAGAGGACCAGCAGCATTACTAAAATCTTTATAGGGTATTAATCCGCTAATTAACCCGTCTCCTCTAATAAAGAAGATCCATTGATCAGCAATTATTCTTTGATAAGTCGGATCAATATATTGAGTATAGAGAAAATGTACAGCAAAACAAAAACTATAGAATAGAATCGTAAATATTGCAATTTTCCACGGGTTGGAAAGTTTCATGAATGTTCGTCCATTAAATTAGTGATTTCAGCTGTTAAGAGAATGAACTATTCCACCCCCAAGTGAGTGGGCATTCTGGCTAGGATAGGTAAAAAAAAGGGATTATTAATTTTTCTACTTAAATTACTATTCCGAATGAAAAAATTTTCTTATATTCTAGTAAATTTTAGATGGTTTTTAACTGATAGTAATACATTATGTGCATAATGCTAAAGTAGTTTTCCTTGTTTTATCTGATTTCTTCACTCACCCAGAATGATTCTAATTGAGATTTAAGTTGAGCTGATGTTTTGATAATTGAATAACTTCTAATGTTTTTTGTAAAAATGCTGGAATAAAAGTAGTTAGTAAAACGCTTACCAACGAGAATTACTACACCTTTATCAGTACTTGATCTTATTACTCTGCCCATAGCTTGTTGAACCTTACTGAGACCAGGAAATGTATATGCAAAAAGAAATCCATGATGGTTTATCTTATCAAAATAATCTTTTATCAAATTACGTTCAAGACAGACTTTGGGTAAACCTGGACCGATTATGGCAACCCCAGTAAGTTTTTCACCAACTAGATCGATAGATTCAGAAAATATACCACCTAAAACGCCAAAACCAACAAGAGTATTTTTGTTATCCTCAGAAAATTTGTTTAAAAACATCTCCCGTTCGTGTTCTGACATTTCACTCTCTTGTATAAGAATATCCATGCTTGAATTCTTTTCTTGAAAAGCATCTAAAACGTGCTCTAAATACGCATATGAAGGGAAATAACAGATATAATTACTGGTTTTAAACTGAACAAAAGTAGATAACAGATCTGTAATAGGCGTATAAGATACGTCACGATCACGATATTTAGTGGAAATATTATCTGCAATAAGTACTTTCAAGTTTTCTTCAGGAAAGGGTGAGGGTAAAATCAATTTTGCGGCTTTCTCTTTTCCACCTAACAACTCAACAAAATAGTTCATTGGCGATAAAGTGGCAGAAAAGAATATAACAGCTTTTCCTCTTTTAAGTATGTCATGTAATAACACAGAAGGATCAATACAAAAAATGTTCATTTTTAGATTTCTTCGCCAATTTTGATAATAGACAACGTGATAATAATCAAATAATTCTAAAATATTGAGAAATGCTCTTACATCAAAATACAAGTCTATTAATTGCTGTCTAAAAACACTATCCTCATTTAGAACTAGCCACGCTTCTGCCCTCTTACATAACAGATTAAGGTTCTGAATTAAGTGCTTAGATGGCGGATTATCCTTTATAAGATAGTTCTTACTGGTCTTTTCAATTTTCTTTCTGATTTCAACAAAATTTAGATTAATTCTCCAAAGGATCTTGGAAACAGAAGGGCATTTCTCTTTGGTTTTTCTCTTCAGTTCTAGAAATTCTCGTTTATATAATTGCGCAGAAAACATTGCCCGAGAACGGTCAACGAGATTATGCGCCTCATCTATCAGAAAAATATAGTCATCATTGCCTTCTAAAAAGAAACGTCTGAGATACACTCTAGGGTCAAAAACATAGTTATAATCACACACAATAACATCAGCGTATAAACTAAGATCTAAAGAAAACTCAAATGGACAGACTTGATGTTTCTGAGCATAAGTTTCAATTACTTGCTGAGTAAAAAGATTTTCATGCAAAAACACATCTGTTATTGCTTCATTAACTCTGTCATAATGTCCTTTGGCAAATTCGCAAAAATCGGGTGTGCATTTTTGTTCTTCTTTAAAACAAGTTTTTGCTTTCGCAGTTAAAATGATCGTTTTGCAGTGTAAACCATTTGCAAACAAAATTTCAAATGTTTCTTGAACAACTGAGCGGGTTGTAGTTTTAGCAGTAAGATAAAAAATTTTACAATGGTTTTCCCCGGCTAAAGCTTGCAAAGATGGGTAAAGAATGCCAATAGTTTTACCTATTCCTGTTGGAGCTTGTACAAATAGATACTTTTCCTTTTTTATCATTTCTTTAGCTATTTTGATCAGCTTCTTTTGTCCAGTTCTATATTCAGCGAAAGGAAAAGAAAGAGAACTAAGTGATTCATCACGGGTTAAATGCCAAGAATACAATATTTTGGCCCATTCAAGATAAATAGAGATTAATTTTTTAAAAAAATGTTCTAAATCTTCAAGAACATAAGGCTCACTGAAACATTTGGTTTTTTTACTATCAATATGGAAATAGGTCAATTGAACATTAACTGAGGCTAATGAATGTTTTTTTGCATAGAAGTAAGCATATAATTTAGCTTGGGATAGGTGAGTTCTTTTAGGTTTTAATATATCACCTAATGGTCGATTAGTAGTTTTAATCTCTTCAATAATTACTTGATCTTTATCAAAGAATACTCCATCAACTCTACCTCCAATTTTAAGGTCAAATAGATCTCCTTTATATAGATAGGAGATAGATACCTCCTTTCGATACTCTTTTCCTTTAGAATCTTGAACAATTTTGTGCCCTTTTATTCCATCAATAGCAGAAGATTGTTTAAAGAAGCCAAGAAATATATCTCCTCCCCTATATACGTATTCAACTAATCCACGCACTGAAATGGAAATTAATGGTTTGATGGACATATGATAATCATCTGAGG
>CAZHRF010000007.1:0-96119 GCA_964534625.1 uncultured archaeon | reverse complement strand
TATCAGGTATTGGGTATTCGTTATTACATTATGATTGGTGGAATGAAACAGAAAAAGAAGAACAAGGTAAAAAATATATATGGTGAAAAAATGAGTTGGATAAGAAAAGACGCAGTGATTAGGAAGAATAAGAAAAACGATACATATGAATTTTTTATCCCCTTACACTATTATTGTAAAACGTTCTTGTACATGTTTAAAGGATACATACGCTATACACTTAAAGAACTGTTTGACCAGTATAAGATAGATATTCATTACATGTGTGACAATAAGATAGAGGATATGCTTCTCGCAGGAAACAAATTTACCTTGACCAGTAAATACGGGTTATTGTTTACCTTTCCCAAAGATTCATTAATAACGGATGTACGGCTATGTAAAGAAAAAATAATTGAGTGTGTTAAGAACTATATTGATTCCCACCGAGAGTGGTCGAGTATATTTTCAAGAACTAATAATGTGCTTTTTTATGTGGGGCTCATGAAAAGGTTCTTTGATTTTTATATTTCTCATTCCGATAGCTATGAGAGTATTGATAACCCGCCTATTGATGCACTTTATACAGAAATTTTAAAGACAACGGATAAGAATATTGAACTTATTCCGTTAGATAAAGACAATCGTGTATTTGAATTTCAAGATGCAAGGGAAACATGGGAAAATGAACTATTTTGTAACTATTCGTTGCAGGTGGATTTATGCAAATTTGGCACCTATGATACCGTAGATTTGATTTTAAATCTGATGGATACGAGGTTATATGGAGTGAACATTTATAATCATGACATAAATAAATTAAAGAATATCGTATTCCATAAAGACACCAATGAGAATAATAAAAAAGAGGGATCTGTCATATTTGTACTGATTAAAGAATATGGGAAAGTATATAGTCAAGCCCATACACTGCTGGCTAAACAGGAAGACACAAAATATCTTTATCTCTCGACCGATGTAAATTATTATGATACGTGGTTTTCTCGTGTAGGGGGGTATAACAATTATCATCCCAACGTAGAATTTAAATTGACCACTGAAAAACAAGACGAACCAGGACATAATTTGAGTGGATGGTTAAACGAACATGATATCTATTATTTTACGGAAAATACAGTGTTCGACGTAAATTGGTATGCTGATTTTGCAGGTGTACGGTTACCAAAGATGCATTTAACTCAATTACCGCTAACCCCTGAAAAATGGCCTAACCTTACTGAATTAGATCTCAGAGGGAATTTTTTTACTTCTTTTCCCAAAAAACTACACGACTTTCCAAAATTAAAAAAAATTAATCTTGATGGGAATCATTTACACGACCTCCAAGGTCTAGAAGAAAATGATACTATAACACATTTATATATAAAAAATAATTTATTTAGTGTTTTTCCCAAAGACGTATGGAAATGTACTAACTTATCGCATCTAGGACTAGGGAATAATTTTATTACCTTTATTTCTAAAGACGATCTATACAAATGTAAAGATCTAAAAAGCATAAGTTTACAAACAAGGAATTTTCCTAAAGTTTATCTTCATCTCAAAGATAAACTAGACGTAGAAAGGGAACTAAAGAAACGTGGTATGAGCAGCGATATTTATTATGAGTTTAGGTTTCTTTGATATCCATACCAAGCAATTTGATCCAGAAATCTGTTGGTAATCAAATAACAAACTCCCTTACTCTATAGTTACGGTAACTGTTGGTTCTGTATGTACCCGAACTTACTCTTTCCTCTTCTCTCGCCGTTAGTTTTCTCTCTTCTCCCACTCTATAAGAGAAAATATTAACCTTTATTTTTTTCTTCCTTTTTTCTATTTTTATTGAAGTTTAAAACAGCTCATTTCAGATTTTCTCTCTCTATAATTTTACCATCTCGTAGGTATACAATCCTGTCACAGATCTCCGCCATATTCATATCATGAGTTACAAATGCTACACCCATGTTCTTTTCTTTGCTTAATTTTTTGATTAATTTTACAACAACAGTTCCTGTCGTAGAATCTAAATCCCCCGTTGGTTCATCAGCAAATAGTAGTTCAGGATCATTAATCATAGCCCTTGCTATTGTTACTCGTTGCATCTGTCCTCCAGATAATTTAAGGGGGAATTGATTCGCAAATCGTGCTATACCCACATCCTTCAAAAGTTTCATTGCATGTCTCTTTAATTCTCTTTGTTGTCTTCCAATCATTAATCCAGGTAACATAACATTTTCTACTACAGTTAGTTGCGGGATTAAATTATAATACTGAAATATGAATCCTACATCTTTTCTTCTTATTTGAGAGATTTCATTATCGCTTAATTTGTGAATATTCTCCCCTTTAAAGAACACACCGCCCTTGTCTGGAGTATCTAGACCGGAAAGAAGATTGAGCAGAGTTGTTTTTCCCGATCCTGATGCCCCTAGTATTGCCACCATTTCTCCTTTCCGTATTGTCATATTCACCCCTCTGAGAGCGTAAACTATTGATCCAAATAGTTTATAGGAACGGAAAAGCGCTACACCTTTAATTATCTCATTTTCATTCATTTCGAGTGTTTTATTGTTAGCTAATAGAACGGAAGGGGGGAGAGATTCAAAAAACGCTATGTCTCTAAATCGCTGGGTAAAAAATTTAATTACTTGTATTTCTGCTAAAGCATAAGAAAATGCATGAATTAACGAGGTTATATCTCCTGTTTTTTCTTTATCGAACTCTCTAAATTTATTAATTAAATCAAGAATCATTTTATCTGTATTCTTTACATTCTGTCTTATCTTCTCTATTATTTGTTGATCGCTCTCACAACATTCTTGTAATTCTATTTCAATGAGATACTTATATAGCGGTTCAAAATTGATACTTTTTACTTTTTCTACCAGCTCTTGATATAATTCTTGTACTCTAGTAACAATTTTTAATAAATCAGCAAGTGTTTGTTGAGTTGCAGATAATAACCCAAAAGTTACTCTTAGTGTTTTCCATAACTCCTTATTCATGTTCTTCTCTAAAAACGTTAACATCTTTTCATTTGCAAACATGATAGAAAGATTTTCAATAGCAAAACTTAATGTGTTTAGCATTTTGAGCATTTCTTTTCTCCACACATATCCGAATTGAACTACCGCCAAGTTCTCTGTCAACAAGTTAAGATTAAGATAATCTTTATCTATTTCATTTTTAATAAATAAACCGGGTAAAACTACAATAGAAGGATATTCAGTAAAATCCCAAGTAAAAACAAACGTTTTGTTTAAAATATTGCTTACATGTTCAATTACTCTGTTTTCAATATGTTCACTCTTACCTTGTATTTCTTCTCGTAACATTTTTGATTCAGGAATGGTTGCAGTATCTATCACTGATAACACGATTTTATTAATATCCTTAATTTCTATATTGTTGCTAATTTTCTTGATGTATAAATCTATTTCCTGCTTATTGTATTCTAGGATTAACTGTTTGATCTTTTTTTCTGCATTTAATCGTATTTCTTTGTCAAACGCTTCCAAGAATGGAAATTCACACCTTACGAATAAGAAAGTATTAATTTCACTTATCTCCACAGATACAGCAGACAATTCCTTTTGTATCAGCTTTTTCAAATTTCTCTTAAAACGATTTAGACGTTCTCTTTCTAATTTATTTATGAAAACATTGACTGTAAGCGTTGCATTTTGCATTTTGTGTGGATCTATATATTTTTTGCTCATTGCTTATCCTTCCTCCATCCATGATCTATTATCATTCCATCTTGTATTCGTACAATTCTATGGCAGAAGCTAGCAATGTATTCGCTATGTGTCACGCATATTATCGTTTGATCGTAATTTTCGTTTATTGATATAAAGAGGTTCATTATATCAGTAGCTGTATCTCTGTCAAGATCACCTGTTGGTTCATCACCCAAAATTATTGCTGGGTTCATTAACAATGCTCTTGAAACAGCTACTCTTTGTTGTTCTCCTCCACTTAATTCACTTGGTAAATGATCTATTTTGTCTCCTAAACCTAACTGTCTTAACATCATTTTTGCTTCTTCTTCAGCTTCAAAACGGCTAGTTTCTGTGAGTAATAAAGGCAGAACACTATTTTCTAGTGCAGTCAAAAACTCAAATAAATTAAACAATTGAAAAATATACCCTATGTTAAATAAACGGAATTTCGTCATTTCTTCATCTGATAATTTGTTTATTTGCTTTCCATCAATTAGTATCTCGCCTTCCGAGGGGAAATCTATTCCCCCTATTAAATTAAGAAGCGTGGTTTTCCCGCAGCCACTTGGACCCATTATCGCAACCATCTCACCCTTCATAATTTGCAAATTTATCCCTTTTAGGGCATGCACTTCCATTGATGTTCCTTCAGCATAAATTTTATGCAAATTCCTTGTTTCTAATACATACTCTTGGACTACCATTTTATCACCCTACATACCTCAATGCCTCTGCAGGCGTTATTTGACTTGCTTTCATTCCGGGTATAATTGATGCTATTAATGCAATTCCTATCATTATTCCAGAATACATAAGCACCCTCAATAGTGGAATGATTAATAGCCAATCGTATACTCGCGCATAAGCAAATCCAATAATAAGACTGTTAAGTATCCCCATAAACAGCCCCAATCCAGCTAAAATGAACAATTCAAGCATTATTGTTCCTATTATTTGGCTCCTCTTATAGCCTATTGCTCGCATCATACCTATTTCTCGTTTTCTTTCCGAAACATTTCTAATAGCTATGACAACCATGCCTAATGCACCAACTATTAAGCCAAATCCAATAAAATATTGAAGAAAATCAAAGGTTCGTATTTCAAAATCAATGATGTCTAACATTTGATCCCAAACATTGGTTACAGAAGCAGCAACATAATCATTGTTTTTGACTAAATCTGAATCATTAGCATTAAAGAATCTTTCAATTTTATTAACGATTTCTGGATTTCTTCCCTCTTGAAAATCTTCATTTGTTTTTACAAGATATCTCGTATACTTTGGATATAAATTAAAGTTAAACCACAAATTAAAAACAAATTCCTCAGTTACTAGTAAATTAGGTATTCCCCCCGATAATGAAAACGGGTATTGTTTAAGTACGCCTAATACAGTCACTGTAGTGTTTACTGGGAAGCCATATCTATTCAGACCTGTAATATTGAAAATATCCCCAGGTTTGAAAATTGAGGAGGTTGATATTACTGTCGGTAAACCGTTTTCATTATCTATATTACCTTGATTATCAAATTTTGTCCTATTCAAAAAGAGATCCCAAAGTTCAAGCGAATAGTCTTTTTGATATTCTTCTGAAGCTGCAGGTTTATATTTATCATTAAATTTTCCTATAGATTGTCCAAAAATGAACTCAAATTTATATCCTGTCTCATTTTTCATCGTTTCATTATATATTAGGTCTATTCGTGCTGGAAATATATCAGCTGGAATTTCTAGTTCTTGTACTTCTTGATCAGTTCGTATAAATGTCAGAGTGGAATTAATGCCTTGTACATAGCTAATGGAAGAATCAAGTTCCAGTAAATCTTGTTCAACATTCACTAAAGATTCATTTTGTACTGGAGTATCCAACTGTATATAAATAGGAGCCCCTCCTGCATTAAATTCAATTGAATCTAGTGTGTTATACGCATAAGTCGTTTGATATATACTAGCAAAGATTTGCATGGTTAATACTAGGACAAAAATACCAAAGGTCAATGTGCTTCTGATACCCTTTGATGTCATATATCTACTTGATATTAATGATACACCTTTTTTTATTCGGGTTTTGTAGAGAATATTTTGTATGATCGTTGTAACGCTCACCAAATTAACTCCTACAAGTATTATTGACCCTAACGCTAAAACTACAATACAGGTTATCAACATTTTATTATTCTCTACCACATCTTTTAATTCAGGTAAAGCGAAGAGCATCATTAATATTGAGACAAAGATAAGAGACAATGCCATAGAAGTACCCATTACTTTTTTTGAATATAAATACCCTAATATCGTACACAATCCGATTAACACACCCACAGTTGCCCCCATAAAGAACCATTGACCAATAGCTGTACTCCACCCCGCTCTTATAAAGTAAGAGGAAACTGAATTTCTAATGAAAAATATGCTTAATCCAGCAGCTATTAAAGTCAATCCTACACCCAAAATAGCTGAATTGGTTGTTTTTGGTTTCGACTTCTTAATTCCTCTAATAACTTCAATAACATCGATTCTACTTGCTTTGATCGCTGGTAAAACCCCTGCCCCTATTGCTAATACAAGTCCAATTACAACAGAATAAATAAGTGCGCTCAGTGTTACAACAGGTCTAATGATTATTGCACCTTCAAAAAAGGTTTGTCCAATCTGCCAAACAAGAAAAACAGACATTCCATATCCTCCCAGCAAACCTAGCAGTGACCCAAAAAAACCCAAAATGATTGATTCAATGAAAAACATGCTAATGATTTCACTTTTTCTTGAGCCTATTGCACGCATAATGCCCAATTGCTGAACTCTGTCTTCTACTTGAATAAGTTGGATATTAACAAGTAATAGTACACCAGAAAAGATGATTAAAGCGCCAAAGATATTAAATGTCAACAATACATCAGATATAATTGTATCTGCAGTATCTAGAACCAGAGCTCTGAATGCAATCACAAAATACCCCGTTTCATCCGTTCTCAGAATTCTTTGTAATTTAGCCTCAGCATTTTTAGCTTCCTCACTTGAAACAGGGTTTTTGTCACGGTCTGCGGTTAATGCTATGTTAATTTCTGAGACTTGACTTTCATTGTAACCCATAAAGGAGCGGAGATTATCAATGGATGTCCAAAGTGCACGACCCCCATATTCTTTTCCTTTACCTTGATCGGCAACAATTCCTACAACAAAAAAATCATAGGTAACATAGTTATAGCTGAAAGA
Organism: uncultured archaeon; assembly: GCA_964534625.1. GTDB lineage: Archaea > Asgardarchaeota > Heimdallarchaeia > Heimdallarchaeales > Heimdallarchaeaceae > CAZHRF01. The sequence goes on along the minus strand of CAZHRF010000007.1, from coordinate 89,196 downwards.
CGACAAGTCAAGTTGACCTATTCTAATTGTTACTGTATCATTAATTGATAAATTCAACCTATCTCGTAGACCATAACCCACCAATACAGAACGATTATTAACTAGTAAATTAGAAAACACTTCAGGGGTGAATTTTGTACCATTTTCATCATAAAAATAACCAAAAAGGGGATTTTCATCTGGTTTGATGCCATTAAAATTAACCCTCTTTCTAAGATCACCAGTTTTTAGATTGTATACTGCAACATTTTGGGTAACCCGCACATTTAGCCCAGCATACTCAAGATCAGATTGTTCAATATTTTCTATGACGTTTGTGTAATTATTTATTGGATAGTTAGTTCCACTAATAACAATGTCCTTCTCACCAATAGATTCAACGAAATATCCAACTGCTTCATCAGCAAAAGAGTTTATTGTTATTTGTACACCGACCATTAGACTAACTGAAAGAGCAATTCCAATCAATGTACCAATATTTTTGCCTAAACGGCGTCTAAAAGTTTTATTTACCAAATTTAGAATGTAACGCATGATATATTCCTCAAGGAGTTAATCTTTTTAGTAACAACACCAATTAACATTAATAACATTAATATACTATTCAGCTTTATAAAAGTTAGTAATTACTCACTTTTGTGATTTGATGAAAGATAAAAAGAAGAACAAGAAAACAGAATGGAAGTCAGCTGAAGACCGGCAATTATCAATTTTATCCTCAGCAATTGATGTCTTTTTAGAGAACGGTGTGGCCCGTACTACAATGAAAGATATTGCAGAGAGAGAAGGGATCTCAGAGGCAGGTGTCTATAAGTATTTCAGAAACAAAAGGGAAATCTTTGAAAAACTGTCAGAAATTGGTATGCAAATCAATCATTCATTATGGGATAGAATAGCTGAAAAAAGTCCAACAATTCTTGAAGATTTCAAATCGGGTCTTAAATGGATTTTACAAGAAGTATTAGAAGTAGTAATAAAATCACGAAAATTCTTTTTATTACTTCAAAAAGAGTATACAGATCCACATTTAAAACCAATCTTACAAAAACAAGATGAATATCTTTATGGCGTTAGAATAGTTGAACAATTATTCAAGAAAGCTCAAGACAAGCAAGTAATTAGAGAGGATGTAAGACCATCTAGTATGGCTTACACCTTTTTTAATATCACAAAAGCCATATTAGGGGAGATAGGCTTTTTGGAATATGAATTAGATACCGAACCTTCAGAAGAAGAAATTCTCCAGCTAATGGAAGATCAACTGAAAATATTTTTAACTGGAGTTAATAAGTAAGAAAGTTTCGTTTTCACTTAGACCATTTTTATCTACAAAAACAAATATTCAACAAATATTCAAGAGTATAAGATAGAATCTTGTATTAATTCATTTAACTTACTTCCTCATTTTTTGTTCTTATTATTGATGTGAAAATTATTGAGAAAGTTTTTTATTAGCTAGGATAGATACTTCTTGTGCAAAACCTTAAATTCGTCTTTATTGGAGATGCTGGAACAGGTAAAACTCGCATCCTTGAAACACTTTGTGATACAATTACAACTGAAGAATATGGACAAAATATTGCTAGTATCACGCTTCAAGTTGACTTAGAAGAATATAAAATTACCCTCTGGGATTTACCAGCTCAACAGCGTTTCCAAACTCTCCGTAAAACATTTTATCAAGGAGCTAGTGTTATTTTTATTGTTTTTGATCTTACTCGTAGGTCTACTTTTACCGGTTTAGCTAAATGGGTACGAGAAGTTGCAGAGACACTAAATTATATTCCTCATTTAATTCTATTTGGGACTAAACAAGATATGCACGATTATCATGAGATAAGTCTAGAAGAAATAAAAAACATTGCTGATAAATTTAACATCAATTACAAAATTGTATCTGCCATTAATGAGAAAAGTCTTGAAAAAGCATTTATTGAGGTTATCAGAAATGCTCAGAAAAAGAACAAATAGCAAATATAATTCATTTCATTTAAAAAAGAGTAAAAAATGGCAAGTAAATTAAGCGAGAAAAAAAAATTAATTAAAGTATTTTACAAAATGTTTTAACGAGTTTAATTGTATTTTCAATATCTTGAATTTTTAGTAAACCCACAGGTCCATGAATATAACGACAGGGCACTGAAACGACGCCACTAGGAACACCATGTCTTGTTAGCATAATTGCTCCCGCGTCACATCCTCCATAAGTGGGTTTTTTATACTGATATTCCACACCACATTCTTTTGCTGCTTGTTTTAACCTATGAATTATTTTTCTCGGAACAATAACTGATCTGTCAGCTACTGTTAAAGCAGGACCTTTTCCCAATGCAGTTACGACCTTGTAATCTTTAACTCCTGGTACATCACTTGCAATAGTGTTCTCTAATGCTAGAGCAATATTAGGTTCAAGAGTATAAGCACCTACTCTCGCCCCTCTTGTTCCTACTTCTTCTTGTACTGCAAAATTCACCATGATTGTATTATCAATTGCTTCATCGCTTAAAGATTTTAATACTTGCAAAATAACATTACATGCTGTTCGATCATCAAATGCCTTTCCTGTTAGTGTTTCATCATCTAATTGTCTAAATTGTGTGTGAAATGTACCAACTGAGCCTATGTCTAATCCTTTTTCTCTAACTTCTTCATAAGAGGAACAGCCAATATCAACAAACATATCTTTTACTTCTGGAACTTTTTCCCTTTCTTCTCCACTTGTAATATGAGGAGGTGCAGATCCAAATATACCCATTACTCTTTCATTTTTTTCTGTTTGTAAAACAATTTGACTCCCCAAAAGTACTCTTTTATCTATGCCTCCAAGAGTATCTACTCTGATGAAACCATCTTTATCTATATGATTGATCATAAAGCCAACCTCATCCATATGAGCATCTAGTAATATCTTTAGCCCATTTGGATCATTTCCTTCTCTGACACCTAATATATTGCCAATAGGGTCAGTCCAAGCGTTAGGTAACAAAGTATCAAGCTGTGATAACAAATAATCAGATACTTCTTGCTCATGTCCAGGGACACCAATCAGTTCACTTAATTCTTTCTGTGTTTGGATTATTTCTTTTCGTTTTATTTGCATTAGAATCTAGTATTGATATTTTACTTATTTATTTAAACCTTACTAGTTAAATAGCCCTCTCCTTTTCTAATCCTAAGTATGTTTACTTATAAAACAAATTTTTGCTTTTTTTGCACAATAAATTTATAACATTATATTAAAACTATTTATCAGAGCTATGTCTGACACCAACGAATTGTTTAACAAAATTTGCCGAGTAATTGTAGGGTCTATTAGATATACAACATTCGAGCAAATTCCTGATGACCATTATTTAAAACAACCAGATATTTTACCTGAACTCATGCAACGTCTAAATGATGCTGGGGCTACGTCTTTCCTTTTTTACCTCTATAACAATAACAAGATGGTTACTCTTCTAAACGATATACACAAAAAGGTTCCTACTGCAGAATTTCTTCTTATTGTAAAGTATGATACGTTTGAGACCCTCACATCCCTTCTCGGTCAATTAAATTTCAAGCCCATAGCTTTAATTTTAGATTATACCCTTACAGATAGGCGTGACACGAATCTTATCAACAAATATCTCAAAACTCTTAGAAAAAACACTAATTATTTCGGAGGTTTTTCACGAGAGCCTATCGGTACTGTTTCAATTTTTGTAAATGCAATTGCAGATCTAGATATTTATCTTATTCCCTTTAATATGAGGGGACTAGGCTTACAAAATCGTTCTCTCGCTGAGATGATTGTCAACTCCACCAATAAACTATATATTGGGGCTAATCCCTTAGCTAATGGTAAAATTCAACCTCGCCCTGCATTCGAATATATTTCCCAGCATAAAATTCACAGTGCCCTTATTGAGTTAACAGATAAAGAACAGATGCTCGAATCTATCAAACATGCAAGATATTTCTTTGAAACGCACGATTTCCTTAAAATCAGTCTTGAATTTGAGGATATAGCTGAAGTGTGTGAATACTGTGGACTTGGTATGGAAAGGTATTACCCTCCATCGGGCGGTAGTTATTTCTATTGTCCGCAGTGTGAAAACACAAAACCAATAGTAACGGATGTAGATTACACAGAGGAAAAGGAAAAAAAGTAAAATAAAATTTTTAGTTTTTATCTTTCCTAGACAGACCTTAACAGATAACTCACTTCTCTTTGTTAAAATTATAATCTAGAAATAATAGATTTAAATACCCGTTCTCTTTTATTCTATCATCAGTGAAAGTGACTAAAGTAGGTGTAAAAAATAACTAATTGCAGATACTGTTACAGAGCCATACCAAAAAACAGCATTTATTGTCCTTATTGCGGTAAAACATATCCCATTAACAAAGGGATTACAACAAGAGTAAGAAAGTTTACCGCTGAGATTGAGACTAATTTCCGTAAAGCTGTTCCTAAGATAAAAGAAGAAACCGCTGATTTTCTCAAACAAGTTAAGAACGCCATGAATTCTTCTGAGAAGGTTCCTTCCTTCGTTAACAGGGCAAAAATTTCTACAACATTGGACTCTTTAATTGATAAAATACAACAGGAAAATGATTCTCAGAAAGTAAGAGAATACCAAGCATGGGCAAATCTCATTGAAGAATCTATTTCTGGCAATAAATGCATTGTCTGCCTTCAAGAGTTTAGTTTTACCAATGTTACGTCTATAAATGTTTTACTTTGCCCTAATTGTAACTATGCTGCCCATAGAGATCATTTTACTACATGGTTACAACACAAAAATGTTTGCCCAATTTGCAAGGCTGAGATAAATAGGCCTGATTTAAGTTCTGGGCTACTCACATTAAATGAAGATGAGATAGTTTTTACATCGAACTAATATTAATGAGCTGAAAGAAATATGAATAGTCCTACAAATAAAAAAACTAAATTAATTCAACTTTTAGTCGAAAAAAATATTATCAAATTTGGAGAATTTACTTTAAAATCTGGCGCTAAATCTTGGTTTTATATTGATTTACGTTTAATACCTTCATTTCCTAAGGTTTTCAAACATGTTATAGACTGCTATCAAGACACAATTATTGATATTGGGGATTATGATGCTGTTGCAGGTGTAGCTGTTGCGGGTGTTCCTTTTTCTGCTGTTTTAGGCTATACTATGCATATTCCCGCTCTAATTGTTCGTCCAGAGGCTAAGGGTCATGGTTTGAAAAAACTTGTAGAAGGCTCTATTCATGATCAAGCCAAAGTTATTTTGGTTGATGATCTTATAACTACTGGTGGAAGTAAGGTTCCTGGTATAGAAGCATTAAGAGAAATGAATTTGATAGTAGACGATATTGTTGTACTTATAGATCGTAGTGAAGGTAATACCTCTGACTTAACTGATCTAGGCGTAAAAATCCATTCTACAGTAACTATTGCAGAAATTTGGTCTATTTGTCTAAAACTTCCTGATGATGTTATCTCGCAAGATATTAAGCAACTCATAAAAGAAAATTGTGAATAAGGGCATTTTTTAGAGATAAAATCGCCCTTGGTTTTTCTATTGTTTTTTTCTTTGATTATTAAACAATTGTTTATAGTATTTTGCTTTTTCTTCGGGATTTTCTGCGTATATTACTCCCCTACCTACATTGACCATGGTCTTATCTCCAAACTCTTTTAGTAACAATGCCGCGCTTCCACCTTGAGCACCTACCCCAGGCACTAACGCAATAACATTATCTCCCACCGCATTTCTTATTTTCTTTATATCTTCTTTTTTAACATGTCCTGTAGCTCCTATTACACATCCATCCGCATTATATTCACCTATCTTTTTTGCTATATATTCATATAGAGGCTGTTTTTCTATTTTTGCTTCTTTTTGATATATAGCCTCAGGATTTGACATTAATGCTAAAACTATTATTCCCATATCTAATGCATGAGCCTTTTGTGTCGCTTCCTCAATATTTCCTGCAAAAGGTGAAAAGGTAAATGCGTCAAAACCTTCTTCTCTAAACCAATATAGAGCAGAATCATTTGTGCTTCCGATATCGCCAAGTTTATGATCTATAACTGAAAGCATTCCTTTACTATGAATGTGCTCATTAATCTCTTGTATTTCTTTTGTAGTTAAACCAAGTATGTATTGCCTATTAATCTTAACAACACTCGTATGTTCTGATACAAGATCAATTATATTTCTCATAAATTTAACTCGATTTGTATCTTTCATAACATTTTTTTCTCTTTGTCCTTTAATTGCAGGATCTAATCCCACGCACAATACACTGTTTTTTTCTTCTACTGCTTTGAGATATTTTTTAACAAAATTCATTTTTTCACTCTCTTTTACTAATTTATTTTTAGTTGTTAAATTACTTTTATACCCTTTACAAAAACATGTTTAAATTTTCCATAAAATGTTCTTCCTTCAAATGGAGACCAGCCGCATTTAGATTGGATCCAGTCTTTAGTTATACTATAGGGTTCATTTATATCTATGATAACTATATTTCCTTCTTCATAACACTTCAACCCTTTAACATTTTTTCCAAACAATCTATTGGGATAAATATAGTACGCTTCTATTGCCCTTTTCCATTCTATTGCTTCTTTTTTAACCAGATTAATCAAACTTGGCAATAATTCTTGTACACCAGGCATTCCACTTGGACAAGTCGCTTGATCTTTCTTCTCGTCAATGGTGTGTGGAGAATGATCTGAACTTATCATATCAATTATCCCTTGAGATAATGCGTTTATTAACGCTTGAGAATCTTTCTCTTCCCTTAATGGTGGATTCACTTTTTTCTTACAATAATCTAAATCACTATTTTTATTCAAATAGAGATATCTTGCGCATGTATCTGTAGTTATGTTCATAATCTTTTTTGTTTTTATTGTTTTAACAGCTAGCGAGCTACTCACATGTGTTATATGCAAATGTAGGGTAGGATATTTTTCTGCCCACTTTACTATTTGTTGAACAGCTAGTGCTTCAGCTTCTGGAGGTCTTTGTTCATAATGATCTTTTTTTGTTGAATTTCTTTTTAGGATTTCTGGGTCTTCTGCATGAAAATAAATTGGTTTATCTTTCAACCCTTTTTTTGCTAATATCGATAGAGCTTTTTCTATATTTTTTTGTGTAATAGAGAGACTACCGAACGATTCGGACATAAAAACCTTGAATGCATCACAATAATCATACATTTGTTCTATCATATTGAGATTTTTATCTGTGATAGCTGCTGCTAGAAATACATCCACTAACTGTTGTTTTTTTGCTAATTCTCTTTTTTTAATTAGAGCTTCTACCCTATCAGTAACAGGTAAAGTATTGGGCATATCTAAAACAGCTGATAAACCCCCATGTGTTGCTGCTTTAGCTCCCGATGTAAAATCTTCTTTATGGGGATAACCCGGTTCTCGAAAATGCACGTGGATATCCATTCCAACAGGTATACCCAATAATCCTTTGCAATCTATTGTTTTCTTTTTCTCAGTATCTTTTTCTTGAATAGAGATAGTTTTCAGGGTGAATTTTTTTGCTTCTATATCCCACACCTGAAGATTTTCTAAACTCCACATTATATTGGCTCCTTTTCACCACTTGCTTTTCTTGCATATTTACCGAAATCAGTTATTTTCTCCAATTGTTTGGTATTAAACACAGGTCCGTCTATACATATTCTATCCCCTGTTGGATCTACAACACACGCACCACAAACACCATAACCACATCGCATATGACGATCTGCTAAACTCATTTGCATATCTACTACTTGAGGATATTTCTTACCCAAATCAAATATTGCTTTCATCATCTTTTCTGGTCCAGCAACATACAACTCTACTGGTTCATCATAGTCTTCTAGAAATTTTACAAAATCTAGAGTAGGAAAACCCTGGTATCCATATGAACCATCATCTGTACATCCATGAAAAACAATAATTTTATCATCATGCAATTTTTCCATCAAATCTATGTACATCAATTTAGATTTTGTTTTTGCCCCTTGAAATACATGAATAGGTTCATTTTCATTTCTCTTAAGAAGATCACATAAAAGAAACTTTAGTGGTGGCATACCAAATCCACCACCAATAATTACGCGTGCAACATTTTTAGTTGGTTTAAAACCCTTTCCAAAAAAACCTCTTATTCCCACTTTTTCTCCTTCTTTCATAGCAAATAGAGCTTCAGTTCCTTCTCCCACTCTCGCCACCCCGATTTCTAAGACATTCTGCTTGTATCCAGCCACGCCTAGGGGATATTCATCTACACCAGGAACCCAAAGCATTACAAATTGGCCTGGAATAACGTTTTCAATTTTAAACGGAGTTTCTAAATAGAATACTTTAGTGTCATTACATTCATTTCTTATCTTTTGTATTTTACAAATTACAGGCTGTCCACCAAACTGCCCCAATTTCATTCATGAGCACCTCCTACTAGCTCTTCTATCGATTTCATTTCTCTTTCTTCTAAAAATTGGCCTATTTTTTGTAACCATAATCTAATTTTATTGCCAGGATATGCCACGCCTAGTGCAGTACCTATTTCTACAGCTTGTGCTCCAGCTAAAATATACTCAATTACATCCTTGTAATCTGTTATTCCTCCAACGCCAATTATTGGTACTTGATCTTTAAAACGTTCATATAGATCATATACATATCGTACTCCTACAGGCTTAATAGCAGAACCAGATAAGCCTCCTCTTTTAAAACCTAATACGGGTTTTGCTGTATGGATATCAATAACCATTGCTTTCAAAGTGTTAATTGCAACTATAGCATCACACCCCCCTTTAACACCTGCTTCCGCTATTTCAATCATATCGGTTACATTTGGGGTGAGTTTAATCCAAAGTGGCTTTTTAGTCCTTTTTCTTAATTCAGAAGTTATTTCATAAACAATATCAGGATCTGTTCCAAGCGACATGCCTTCTTTTTCTGTATTAGGACAGCTCAAATTGAGTTCAAAACCTAGTGTAGGCATATTTTTCATCCCTTCCAATACCTCGCTAAACTCTTCCAAATTACTACCAAATATTGAAACTATTGTAGGAACATTTTTTTTCATCAATTTTTCCAAATCATGCGAATATTCTTTATACCCAGGATTTGCCAATCCAACTGAATTCACCATGCTTTTTATATTACTTAATGCAAAAACACTAGGGTTAGGGTTACCTTCTCTTGATCTTGGTCCAATACTTTTAGTTATAACAGCACCCATTCCATCATTATACATTTTTTCTAAAGAAGAATAAGAACTTCCTAACACACCAGAAGATAGAATTAATGGGTTTCTTAATTCTATTGACCCCACTTTTGTCTTAAATTTCATTGATTGCTATGAGAAGATATAAAATAAAAGTTTTTCAGTCTTTAGTTAATATGACAAAAATAGCTGTGATTTCAGATATTCACTCGAATCTTCCAGCTTTGAAAAAAGTTTTATCTGATATTAAAAACAGGAACAACATAGAAGAGATCATTTGTCTTGGAGATATCGTAGGCTATTATGCATGGCCTAATGAATGTATAGAGTTGGTTAAAGAAAACTGCTCAATAAGCATCATGGGTAATCATGATGCAGGAGTAATAGAAAAGTTAGATATAAACTATTTCACTCCCACAGCAAAGCAAATGATTCATTGGACTAAATCACAACTATCCAATGAAAATTTAGAGTGGCTCTCTTCACTATCCTATGAAAAAACAATAGAATACAATGATAAATCAGTCTATCTTGTCCATGGCAAACCAAATAATCCGTTTGACTATCTGCTTCCTTATACTGCATATAAAATTGAGAATAAATATCAAACAACAGACTTAGTGAATTGTTTTAATGTGGCAAAAACAGATATTTTACTGGTTGGTCACACACATTCTCCAGTAACGGCAAAATTAAATGAAGGTTCCCAATTGTTTATGAACCCTGGATCAGTTGGTCAACCTCGCCATGGCGTTTCTGGTGCTTTTTATGGTATCCTTGACTTTAATAACTTTAAGGCAGAATTAATTCATTTAAATTATAATCTTGATCCCCTTGAAAAAAAGATGAAAAGATTGGATCTTCCCTTCTCATTAGTTGAAAGATTAAAGAAGGGATTGTAAGTCTATTTCAATTTCTTCAAATGGCTTTTAGTCTTTTAATGAGAAACAGCTTGATCTTCTTCCATTTCTTTTAGTTCTTGTTCCAACTTATCGTTGTATAAATCATACATAATAACTAATGCCACCCCAGGATGAACATTTGCGTTTAAAGCTAGTTCACGATAAGTAATGCTAGGCTTATTAGGTAAAATTTTTTCTCTTATAAAACCCTTTACTAACTGGTAATTAGGGATGGTTCTTATACCATCTATTAGCTCTTCCATCTTCCCATCAAAGCCCGGAAAGTTCACCTCTTGCTTTCTCATTTTTGCTACCGATTCATGTAATTTTCTATCGCGCTCTTTCTCGTCTTTAATTCTTTGCTTAATTTTTTTCTCCCAATCTGGGTCAAAATATTGATTTAAATTCATATTTACCTCTCTTTTTGAATTTCACTTGCTCTAATAGTAGTTTGTTTCTCATAAAAAAAAGGTTTTGTAGTACGACAAATAAAAAAAATAAATCAAAGGTTAATCTATTTTAAATATGATTCATTTTTCAATCCTTTGCCCATTGCTTTGCTCTTTCTACCGCTTGTTTCCATCTACTCAACCTTGTTTCAACCTCATCTTTATCCATTTTTGGTGAGTATTCACATTCAATTAAAAAGTTCTTTTTAATATCATCTAAACTCGCCCAATAACCAGTAGCCAACCCAGCCAAATATGCAGCACCTAAAGCTGTAGTTTCACTTACCACTGGTTTTTGCACTGTTACATTTGAGATATCAGCTTGAAATTGTAATACCGGCTCACAATTTGTTACTCCACCATCAACTCTTAATAATTTAATCGAGATATTAGAATCTTTTTCCATTGCATCAAAAACAGCTTGTGATTGATAAACTATGGATTCTAACGCAGCGCGGATAACATGTTCTCTGCTAGTACCACCAGTAATTCCCATTAATGTACCTCTTGCATATGGATCCCAATAAGGAGCCCCCAATCCAGCAAATGCGGGAACAAAATACACATCTTTTGTATCTGGATAAGTGTTCATCACCTCTACAAGTGTTTCCTTATTTTCTAACACTCTTAATCCTTTTTCAAGCCATTGAATAACAGAACCAGTATTAAATATACTCCCTTCTAGAGCATAGTAAGTTTCATTGTCTATATTCCATGCAACAGTTGTCAATAATCCGCTGTCTGACGAAACAGCTTCTTTTCCAGTATTCATTAATAGAAAGTTACCAGTTCCATATGTGTTTTTGACTTCGCCTTCTTTGAAACAATTCTGCCCAAATAGTGCCGCTTGTTGATCCCCTGCACATCCACTGACAGGTATCTCAATTCCAAATAACTCTTTTTTTGTAAATCCATAATAATTCGGATCACTTGAAGGACGTATTTCAGGTAAAATAGATCTAGGAACACCTAACATCTCAAGGAGATCATCATCCCACGAACAATTATGAATATTATAGAGAAGCGTTCTTGAGGCATTAGAATGTTCAGTAATGTGTTTACCTGTTAACTTCCATATTAACCATGAATCAATTGTACCTACTGCCAAATCGCCTTTTTCCAGACATTTGTTAATTTTCTTACTATGATCCAATAGCCATTTTATTTTTGTGCCTGAAAAGTAAGGATCCAAAACGAGCCCTGTTTTAGATTGGACTAATTTTTCATAGCCTTGTTGTTTTAATTCTGAACACATTTTTGATGTTCTTCTACATTGCCATACAATTGCATTATGTAAAGGTTCGTCGCTCTTTTTGTCCCATGCTATAACCGTTTCACGCTGATTAGTTATTCCTATACTCTCTATGGAATTATAATCTATATTAGCTTCTTTTACTGCCTCTTTTATGACTGAAAGGGTTTTTTGCCAAATTTCTAATGGTGAGTGTTCCACCCATCCAGGTTTTGGATAAATCTGTTCGTGCTCCTCGTATGCTTTAGCAATTTCTTTACCGCTTTTATCAAACAGCATAGCTCGAGTACCTGTAGTCCCTTGATCAATAGACAAAATATATTTCATACATTGACTTGGGCACACACTTTTTAACTTTTATTTCATTTTATTGGTTTTTATTGGTTAATATGTGTGTTTGTTCAAGACTTTCAAAAGAAAAGAAAAGAAAATCATGAACATCTCATTTTCCTTGCTATTTACTATGTTTGTAAGTCAACTTTATCTTGTTCTTTTTCTGATTTTTTGGTTTTCTTATCTTTTTTTATAGCATAGGTTCTATTTTTCCATTTAATAGCAGTACCCGTTATAAGATAGACTAAAGCAACTATGGCTGATATAATAACCACCAGTAACCCAATAGGATAAAGTAAAGAAAAAACAGGATTTGAATCACCTTTATGTATCCAATAAAAAGTTAGAGTAACAGCATAGACTAAATAGAGAACCACATTAAATGTAATGCCTATTGGTTTATATGGTCGATAGAGAACAGCTAGAGCTACAAATACTGGTGCAGATATGCCATTGATTATCCAAAAAGTAGCATACATTACTCTACGTTTACTAAGTGTCTGAAATCCCCCAATTATAGACTTATTGAAGCCTTCTAATAAACTTTGTATTCCCCCTGGATGCATTCTACATTTAACTAATTTTCTAGACTTCATAAAGTGCATCTTATAGCCCATTTTCTTACATCTTTTTGCAAGAGCTAAATCTTCAACTATTGAAGTATATATTGACACATGACCATTTAATCCTTCATAGCATTCTTTTTCAAAGAGTAAATACTGACCTATTGCTAAAAATGCATTTGGATTATTGACATCATTAATTTCTTCTATTGCGCCAGCAACAAGCCATGAAAGGAAAAAGTAATACCCTAATAGATATTCATACCATCGTTCTGCTTTTTGATAGGGCAACAATGTCAACATCATAGAATTTGAACCTTTTAAAGTAGAAACAGCGTGTTTAAGTGATTCTGGTTCATGATATGTGTCAGCATCAGTAAATAAAAACAAATCACCTTTAGCGACTTGATACCCTAAATGGCAACCATAACTTTTTCCTATCCATCCTTCAGGTAACGTAGAATCAACTATTATTGTATCAGCATATCTCATAGCCCTACTGACTGTACGGTCTTTGCTTCCTCCATCTACAACTATAATCTCATTTTTTGGATAGTCGAGTTTAGATAAACTTTCAAGGCATCTTTCAATATTATCTTCTTCATAATATGTGGGAACAATTATAGAAACAAAAGGCAGTTGTTCATCCTCTAAAAGAGGATAGTTACCAGCTTTATTTCTATATAGAAGGTACCCTAGGTAAACAAAAGAGATAGCAGCTAAAATACCATAGATAGTATTAAGGGCTATTAATAGGGCTACATCCATTTTATTCACCGTTTAATTTAGTTTCGTATAATATATTTATTAAATATGGTTGTTTATATTATTTTGCTCTCATTTTAAAATAAAACACAAGTGTATATATTATTCATTATTCATTTTTCATTTTTCATTTTGTATTTGAGAAAACCCGAATCATATGCTCTACCTTTCCAGACCACATCTTGCCCAGTTATAGCATCAAAAAAGGATTTAGCGATAATGATAACAATTACAAGCAATCCGATAGGATACAAAATATACTGCAACAAATGTTGATCACCTCTATCCTTCCAATTCAACCAAAAAGCAAAACCAAATGTAAAATAAAGCAGAATAGTGATAATCAAAATTACTATTGATTCTCTTGTTCTCAAATTAATCATATCTATAATCAAAACAATTGGCGCGAATAAACCGTATAAAACCCATAAAAACGAAAATATTTTTCTTTTCACAGGCAGTGTGGTCATGCCACCCCAAATACCTTTGTGGAATCCTTGATAAAATGACTTAAACCCTTCAGGATACATTCTACAAGAGACTAATTGATCTGAATTGATGAATAATAACCCCTCACCTTTGTCTTTTACTAATCGTGCAAAAGCCACGTCTTCTAATATTATAGATGAAATAGCAAAATGACCACCTATTCTCTCATATCCTTCTCTCTTGAAAAGCATATACTGTCCTATAGCCATAAAGGAGTGTTTGTTTTCTTTTTTATTTATTTGTCCTAACGATCCCCCCACCAACCAGCTAAGGAAAAAGAAATAACTAATAAGATATTCATACCATTTTTCAGCTTTTTGAAAAGGTAGCATAGACAATAATATGGCTTCAGAGTTCATTAATAACCCTATAGTTTTTTTCAGAGACTCAGATTCATGATGCGTATCTGCATCTGTGAAAAGTAAATAGTCCCCCTTACTTGCTTGATAGCCTAAATAACAACTGTGGTTTTTGCCTACCCAATCATTTGGTAACTCTTCATCTAGTATAACAATATCTGCGAGACACTCACTTAGTTGAACTGTATTATCAATTGACCCACCATCAACAACTATGATTTCTTTATTAGGGTAATCCAAGTGAGTTAAACTTTTAAGGCATCTTTCGATATTTTTTTCTTCATTTAACGTGGGAACAATAATTGAAACAGGTGGTAAATTTTCTATCTTATTGTTGAATGGAATATTTGTTTTTAATAGATAGAGAAAATAGATCCAACATATCAGAATTAAAACGAAATAAGCTAATCTGTACACTTCTATCATTATACTCATCAATAAACATCGAATATCCTTTAGTTCGTCTAATGCTTATAAGATTTTACTCTCGAAAAAAAAATTGAAAACTAGAGACAATCGCACAGAAATTGAATCGAAATAATAATTGAGAAAAAAAAAGTGTTTTTATGTTGTTTGTATCGGTCCTTCTTCACTTATATAGACAGTATGCTCATGCTGCGATACCATAGCTTCTTTTGTATCACATAAAACATAGTGTCTGTATAACGCACCTTTCATTTCTAATTCTCTTATACCCATTTTTGCTTTTGCAGCGCCTAATTCTTTATATATCCATCTTGTTGCAACTGGTAATCGATGATATTCTCTATCCATTAGATTAAGTACATCCTTTGCTGCTCTGGTTCTTAATGGAAATCTTCCTTCAGCTAATTGAACTATGTACATTTTGGTTTTATCAGCATGTGATTGTCCTGCACCTGTTGAAGCAAATGTTTCTATTGCATATGCTTCATCTTGGAGAATCAGGTCTCCTTGACGTCCTGAAACACAGGGTACTTGTTTTGGCCCATGTAAAGTATATTGCATTAATAGATGACCAGAGAGATCTTTAACACTTGTAAAACCAGCTCCTTCGATGATATTTTCAATCAAATCGCCTAATTTACCTGTGTAACCTCCTGCTCTGATGAACTTTACAGCAGTATTAGTTGCTTCTTGGGAAGCTTTTATTAAATCGTTATGAACGTCATCAAAAGCTATTGTGAGAGCTGTATCTGCAATGTATCCATCATAATGAACCCCACAATCTAATTTAACTATATCTTCTTCTTTAAGCACCAACTCATCTTTCCATGCAGCTGTATAATGGGCACAATGATTGTTGATTGACACATTTAGAGGAAATGCTGGTTTCATGTTTGCTTCCGCAATCATATCATCAGCTTTTTTACATAAATCCATTACCTTAACGCCAGGTTTAGCCATTTCTTTCAATGATTGAAGAATATTTTTGGCTACATTTCCTGCCTTCTGATATTTTTCTAAAATTGTTTCTTCTTTAGTTTCTTCTTCTGTAACTTCCTCTGAATGAACATCAGACTTTTCATCTTCACTCATATATATTTCACCTAATAACAAACAAAAGTTCTATGGTCTATATTTAAATATTGAGTATTAGCACTTCTTTATTGTTTAACATAAAAAAAATAGAAGAATAGTTACTCTCTAAATTTAACTTGAAAAAGAGAAAAAAAGGATTTGTAAGGTTAAAGCACAAAGAGATTAAAAACCAAGAGCGATACCAGCGACCCTTATAATACAGATTAATCCTACGCCAAATAATACCCACACCAAAACCCAATTTAGTGTGTCTCTGAAAGAACGCATTTTTCTTCCTTCAATTGATTCAATCCTTTTTATTTCAACATAAGGACTATTAGCTCGTCTATACCAACCTATTGCTGTTGCTTGAGAGCCAATTAATTTGTCCACTTTAGTTAGAGCTGCAAATAGTCTTAGCAAGCCAATTATTGGATTATAAAGTAATCTCATTATACCCGTGCGATCCCTTATAACAGTATCACCGCTTAAATAATAGCCTGCTTGTCCTCTGCCTATTATCATCCCCTGAAGCTTAATTGGTTTACCTCTAATAGGTGAAGCACCCGCAAAACCTTTGGCAGTAATATCTGTAATAGCACCTTCTACCGTAATTAATTTTGGATCTTTAACTTTTGGAAATCTTACATATATTCGCCAAACCCATAAGAGACCAGATAAAATCAAACCTATGCCTAACCCCAATAAAAAGTGGTATCCAACAATAAGTGAGACTATTACGCTTATAACAGGTATTGCTATAAGAAGTGTCGGAGCAAAATAGTTTAAGAATAAATCCACGAAAAATTTACCCCATAAATCACCTTTAATTTGTATAGTACCCAACCCCGGAAAAGATCTTTGTTGATTCATGTCTTCTGCTTGGTCTTCTAGAGCAAGTATTCTTTTAGCTATTAGAGGATGAGTTGACTGTAACTCAATTACAGTAGCCCAAGGGCTCTCTAAATCCCATGCGCCAGCTTTTGCTACAATTTCAGGATTAATTGAGGGGGCTTGTTTTTGAACTGTTTGTTGTGCAGTCATATCTGAAGTTCCATATGCTGTTTGTACAAAACCTTTTGATGTTCCAACTTCGGAAATATTGAGGGAACGAATAGCATGGCTGAATCCTCTCCTTCTATTCATACTAACTCTTGTTCGACTGTCCACCTTATCATTTTCAATCTGTTCACTATAATGAGATTCTGTGCGTACTAATCCATACGCAATTTTTACCAGTGCATTTGCAAGAGAAGCGGGTTTTCCAGTATTTTTCCCAGAAAAATTATCTGCATAATATTCTCTCACTCGACTTAAGAATAGAACCACAAACTGGCTGATAAAATAAAAAATATACGACACAACCATTATCATTAACATTGTTGCAACAATTATAGCTGCACTATTATCTTTACCTTTGCTACTACTAGATGAAGTAAATCTAGAAAACCTCATTATTCCTCTACTACTTGAATATATAACGTAAAATAGTATTGGGACTGCACTAGCCATTGTCATGAATAAGAAATCTCTATTTGCGATATGTCCCATCTCATGTGCTACTACTGCTATTTGTTCGTCGGGATTTAATAATGTAAGAATACCATCCGAAAGAACTATTCTTGCATTCTTTTTGAAATGCCCATATGTAAAGGCTTCTGGATTCTGATCATGAATCATGCCTATTTTTTTTATCGATATACCATGTTCTTGCGATTTTTGTTCAACAAATTGTTTTAAATGAGGAGGTAACTGTTCAACTTCAATCCAAGTCATATTGTAGACAAATCGTAGCATTAAATCCATAATAAATGGTCCTATAAGGAATTGAAAAAACACAATTCCCAATGCTAATAATACAGGCACCCATGTAAGTAATGCCATTGGTGCCATTTCAGGATCTCCAAAAAACATAATAATGAGATTTATACCAATTATTAAGGCGAATACCATGCCCCACAACGAGGACAAAGTCAGTAATCCTCTAAAATACAATCTTAATTTTACCATATTCACTCACTTTTTTATAGATGTTGTTATGTACTTCCTATCAACAGTATTTAAATCATGTTATTTTTAAATAAACTCTAAAATTTCGTTTATTGTATCTATTAATTTTATGTCTGTTGGTTTTTTCTTTTTATCCCTTGTAAATGCTTTATCCCTAAAATAAATAAATTGTACACCGGCATTTTCTGCTGCTTGAGCATCAAGCCAAGAATCACCAATGAAAATAGTCTTGTCTGCGTTTTTATCAAATTTAGTCATTAATTTCTTTATCCCTTCTGGATCTGGTTTTGTTCTCTTAACATCGTCTCTGGTAATTACTTCGGTAATATATTTATCAAATTCATACTTTTTCATTGCTATTCGAGTCAATTTTTTGGAATTATTAGTGAGAATGGCAATTATATGTCCATTCGATTTGATTTTTTCGAGAGTTGGAATAACATCTGGATCTATTTCTACATTTTCATAACCCCTCAACTCATAATCCTCAACTATTTCCCATGCCTTTTTTGTTTTTTGACCATTTAGATCTTTTTTAGCTATTAATTCAACCAGTTCCAAAATTGATCTTGAAACACCAGTTATGAGTTCATACTCTTTCTCTGAAACCATCTCATGTATTAATGCTCTTAAATCAGCTTTCAGTTCATTATACTCTATTTTTGAATTAACTAATGTACCATCCAAATCAAATATTAGCAGATAATTACTCATATACCTTCTTGTTTCTATAAAAGATACATATTATAATTCTTTTCAAATGAATTTAAGTCCAGAATGCATAGAATGTTTGAATAACAATAATCTCTTCTGAGTTCTTCTTTTTTAAAATGGTTTTTTTTGATCTGAGAATATCGGTGGTTTTTTATTTTATTATTTTAATTCCTATTTGATGTGATTTGAGTCCCCAATCTATGCAGAATATTCCGACATTCATATTTATTCATTATGAGCCATCATATTCAAATTTAACCAAAAGCTATTACGATTTCAAATCTGTTTATGACGCTTTTAGAAAAAGCGGTGATGATAATGTTACTGCCCGTGTTTTATCCTATTTTTATGAAGGTATGATGCATATAATCGAAGCCGATCAATTTTTAGCTGATAAAAAGTACAATCAAGCTTATATACAGTATAATGAAGGTAATAAACTCATCGTTAGATCCAGAGCATCTCGAGGCATAGAAGGAGATACTATTTATCATGAGATGATCAAATGGACCAATTATTCCGAGGCTATGTCTCACGTCGCTCGGAGCTACATTGTAGAAAAGTTTGAGTCTAAGATTAATGAATTAGAACAATCTTTCAATCTTTTTGAAGAATTCAACAAATTGAAAGAAGATGAAAACGCTGTTGATGGGACTATTGCCAAAGCACGATTTGCTCATGTACATTATTTATATTATCTTTATAAATCTCAAATTGAACAAAATTCTGAACGCAAACTTAAATATTTGTTACGTTCTCGTTCATCTTTACAAAAAGCTGACTTTATTTTCAATAAATATCATAAAGAAAAAGATAAACTTAGAGACATGATCGATAATATGCTTAAAGAACGTATTGTTGCTAAAGCTGAGCGTTTTTGGAGCCAAGGATCAGTTTTAATTCAAGAGAGTAGGTTCAAGCAAGCCATAAGAACATTCAATATTGCTTCTTTGTATTATAATCGAGCAAGCGAAATTTGTTCAAGTTTTATGGAACAAAGATTATATTTAGCCTTATCTAAAATAACTCGAGCCAGCCAACTTGAATCACAAGCTAATGAATTATATCGTCGGCTAGATAGACCAGATGAAGCTAGTGAAATTTTTCAAGAAGCCCAAAAAATAGTCGATTTTGCTATTGGTATGCTCGCCACAATTGAGAGTGAGACACTTATTACAAGTATGACAGCTCAAAGGGCATACTATGACGCTTTGGCCCTACAAACTAAAGGAATAGCTGCATTTGATAATGATCAATACAAAGAAGCATTAGAAAATTTTAATGATGCGATGAAAAAACTTGATAAAACACAAAATCTCGCAGTAGAAGGAAATATCGAACAATTGACAGCATTTGTCAGAAGAGCCAAAAGTGAGATAGAAGGGTATCTTTCAATGACAAAAGATATGATGATCTAAATGAATTTGGCTATATTGCTAATTAATAACTGGTGGTTATTCAAGAGCAGTACTTCTTCTGAAAAGTATAAGTAAATAGTTAAAATACTACAATCCCAAATTTTATGTAGATAAAGAATTTCTATTTCTTGAAGTACCTCAATGATTACACAACGGTCGAATGATTCGTTGCGGAAGATGATTATCGACAGGCGGGATGAGCGGTACTTCACTATAGATGAAAAAATTTTTACCAAAAATTTCGAGGGCATTAAATAGGGTGATAATATTACTCAAAATCAGTTTTAACTAGATCGAGTAAACTCAATAAAGAGCCTTCATAATCGACATCATTTTTGAAATCAAGATTTTGACCATTTTCTAGAGCTTCTTGAATAAGAAAAGTATCACACCCAGCCTTTTTTGCATTAATAATGTCACGTATTGCGTCATTACCAACCACTAAGCATTCAGACGGATCACATTCCAAAAATTCAGCTGTTTGACTCCAGTATTTAGGATTAAGTTTTGCATATGTCATCTTTTCTCCTGTAGTGATCAAGTCAAAATCCTCTTGACCAAGATTTCCCCACTTCATTCTACGGGTGATTGCAACCATAGGGAAAACAGGATTAGTGGCAATTGCCCTTTTAATTTCATTTCTATTAATTTTAAGATAAGATAATAATTTTGATGCACCTTTAGCTGGTTTTATTAATGGTTTGACAACATCAAATTTACTCTTATAGAAATCATTAAAAATTTGCATCGTTTCTTTTCTATCTAAACTAAGTTTGGGACAAAACGCATCCAAAAAATCGTTGAGGACTATATTTGTGGTATCATTTATTTCCATGGTATAAGTTGCATCTAGGAGCGTTTTTATGAAAAATTGTTTATTGTCTATTAAACCTACTTTTAGGAAATACTTGCTAGCTACAGCTAGATATTGCTTAATGAAAACGTTTGGATCAAAATCTATTAAGGTTCCATCCAAGTCAAATAAAAAGGCCTTATACTTCATATCATGCACATTTTAATTTCGTTTAGTTACTATTAATAATTTATGGCTCTTAATCATATTTTTGTTAGATTAACCAAATTTTAGCTAAAAAATAAAATAGAGGGGATTAATTGTTCAGAGAAACACAAATAAATTAATTATGAGTCGATTTTTTTATCAATTTTTATAGAATATAATCATAGTATGAGTCTAAGACTACACCTATAGTTCCTGGTCCGGTGTGAGAAACTATTGTCATACCTATCTCTATTATTCCAATGTTTATTTCTTTGTCTCCATAGTTTGCTTCAATGTACTCTTTAAGCATTTTTGCTGATTCAAGATTTCTTCCATGATGGATATAAGCATTAAACTTGGCTGGTTTCCCTAATCTTTCATATGCTGATTCGAATGTTTCTTTTACAGCTACATCATGATGTCTAACTTTTTTTTCAGCCATCATTTTTCCGTCAATCATTTCAAGTATAGGTTTCATTCCTACAAGATTAGCTAAAACATATTTACCTTTGGATAACCTTCCGCCTCGCTCTAAGAACTTTAGATCATCAACTGTAAAACCTACCGAGATACTTTTTCTATGTTCTTGAAGTCTTTCTAAAATCTCTTTAACTCCTTTACCTTCTTCAACCAAATTTGCTGCATGCAAAGCTTGTATACCTATACCATAAGAAGCACACCAAGAATCATGTAAATGAATTGTAGCAGGATTCTTCACCCTTTTTTCGTATAGCTGTTTGGCTTTAGTGGCCGTATTCAACGATCCAGAAATGCGTGAGGATATTACAACATTAATTACGTGATCTGCTTCTTTTCCAAGTTCTTCAAAAAGTTCATAATCGTGATGTAGCGTTGGATTGGCGGTGCTTGGATGCTTTTCTCCTTTTTCTAATATTTTGTAAAATTCATCTAAGGTTAAACTCACCCCTTCATAATACACATCGTCATCAAACCTGATAACTGTCGGAACAAAACTCAAATCATACTTTTCTTTAATCCTTTCAGGTATATCTGCAGCAGAATCTGTCATTACTTTAATTTTCATATTAACACCAATTGTTGATAATAAAGAGTAGTTAGTTATTTTTAAACTTTATTTAATAATTGCAATTTTAAAGGAAAAACAATTAACATTTATAAAAATCTAAAAAGAAAAATATTTTTGGGTAACAAAAGTCTAATTAATATTCAAAATTTCTTGTCATCAATATGCCTAATGTTTCTGGTCCAGTATGGCTACCTATTGTTCCACCTAGTACAAAGATTTTACCTTCTTTTATATTATCATGTTCTTTAAGTATATCAGTCATAACTTTTTCCGCTTGATCTTTGTAATCAGCATGGACAATATGACACATTAAGTCTTGTTTTGAGTTACCAAAGTACTCTAACAACATTTTTTTCATTGTACTAATGGTTTTTTCAATACTGGTGACACTCTTGAAAACGGATAAATTACCCTCATCAAAGCCCAATATGGGTTTTTTGTTTAACAAATTCGCGATATAATATTTTGCCTTACTTAATCTCCCACCTTCAAAGAGCCATTGTAAATTGCTTACTGTAAATACTACATGGAAATCTTCATTTTTCCATCGATCTAATTCTTTCACAATATCATCAATAGCCCAGCCTGCTTCTGCAAGTTTGGCTGCTTTTATAACTAGTAAACCCATTGCAGAACTAGCCAGTTTCGAATCATACACAACTATATTAGAACTTGGATCAGTTTTTCTTTGATAGAGTTTCTTTGCCATCTTTCCATTAGAATAAGACCCACTTAGTTCACTCGAAATATGTATTGACAGGATATCATCATATTCTTGTCCATATTTCTCGAATTTGGTTAATATATCATACTGAGCTGGTTGAGAGGTTCTTGGTCTTCCTAATTCCCCTGATTCTAGCAACTTGTAAAATTTTGAGGGAGTTAATTCTTCAAGTTCTTTATATGCTTTCTCATCGAATATGATTTGCATAGGGAACGTACTTATATTGTATTTATCATATAACGTCACATCTTGCTCTAAATTAAGATCTGCAGATGTATCACAGAGTATTTTTACGTTTTTCATGCATTAAAGCATAATTAGTTACATTTAAATGTTATTCATTTTTTTGGTGCTTTTTCTGTTACCCACATTCATTATCTAGGAGAGGAAAATATATAAAGAAAAGTTATTTTTTAGTATTTAGAACATAA
The DNA here is from genome assembly GCA_964534625.1 of uncultured archaeon. Taxonomy (GTDB): domain Archaea; phylum Asgardarchaeota; class Heimdallarchaeia; order Heimdallarchaeales; family Heimdallarchaeaceae; genus CAZHRF01. The sequence goes on along the minus strand of CAZHRF010000007.1, from coordinate 66,012 downwards.
TAGGATACGGGAAAAATATGCAAAAAAAACACTTTACTTTTACCTTAATACTTTTCATTTGTCTTATGTTTATAGGATCCTCTATATTTAATGTCTATGGGAATGCTAATACAATAGATCAAAGGATAAATTGTATGAAATCTGAAACCAGTAATCATTCTGATAAATCAATTCTTCAAGAAACTAATGATACACTCCCTAGTCGTCCTATACTATCCATTAGGAAATCTATTAATGCCACTATTGATGATAAAACATACAAAACTGAACCAAATCAATGGCTAAAAGTCACAATAGTAATAAAGAATATAGGAAATAGGACAGCCTATAATCTTACCATAACAGAACCGCTCCTTCCTAGTTTAGTTTCAAAAACAATTGACTATTATTCTCGTAATTTTGTTGAAGTTGATATTAATGCAACAATCTATTTCGATTATTACTTGTTAATTGTAAAAGAAGGCAAGTTTGCCATAGAATCAACTACAATTGAATATCAAAATAATAAAGGTCATGAATACTCTGCATATTCTCAAAGATTTGAATTGACATCCATTTTACCAGAAAAAGTTGAAATTATTGAAGCTGACCTCTGGTTAAATGTTCTTTGGTATAGTTTAGCTATCGGCGGTTTCTTCATCATAATTATAACTACTCAATATATTTACGAAAAAATCCAAGAAGGTAAAAGTAAAAAGAGTAAAAAGAGTAAAGAACCAGCAAGAAAGATAAGTGAAGCAAAGAAAAAAAGAAAAATAGAAAAACGTAAAAAATAGTTATTGCTAATATGATCTTTTTTATCTTCTTTTTCTTTATTATTCTCTCAATCATCATAAGAATTTAAATATCCAATTTTATTACTTCTAATGATGACTCTAGAAGAATTTCTCCATCTTCACCAGAAGTTTATATTAGTTGGTGGTAAAGGTGGAGTTGGTAAAACTAGTGTTGCTTCAGCTATTGGCACTCGTTTAGCAAAGGCTGGAAGAAAAGTCTTGATTATATCAACAGATCCTGCTCACAGTCTTAGTGATTCGTTCGACTTAGATTTCTCAACTGGAGAAATTGTACGTGTTAAACAAGCAGAAGGAGATTTATATGCCTTAGAGATTAAACCAGATAAAGCTGGTGATGAATTATCTAAACTTCTTAAACAACCAGTAGATACGACACAATTTTCTCAGATGTTTTCTATGTCAGGATTAGATGGTATGGAAGGTTTCGGTGAGGATATGAAACAGATTCCCCCACCTGGTATGGACGAGGCGTTGTCATTTGCTAAAATACTGGAATATGCAGAGAGCGATGATTATGATACGGTTATTTTGGATACTGCACCTACTGGACATACATTACGGTTATTGAATATGCCAGAATTTCTCGATTCATTTTTAGGAAGAATGCTGAAAATGAAAACTTTTATTTCAAATACAATGACTATGCTAAAGAGCATGTTTGGAAGTCAAGGAGAGAAAGATCGTACGGTGGAGATGTTAGAAGCGATGAAAGAAAAAATCGTAATCGCTCGTGATCAGCTTATGGATCCTAATTTGACCCAATTTATTATTGTAACCATTCCTACTTTAATGGGGATTTTTGAATCAGAAAGATTGAATGAAGAATTACAAGAGCATAAAATCCCTAATACACATATAATTATAAATCAAATCAATCCCAATAATGAAAATTGTTCTTATTGCAGCAAAAGGCACGAAGAGCATATGAAAAATATTGAGTATCTTAAAACGGTTTTTTATGATAAGGAAATCACAAAAGTAGAAGAATTTGATAGAGAAATACGAGGAATCGATGTTATAAAAGACTTATCAGATATATTATTCAAAGAAAAGAAGTGATTTAATGCTAGAAAAAGAGAATGGATATGATATACAGTTAATACTAGCTGATTCACATTGTCATATCCACCCTCCTTATTTTGAAATTTCAGAATTCAAAGAGATAGCAAATAAGTCAATTCAAAAAGGGGTTACAATAATTATCAACAATGTTGTCGAACCTGACACATTCGAATACGGACTAAAGAGTCTAGAATATCCCAGTTATTATTTATCTGTGGGGTTACAACCAACTATTGTTTCAAAGGAAAGTTATGATACATTTTTATCTTTCTTTAAACGAAATTCAAGAGATATTATTGCAATAGGTGAGGTAGGATTAGATTTTCACTGGGTAAAAGAAGAAGAAAAAAGAGGACAACAAAAGCAATATTTTAGAAAACTTATCACGTTTGCAAAAAAAGAAAATAAGCCATTGGTTATACACTCTAGGGCGGCTGAACGGGAGGTTATAGCCATTCTTAAAGAGGAAGAGGCAAAAAGAGTTCACATGCACTGTTTTGATGGTAGTGAACAACAGATCAAAGAAATTATAAATGAAGGATGGTACATCTCTGTTCCAACTAGCGCAGTCTACAGAAAAAATTATCAGAAAAATCTTGAGCTGATTCCTCCAGACTTCCTACTTTTTGAGACTGATAGTCCGTATCACTCCCTCGAAAAAGGAAAGAAAAATGATCCTTCTAGTATACCTATTCTATGTAAGAAGGCATCTCAACTCATCAATATAGATTATACAGAATTGGCACATAAAACTACAGAAAATGTTAAAAAATTGTATGGGATTAAATAATAGACTAAAGTACTTCTGAATCAAAGACTATCAAAGGAATCCTATTGTCAAATACGTTTTACCTAAAAGAAGATGGGTTACTAGCGATTTTTGAGTGTTTTTAACATCACAATCCCCTACATTGTCTTCAATAATTTTAGAAAATTTGCTAATCTCTCCAAATGCGCCAGCATAAATGTTTTTTATCTCTTTGGCTTGAGTAATAAGATGAATGGTCTCTTTTAATTCATTAACAAGTGAATCAACACTTCTAGCTTTCTTTATTTCATTCCATTGTCCATGTAAAAGTCTATAAAGTAAAAATGGTCGAAGAGACATAGTAAATCCTGACCACCATGAAGATTTTCTTATACCGACTTTAGTTAAATCATCATTCTTGGAGATAACAAGTGATTGTAACTGCTTGTTAATACTAAACCCCTCTTTCCTTACATCATTTATACTATCAGCTTGTATTACTTTATTAGCCAGCATCTCAGTAGCTATTGCTGAAGATGAGCCAAAACTGGGTGTATCTACGATATCTATTTGCGCTCCCGAAACTAACTTTTTAGCTATGATGGCATTTTCAAAAACGGCGGGTGTTATACTAGATGAATGTATACTAATAATCATATCATAATCTTCGGTCAAATAAGTGTATAATTCAACAAAATCTTTTATAGGAGGAGAATACAGTTGAGATTTCTTATCCTTATCTAAAATTGAAAGAAGCTTTTCCGTTTGTAGAGAACGGATGTTTAATCTTTCTTTATAGATTTTACCTTTTGAATCTTCAACAATATATCCAACAGGATAGATGTCATAGACATCATAAAGTTTAGGGGGGATTTCTCTACTTGTATCAATAACTATTGCAGCTTCCATTGAGTTCATCTCTTTTAATAAATCTGGTATATTAAAGCTTTGGATTTGTTATTCCTTTGATTCTTCGTACTCTGTTAAATATTTTTTGTAATTTTCCCGATCAACTTCTAGGATAACAGAACCCACCCAGTTACAACTTGGATTGGTACATTGGTATTTGTTTTGTAATTCGTAAAAAGAACCAACTACTTTAACTGGTTGTAAACATTTGGGACAAATACGAATAATTTCAGATTCTTTCCTACGAGTAATTTTGATTTTTAAATCATCTGTTGAGAGATCCGAAGACGAATAATTATCATCTGACATAATCTAAGGACAAATGAGTAGGAACTTAATAAATAATGGCATAGATGAACTATCCCACCCTAAAGGAGGGGGTTTCTTGTTTCATAGAAGCAACCTCAAAAGAAAAAGAATAGCGAATACTATGACCAAACAAATGGTAATAGAGAAAACGCAGAGGAATGACAACTTCTCCACAAGCGTACGTTCCCGTAGTACCTACGGTACAATGATGATGAGTAGTAAGAAGGCGACAACCTTCAACAAACAAATTATAACTAGCATTAGTATCCCTATCATGGGTAGTAGAACAAGAAGGACAAACCCAGGTGCGGTCAGATAAACGTAAGCGTTTGTGGATATATCCACACGTTGAACACTGCTTACTGGAAGGAAAGAAACGGTCTACCTTTATAAGATACTTTCCCCGTTCTTCAAGTTTATACGCAAGTAAACGGACAAACTCTCCCCACGAAAAGTCTAACGTAATGGACTTACTTATCCCACCATTAAATTGTTGTATACCTGTAAGGTTGAGGTCTTCAATGATAACGACATCATAGGTGGTGGCTACCCAGGTAGTGAGTTTGTGTAGATAATCCTTCCGTTTATTATTTATTCGTTCATATTTTCTGGCTAACCTTATTCTTGCTTTATCCTTGTTCTTTAATCTTCTTTTTCTTAAAATCTATCTTTACGTTGTTGTTAACATTGTAGGTCGTAAAACTTTGACGAGGGTGTTTCTTGGACTTAAAATTGGGGTATCCCCGTGTTCCTTTGAAAAACTCTTTGAACGCCCGTTCTAGGTGTATTCGTTCTTCTTGTAACGCCCTACTCCCCACGTCTTTCAGGAACGTATACGCTTGTTTATACTCCTTTTCTGTTTTATAGGTGTACTCGTACAGTTCTTCTTTGTTGTCTTTTAGTTTTTCGTATATCTCTTTTCGTTCCGCTAGCATGTTATTCCAGAGGAACCTACAACACCCGAAGGTCTTTATGAGCATCTGTTCTTGTTCTTTAGTAGGGTATATCCTTACTTTATATGCTCTGTTGACCTTCATCTCATCCTTGTTTTAGTTTTTTTTATTCAAAAATGTTTGTATGCTAAAACGTGTATTGTTTTTTCTTCTTTTCATCCCCGCCCTCAAGGACGGGGTTTTCAAGAAGACATTCAAATAAAAAATAAAAAAGAGAAATAATAAACAATAAATTTAGTATGAAAATGTGATCACGTCATCAATATGGCCTTTCTACTTCTATATTATTCTCGGGAAAGCCCATGCTAACAAGCAAATCTTTTATTTTAAATCGATGATCTCCTTGCAACTCAATCCGACCTTCTTTTGCAGTACCACCACAAGCAAGTCTAGATTTAAGCTTACGAGCGGTTGTACGTAAATCAACATCTTTAGGGTCGATCCCAGTGATAACAGTATATTCTTTGCCATAACGGCGTTTTTCCATTTTGACAGAAATTGTTTGTTCTTCTTTCGCAATTTCCTGACAAATACAAAGATCGCGTGGTAATGTACATACAGGACAAATATCTTCTTCCATTCATTTTAACCTTCGATTAATGATATTTATATTTTTCCTTCTTGAGGGTTAATTTTATCCTTTTCTTATTTTTATATTTTACATAATTTCATTTTTTTCATTTTAGGCTGTTTTATTTTCTTTCTGACTTTAACAGAACTGATAAAACCAATCTTTTTATTCTGTGTTTTCTTTTTTTTCTTGTGAATATCCTTATTATTGATGCACTTGCTGCTAACGATGGTCATCGTCTGTTTACCCGGGATGTTATTGGAGCTGGACCCAAGCTTTTAGCCGGTATAGTTAAAACCTCACAATCCTATCCCATAATTGTACGAGTTGAAGATTTATTAAATAGTTCTCATAGTCACACTTTATCTTCCTTTGATGGGTTTTTAATTAGTGCAATGTCTGTGGATTTAGTCGCTGTAAAAAAAGTTATTGCTATCTTACGCTCTTTTTCTGCTCCTATAATTCTTGGTGGTCCTATTCTTGCAGATTCTTCTCTTCTTTTCTCTTTAGATATTAATGCAGGCGTTATAGGTGAAGGTGAGTGGATTCTTCAAGATTTATTATCAAAACAACTTAATTTTGCTTCATTATCTAATACAGAATATTATACAACTCGACGCATAAAGAATAAATTTTTGTTTTCATCTATCAAAAATCCCTCTACTGCTGATCCTTTAGAACATTTTTTCCCGGATACAGCTGGTATACGAGATTATCCTGATTACTGGTTTTCTAGAGTTTATGTTGAGGTAGTTAGAGGGTGTTCAAATCATTTTCGTGGAGATATCGTGAAATCAATTGGTGGATGTAGTGAATGTGGTAACTGCGAAAGTCCTGAAACCGTATCTACAGATGAATGCCCAGAAGATATACCTAGTGGTTGTGGATTTTGTTCTGTCCCTACACTTTTTGGTCCGCCTAGAAGTCGTCCTCTCAAATTGATTCTAGATGAAGTTGAATCATTGTTTTCTCAAGGAGTGAAACGTATAGTTCTCTCCGCTCCAGGTTTCTTAGATTATAAACGAGGCGATAACAAAACCATATATTCTCCTACTGTTCCTTCACCCAATCTTTCTGCTATTGAAAAACTGCTTGCAACACTTGCAAAAATTCGTGATTCTCAGTCACACAAATGTTCTATTGCTATAGAAAATGTCAAACCTTCACTTGTTACTCCTGAAGCAGCACAAATTCTAGGGAAATATCTAGCTAACACTCCTATCAGCGTTGGTTGTGAAACTTTTGATCAAAAACATAGTCGAGATTTAGGAAGACCGGATGACCCTAAATCTGTTATTAGAGCTGCCAGCTTATTATCCAATGCAGAATTAAAACCTCAAATTTATCTTATTCATTCACTTCCAGGTGAGACTGTAAGATCTCTTCGTCGAACAAGGGAGGTAATAGAGCACAAACTTCCTTCAATAGCAGATAAAATTACTGTTTACAAGTATCTTCCTCTTCCTAATTCACCTTTCACTAAGTTGAATGTTCCTTCTCCTTCAGATAGATATTTAATGGAAAAAGAGCGAGGTAAATTAAAAAATACTATTATTGCTTTTAACAAGAAAAAGAAAGGGGAATTAGTAGGAAAACAATTTTACACGGTAGTTGCTGAGAAAGATAGAGTACGAGATAATACTTATATCGCTTATCCTCTTTTCGGTGGTCCAGCTGTAAGTATCGAAAGTTCAACAGATTTACGTGAAAAAGTATTAAAAATAGAAATAGTGAACATTATCAGTGATAAACTAGTCTTGGGAAAAATTGTGAAATAAAGGAGATGTTTTGTTTTTAATCAATAAACCTCTCCTTGCTTCCCTCTAAAATAAAGGAAATATAATCGAAGTAGTTATCTTGCTTTTACTGGTTTAGCGATGAGCGATCTTTGCTTAATCAGAATTCTGTGACTGCACTTTGGACATTTCACTCCAGGTAACAATCTCAATTCACTTGGGGTAATCTCTTTTTTACATCGTTGGCACATATATTTTGTCATGTTTGTTACTCTCGTTTTTATCTTATTAATTTTTACTATTGCTACGTGATTTATTTTTCAAAATTGCAGATAAATGTGAAAAAAGTTTGAGAATGGGTATTAAATCCCATATTCTTCCATTAATTCTTCGAAAGCAACTGTTCCATCCATCAGATCACCCAAGATAACTTCCAAATCTTCCACGAATATTCTTATTTGATTCATTGAATCTCTATCTCGTATTGTAACAGTTTCTTCTTCTTTTGTATCATAATCGATGGTTATGCAATATGGGATACCCACTTCATCAGATCTTGCATACCGTCTTCCTATATTTCCAGATTCATCATAGAAAGATAGATATCCAGCATCCTTAAGTTCTACATGGATATCTTGTGCTATTTCTTTTAGACCATCTTTTTTCATTAATGGAAATACTGCTACTTCTATAGGAGCTATGCTTGATGGAAATTGGAACCACGACCAGTCTCGCCCTTCATCTTCTCGATAACACAGTTCCAGTATTGTATAGAGAATTCTCCCTATACCCATTGAAGGTTCTACTACATGGGGTAAAACTTTTCCATTAGGTGTTGGTACTTCAAAAGAAGAATTAGACCCCTTGGCGTGTTTCAACAAATCATAATCGCGCCTATATGCATTACCTACCACTTCCACATGTCCTGCTGATAAATCCACTTCTAAATCATAATTTCCTCCACTATAGTGAGGAGTTTCACTTGGTAACATATGCCTAAACCAAAACTTCTCTTTTGGTATCCCCATACTCTGAAACATTTCAGATTCTAAGGCTAAATAATACGCCATATATTGATTAGGAAGAAATTGTGATTCTACTGCTTCTTTTATCGTTAACTCTTTGGGTTTATCCCATCCTTTATCTTGCATTTCTCTTGTTACAACGTTTATTGTTAAATCTTCAATTTGGTAGAAATTTTCTTTCTCATTGGCTTTTTCTGGGTTAAAAAACATCTCTAATTCCATTTGTTCGAATTCTCTTACTCTAATAACAAAATTTCGAGGAGAGATTTCATTTCTAAACGAACTACCCACTTGAGCTATTCCAAAAGGTAATTTGTTCCGCATAAACCGTACAATTCGCTTGAAATTGATAAATATGTTTTGAGCTGTTTCAGGTCGTAAATATCCTGGATTGCCTTCAGTAGGACCTACTTCTGTTTTAAACATTAAATTAAAATATCTTGCTTTTTCAAGATCTCCCTTACAATTTGGACATTTCACATCATTTTCTGCAATTATTGAATCTTGTTCCTCTAAAGACAATCCTTCAACATTTTTATTTAATGCCTCTTTAACAAGTGTATCAGCCCTATGCATAGATTTACATTTCTTACATTGCACTAAGGGATCATTAAAAGCATCCAAATGTCCAGAAGCGGCAAAAACCTTTTCAGGTAGGATAAGGGAACCTTTTATCTCAAATATGTTATCTTCATCAAGAACAAAAAGTTGCCTCCATAAATCTTCAATCTTTTGTCTCATTAGAGTTCCGAGTGGTCCATAATCATAAAAACCAGATAAACCACCATATATTTCCGCAGTAGGATTGATAAATCCACGTCTAAGACAAACCTCAACAAGTTTATCTACTAATCTTTCTTCAGTCAATTTCCATCAAGAAAAAAAAGAGATAGTCTTTATTAAATTCTTTGAAAAAAGTCAACTTAAAACACTACAGAAAATAAGATTAAGATAGAGGATTAATGTTTAAAAAAGAAACAAAGAACAGATAAGAGCGGGTTATACACTCTCACAAAAATTATATCGTTACTTCTATCTCCAACTTTTTGACTAATTCTTTGTATCGATTTCTTACCGTCACTTCTGTCACTGTTGCCGTTTCAGCTATTTCTCGTTGTGTCCTACGCTCACCTTCAGTAATACCTGCTATATAAATAGAAGCTGCAGCTAATCCAGTAGGATCTTTTCCCGCTGTTAAATTGTGTTCTTTAGCTCGATCCAAAAGGTCAACTGCTTTTCGTGCTGTTTTTCCACTTAAACGCAATTCTGCAGCAAAACGGACGATATACTCATTTGGATTAGCTAGGGGTATTTTTATATTAAGATCTCGAACAATTAATCTATAACATCGACCTAACTCTTTTTTTGAAATACGAGAATGACGAGCTATTTCATCCAAAGTCCGAGGAACACGACGAATTCTAGCTCCCGCATAGGCTACAGCACCAATCATAGCTTCAATGGAACGACCACGAATAAGGCGCTCTTCGATTGCTTTCCGATATATATTAGCTGCGGTTTCATTCACACTTCTTGGAAGACCTAATTGTGATGATAACCTATCTAATTCTGACATTGCATAGGCTAGATTTCTATCTATCGAACTGTGAACTCGAGTACGAATTTGCCATTTACGTAATCGATAAATTTGTGCCCTACGCTTGGGAGAAAGCTTTTTCCCATATACGTCCCTATCTTCCCAGCCTATCTGTGTTGATAATCCCTTGTCATGAATTGTTATAGAAGTTGGACTTCCCACCCTGCTCCTTTTACTCCTCTCTTCCGAAGTAAACGCCCTCCATTCTGGTCCATCGTCAATCATTTTATCATCGACTATTGTTCCACAATTTCTACATATCTTATCGCCTTTATGCACATCTTGAATTACATCTTCCGATCCACACTCAGGACAAATAATTTTCTCTTCTTGCCCATATTCCCTTGAATTACCGCTCATACACTACCACTCTATTTGATAACATAAAACAGATTGAAAATAACATTTATAATTAAAGTATCCCGTATTTAGACCTTTACAATCTGTCAGTATGCACCCTACATATCTATTTAGGGAAGCACTATCGACTATATAAATATATCGAATAACATTTAAATGTTTTGATGGGATGTTGCATATATAGTTAACGATACGAAAAATAAACTAAAGGATTAATGTCGGTAATTCTATGTAATAAAATATTCTTGAAAAAGAAAAAAAGAAAAGAAAAGAAGCGTTTATCTATTACTATTTTTAGTTTAGTATTGATTTTATTCATTAACCTTGACAATATTCTTTAACCAGTCTAGAACTTCAGAATAAGCTTTAATTTTATTGCTCAGTTTTGTTATACCATGCCCTTCATCATCAAAACGTAACATCTTAACGTCAAGTCCTTTTTCTTTCAACTTCTCATACATCTGAATCGTTTCAGATACAGGTACTCTTTCATCATTATCACCGTGGATAATAAACAATGGGGCAGAAATATTTGCCTGTTGATTGATCGGACTTATCCTTTCAAGGATCGTTCTATCCTCATCTAGATTGCCATATTCTTCTTCACGTAATTTTCTTCTCCATGAAGCAGTATTTTCTAGGAAAGTTACAAAATTAGATATTCCTACTATATCTACTCCAGCTGCCCAGAGTTCAGGATGTTCAGTCATCGCTGATAACACAGCAAAACCACCATAAGAACCGCCAAAGACACAGAATTTTTCCGGATTTACATCCGAATCGTTTTCTTTTAAGTGTAACGCGAGATATTTAATATCTTTTATTGAATCTAGCCTTTTTTCAACATTATCTAGATCTAAATAAGTTGTTCCGTAACCTGCGCTCCCCCTAATATTAGGAGCTATTATGGCAAATCCTGCTTGAATGAAAAATTGCACTTGTGGTGAAAAAGCAGGTTTATACTGTGATTCTGGTCCACCATGAACAACAAATATGGTTGGATAGCCATTTTGTATTTTTTCAGTTTTTGGTAGATATTTAAAGTAAGGCACTTCAATACCATCAAAACTCTTAAAACTTTCTAATTTTGAATCAGCAAAGTCTTTTGAATCTAGCCCCGCAGTGTCAGTTTTTGTAACTTGCCAATAATCATTAGTTTCAAGATCGATTACCCAAACATTAGTCGGTAATTCAGAAGAACTGAATGTTATTATCAATTTAGTTCCATCAGGTGATAAATTCATTCCTGTTGTAAATGATCTTGCATCGCCACTAACAATCAAGCCTTTCTTAGGTAAAGATATTTCTTCTATATTTTCTATACCTTCAGGGGTAAATATTGCTCTAAATAATGAACTGTAGCCACCCTCATTATATTCAAAGAAGGTATAAGGGGTGTTCGTTGACCAAGTAGTTTTCTCTACTTCATACTGTTTAAAGTTCTCTAATTGTTCAATTTTATAGAAATTTCCTTCCAGATCAATGATTGCTAGCCTATATAAATCACTATCAAAGTCAGTTTGCACTAAAACATGTTCAGCATCTATCCACCTAACAGCAGCCCATCTTGTTTCTTGTTCTCCAGTTATTGGTTTTGTTATATTTTTTACTTCGTTGTTTTTTGTATTTACTAACAACAACTCTTGAGATCTATTGCTTTTATATTCTGATACGATTAGCCTTTTGTTGTCTTCTGATACAATTTGGGGTGCATAAAGTCCTTGTTTCTTTGGTTTAAAGACCATTTCTGGAGAATTTTCTGTAACAGGTATTTGATATCTATACACATCAAATCGAGTTTTATCTTCTATATTGGCAGTAAAATAGACAAAAGTTTTATTATGAAAATAGATTAAATGTTTTGCTTGATCATCAGAGGATAAACATTTTTCTTTTCCATTTTTATCAATTACAAAGAGTTGAAAATTTTCATTTCCGCCTTTGTCCCGCGTAAAAATAATTGTCCCATCATCTAAATATCGTGCGCATGTTGATCTATCCTCAGAATATGTTTTTCTATCTGGCCAAATTTGTAAATCTTGTATACATTGGGTTTCATATACTTGGAAGTTACCAGATCCATCATAAATAAAAACAATTTTATCTCCATCTGGATGCCATCTCCCTCCACCAGCAGTCTCTACTGACAGATAACGTTTAAACAAATCATCATCACTTGTCATAGATTACCATTTATTTTGTGCATTATTCAATGTTTCCCTTTTATTCTATATCTTTGTTGACACTTACCAACATTTAACACTTAGTAAAAAATTCTTATTATATGAATAATTCTACTAAAGACATCAAAGAATATGATCTCATTATTATTGGTACTGGCTCTGCTATGAATTTAGTTGAACCATTTTTAAATCAAAATAAGCATAGAAAAGTTGCTGTTATTGATAAAGATGAACCAGGAGGTATTTGTTTAACACGGGGATGCATTCCCTCCAAACTTCTTATCTATCCTGCTGATTTGATAAGACTTACTGAAAAAGCTAATGAACTCCATATCAAAACCAAGATTGATCATGTTGACTTTCCCAGCATAATGGAAAGAATGCGTAGCATCATTAATTCTGATATCGAAAACATCCGCCAAGGATTATCCCATGCTGAAAATATTGATTATTATCCGTATATAGCTAAATTTATTGCTCCGTATACTTTGGAAGTTAATGGAAAATATATTAAATCTGATATGATTTTTCTTTGTACGGGTTCTAAACCTTATATTCCTCCTATTAAAAATATTGATAACGTGAAGTATCACACAAGTCAAACAATCTTAGATCTTACAGAGCTCCCAGAAAGTTTAGTAATTGTAGGTGGAGGATATATTGCTGCTGAATATGGCCATTTCTTTTCCGCTATGGGGAGCAAGATTACTATTATAGGTCGTAATCCACAGTTTTTACCTGATGAAGAACCAGAAATCTCAGCTGTTGCACAAAAAAAACTTTCTAAACACTTGGAAATCTTAACCAACCATGAAGTTGTGGAAATTAAAGAAGAAAATGGGCAAAAGGTTATCATAGCTAATAATCGTGCTACCAACGAAAAAATCCACAAAAAAAGTTCATCTGTTTTAATAGCAGCAGGAAGAGCTTCCAATTCAGATATTTTAGAACCTGAAAAATCGGATATTGAATTTGACAAAAAAGGCTGGATTAAGGTTAACGAATATTTAGAAACATCCAAATCAAATATTTGGGCTATGGGTGACGCTAATGGACAACATCTTTTAAAACACGTTGGTAATTATGAAAGCCAAATTGTCTATTATAATGCTATAGGCAAAAAAAAGGTTCCTGTTGACTATCACGCTGTTCCTCATGCAGTTTTCAGCCACCCAGAAGTTGCTTCAGTAGGTATGAAAGAGCAAGAAGCAATAGAAAAACATGGTAAAGATGAGATTCTAATAGGCTTTCAAAAATACGAGCATACAGCTAAAGGAGAAGCTATGCACGTTAAAGACTATTTTGTCAAAATCATCTTTAAAGCTAAGAATAGAGAGATCCTAGGGGCACATATTGTTGGTCCTCAAGCTTCTGTTTTAATCCAAGAAATTATCAATCTGATGTATACTGAAGATAGAACAATGGCCCCAATTCAAAGAGGTATGCATATTCATCCCGCTTTGAGTGAAGTTGTTCAAAGAGCATTCTTTTCTCTTATGAGAGTTGAAGATTATCAACACATGCTAAAGCACAACCATAATCATTAATTTTTAATCTCTTTTTCATTTTTCTTTATATAATCAATACACTCTTTTTCATTATTAACAATTTTTTCTGCCATTATAGCATCAACCAACAATTCTTTTGCTTGTCCTATTTCTTTTCCTTCGAAATTAAATATTTCTTGTATTTGGAATCCGTCTAATGCTGGTTCTACATCAATTAATGATCTATCTTTGTTCAAATCTTTTAACTCTGAAATTAATGGGCTTAATTCTAAGGGGTCACATAACAATCTATTCTCTGATTTGGCAAGCGTAATAATTGCTTCTAAATGGATCCCAACTTTCAGTAAAAACTTTCTTTTTTCTAGCAAAGAGCAGTCATGAGTAACAAAATAGAAGAAGCTCGATGTATTTCTTGACAGTAATGAAATTTGATAAATCTCTTCATTGGAAAACTTAAACCGCCTTAATACTTTTGAAACTGCATCTAAATTGGGGGGTTGACACAAATCATTTTTTATATTAATTGCCTTTCGCCCTATTTCCATGAAAATAGGGGTTAACTTCATCAATATTATATCTTCTATTTTTTTGCTTCTTTTATCAATATAGTGCAATTTTTTTTCTATCTTATCATATAATTTTCTAGTAACGTACAAATTTGGATTTAATTGCTTATTTTTCAGCTCAGGGATCAGAACTTTTACTATCTCCAATTGTACTAGTAGATTAAACATTTTTTTTGAGTTAAATCTAACTGATTCTTTAAGTTCTTCCACTATTCTTTCATGAGGAACCTTTTTGAGATTCTTCGCATTCTTTTTTATTCCGTCTTTAACTCTCTTTGCTATCATAAAATCCAGTTTACAAGCGAATCTTACTGCTCTAAACATTCTTAGGTAGTCTTCTTTAAACACAATAACTGGCGTACGTGTCGTGTCTATTATTTTTTTTTCTAGATCTTCCTTTCCTCCAAAAATGTCAATGTATTGAGTACCAAACATAAGAAAAGTATTTATTGTAAAATCTCTTCTTTTCAAATCTTCAACAATAGTGCCTTCTTCAACTTTAGGTTGTCTTGATGGAAATTCGTCATATTTCTCTTTTCTAATTTGGTTAAATTCAAATACTAGTCCATCCTTAAATCTAATTTGGGTAGTTAAAGTTTTATTGTTCATTTTTCCTATTTTTGCATCCATTCTTTTTGCTATATCGGATGTAAATTCATCTATATTTCCACTAAAAAGAACAATATCCACATCATTTGAAGGATTCTCCATAAGTATATCACGAACAAAACCACCTACAATAGCTAAATGACAGTTCGTTTTTTCTGCAAATTTATAAATGAAATCCATTTTTTTCCATATAAAAAAGTTCACTTTTTCAAGTAATTCACTGTTAATTTCATATATCACATAGGATATATCATGTTTCTTTAACTCTTTCACGCAATATTCAAACGCGTTTTGGTAATGAGAATACATCTTTCATTATCAGCTAATTTCTATCATATCGATTATTTTAGTATGTCTATTTCATTCAAAAATAGTGATTTAATTTCTTTATGATTCTTAATTAAAGAGCATTTTACCTAAGCTAGCCAGAATGCCCATCACTTGGGGTGGAGTAGTTCATTTTTCTAACTCTTTGTTATAACTATAAACCCTTTATTTGAATCCAAGTAAGTTACTTTTGAAAAACCATAGTGTTTTAGTTTTTGTATGGTTTCCTCTTTACTTTGATACATGACGTAATCTTTATGGATACTGAGTGCCCAGTCTATGGATTTAGTGTAATTTTCGTCCATTATTATTACTAGAGAGCCTGTTTCTACTAGCATGTCTTTTATCTTTTTTATATTGTCTTTTAAGGTTCCAATATTCAAGATTGCATTGCCAATAAAAAAGTCTACACTGTCTTTCAATAAAGTTTTTGTAAGGTCTTTACTTTCTTCGAAATGCACATTATATATTCCATAAATGTCTTGTAACACTCTACATGGTCTTAAACCCTCATTTGGTTCTACACTAATAATAGACACTTTGTCTCCATAGTAATCAGCCATATGTAGTGCTTCATATCCCGAACCTATACCCCAATTCAACAAATTCAAATTGGATTTTGTTTTAAAAACGGAGAGTTGTGATTTCATTTGTTTGAATAGATATTGCCTAATAAGAAAAAAGAGTTTTGTTCCATATAGTGAATCAAGAGTTAATCTGAGTTTTTTATCGTTTAATTTTCCTTGGTCTCCATTTAATATGGCTTTAAATGATCTTAACGAATATTCGAAAAAATGATCCAGCGGTTCTAATATATCGTCTTCTCTTTCTAGTTCACGTTTTGTGCGTTCGCGGAACTGATTAATCATTTTATTTTCTACGTAAAACTCTCCTTGTTTACGAATAAAATGATCTTTTGCAAGCAACTCAAACATTACATTAAATTCTTGATTTAAGGTAGAAAAATTCAGCAAATGAAATATTTCTTCTGGCATCCTAGGACGGGTTAATATCTCGTATATCCCCATTTCTTCAAAAAAGACATCTATATGTAAGGATGCAAGTTTTCTCATATCTGTCAATAATTTATTTAGATAATTGTATTCAATGTCGAGCTTTGTTATTTCAAACTTCACCATACATATAGACTCCATAAACTAAACGTATATTATTAACTTCTGGTTTACTTTTTAAGCATTATTACGATTCGCATATTTATTGTAAATAATCATCTCTTTTTTCTATAAACGGAAATAAAATCACGGGATTTCAAAAAGATTATAAATTTAGCTACGTCAGCAATCGGTACTGAGAGATGTTGACTAATTTGATCTATTGAAAAATCACCTTTAAAGTATTTCAAGTTTGTATAAAATAGCTTAAATTCATTTCTCAATGTTATCCAGCCTTTCTTTTGGAGAGTGATTGCTTGTACCTGCAATTCCGGATGATCTATTTTACTATTTAGCATCAAATCAAAAAATTCGGCTGCTATATATTTGGGTGATTTACTAGAAAACATTTCATCCATATATTGTAAGGTTTTCACAACAGATTCTGGATTTGTTTCACTCTTTATGGCTAAAAAACTGGTGTAAAAGGCTTGAAACCAATCTATCAAGTAATTATAATTTATTCTGCTTTTTGGTTTCTTCAAACCAATCATCAAATCGCCTATTTTTTGTTGAAAAATTAATAACTCAGAACCCTTGTAGTATAAACTTATTAGATCTGAATCGGTAAAATCTACTTCATTTTTCTGTGTATCAATGAATTTAGAGAGTTGTACCAAGTCCACTTTTTTTCCTGAAATCATTTTAGGTAAAAATCGCCCGTCTATCGCTGATCTACTGTACATTAAAAACAAGAATCCATAAACATTATTAAATTCCGTTCCACTCACTACTGATTTATCATCTAATTCTAAACCTTTTAGAAAGTTATCAGAACTAGATATTATGAGTTTTTGTGCTGATTTCTTTTCCGCTTCTATCAATGAACCTAAAGATTGATTAAACAAACTAGGTTGCCCTCGTGATCTTTCAACCAGAGAACGGGCATAATTGGATAATTTTTGTGTATCAACATCTTCTAATGTCACAAACAACAGGATTGATGTATTTTCTGATTCCTTATCCATCTGAACATATCTCCCAAGGATAATTTTTTCATCCATCCCTGTGACCACATCGACTGAAGTTCGTGCAAACCCCGCATAAATTTCAGCTAAGGAATCAATTTCTTGTAATTTAGAACCATAATTTGAACGTGCTAATGATTTAATATAACATATCGGTCCATACATAAGATCAAATATTATGATAGCCACAACTTTTATACCCAAATCTCTTAAAAAGGGTATATAAAAGGGGGAAATATTCAACTCATGATATTTTTCTTGGTTCATACATGGACCTCAATATTAATCTTTGCTAGTGCGTTAAATTATTAATAGTTTGTGCTTATATCATACAACTAATTAATTGTTTTTATTATTTGATATTATTTTTTATTTAATAGTATGTATATTACATCTAATTCTGTTTCATATTATCTCTTTCACGTATCAAAATTAGAACCAGATCGTTAATTACTTCATAAGGACATGATTCCAAGTATTCTTGTGATGATATCCAAAAGTCATCAAATAATTTGTAATCATAACCTAAGCTTTCATAAGATAATGCCTGTACCATGACTTCTAATTTATCAACAAAGGATACAAATTGTGCTTCTTCTGTATTTTTTTCTCTTAAATCATCAAACATAGTCCGCCACTGTTTTTGCACATCTTCATTTAATATTAGTGAGAGAAGCTCATTACTTGCAGATGTCAAAATTTTCGTTTTAACTGTCTGATAAGTATCTTGCCCTAAAAGTATCTTTAATCTATGATCAAAATCTTGGTATTGACATTCTGGTAAATCATGAATTATAGCTATGCGCATAACAATATTAGAATCTAGTTGTCTTTCTGGATATAATACATTGTTTAAATCAGTCAAAAGGAGCGAAAGCATAGCTACATTATAAGAGTGATCTGCAACACTTTCTACATCAGAGAGAGGTACCCCAACTCTTATCCAGCCCTGTCTAGGTAAACTCTTCAATTTAATAGCGCTTTGTATAAAACCAAGTAATAGACTATAAATCTCTTTAGCTTCTTCTCCATCATTCACAGCTATCAATCAAATGTGATTATCCGGGTATTAAAGACCATCGATGGAGGTAACTCAAATGATGATTAAAAACAAAAAAATAAGAAAAGCAAAAATAATATTTAAAAATTAAAGGAATTTTTTAAGGAAGTCCCATTGTCTATCCATGTCAGCTTTAAGGGCTTTTAATTTTTCTTCAGTTATACCTTTAAAACGTCCTTGTAAATTGAGCCATTCCTCAACAGGTTTTCTGTTCTCTTTGTCTGAATATTTTTTACCTCTTGGAGATAATACAGCTTTACTTGTTGCACTATCCCATTCAAACATTGGCCAAATACCAGTTTCTATAGCTAATTTAGAAACAGTGATTGACTTGCTGGAATCAATTTTCCAAGCAGGAGGACATGGAGCATCTATCTGTATAAATTTGAAACCTTTTAGTGAGACAGCCTTCTTTATCTTCTCGACTAAATCAGTAGGATAGGCAGAACTTGCTGTTGCAACATATCTAGCGTTATTGGCCATCATAATATATGGAACCATCTTTCTAGGCGTTGTATTTCCAAAAGGAGTAGTCGTTGTCTTTGCCCCAATAGGGGTGTCACCGGATCGTTGTCCACCTGTATTACTATAAACATTATTAGAATACATAACGTGCAATATATCTTCTTGTCTATCACAAGCTCCTATAAGTGTGGCTATACCAATGTCTGCTGTTCCACCATCTCCTGCCCAAGCAACTACATGAGCTTCTTTACCTTTCATATCCATAGCATTCTTTATCCCTGCTGCAACAGCGTCAGATGAAGCAAATGCCACATTAATTGTTGGAACATCAAAAGCAACACCTTTTCCGAATCCTTGATATACAGATGTACAACAGGCAGGTATAACTACAACTGCCTTATCGGCTATCGCGCCCATGGCATGTCTAAACGCCAAAGCACTTCCACATCCGGCACAAGCAAAATGTCCTTTTAATAGAGCTTCTTTTGGGTTTTTCATTAAATCATTTCTTGTTGTCATCTTTATCACTCCTTAGAGGTGCTCCTTCGCTATTTTCATAATTCGTGTATAAGGAACGTCTTCTCCACCAAGCCCCAAAATTTTTCCTAAGACTGGTGTATCAACATTATTTCTTTTCAATGTAGATTCAATTTCGATTCTTGCATGTCCCTCATGCCCAAATGATAAGGATCTATCGAACACCAATAATTTATGGTTATTTTTAGCTATTTCTACAATATCTTCTGTTGGGAATGGTCTGAAAGTTCTAATTCTAACTAAATTTACACTTTTTCCTTCTTCTTCTAATTTGTCAATAGATTCTTGGGCTTCATCTGCCATTGTACCAAGGGCAACAATAGTTAAATCAGCTTCTTCTGCACCATACTTTTCAACTAAACCATTTCCATAAGATCTACCAAAAGTTTCCTCGAATTCTCTATTTACTTCTTTAATTTTGGTTTTAGCGCGTTCCATAGCCTCCATTAAATCCCTTCTATCTTTGTTGAATTTATCGGGCATAACAATTGAACCGAATGTCCAAGGGTTCTCTGGATCAACTTCTATAACTGGTTCAGAATAATCACCAACAAAAGCATAGGCTTCTTCTGGATCAGGTAATTCTACCTTAGCTGCAGTATGACTTAATACAAAACCATCTAAACAGGGCATACTTGGCAGAGCAATACATTTATCTTCTGAGATCTTGAACGATTGAAGAGTTGTATCATATACCTCTTGGTTGTTCTTTGTATAATATTGTAGCCATCCTGCGTCTCTAAAACCCATACTATCTTGCAAGTCCACCCAAATTGACCAACCAGGTGCTAAACATCGATTCACAACGGGCATAACAACGGGTAATCGACCATAACCAGTCCAATAAACCCATTCGCCCATATATAACAATCCTTGACTTGATGTTGCAGTAAACACTCTTGCTCCAGCCCAAGCAGCACCAGCAACAGCTGCTAAAGCTGAATGTTCAGATTCTACCCTCATAAATTTGGAATTCAATTGTCCTCCATCAACTAATTTGCTAATATATTCAATTTGCTCGGTTTGAGGGGTTATAGGGTAGGCAGCTATGACTTGGGGTTTTGCGTCAGCAGCAGCTTGAGCTGCAGCAAAATTTCCAGTTAACATTTTTGTTGTACTTGTCATTGCAATCTATTCCTCCACCATTGTAATGGCATCTTTAGGACACTCATTAGCACAGATGCCACATCCTTTACAATATTCATAATCAAAACTTATTACTTGATCTTTATCTTTGTCTGCAGGATTTATTGTTAAATCAGGGCAATACATCCAACAGATATTACACTTAATACATTTATCTGGATCAAGAACGGGACGATGAGTTCGCCAGTCACCAGTTCTTCCAGCTGTACCTTTAATTGGTTTAAGGATAGGCATACTTGGGCTATCCTCTGGACATTGTAAACTTTTATTCAACTTCAATTACCTCCGTTTCTTCATATGCTTTTTTGGCAGCTTCAACATTTTTTCTACCGCGACGTTCGCCTAAGAAATTAATAATAGCTTTTTCAACGTTCTCAAGAGAAACGAGCCCTGTGGCTTTTGCATATGCTCCTAAAATTGTTCCACTTACTAGAGTCATACCACCCGCAACAAGACCAAAGTCTTGAGCGATTTTAGTGGCATTGACGTAAGCAATTTTTTTGCCACAGTTCTTCAATTTCTCGGGTAATTCCTTCGTATTAACTATTATAATACCGTCATCTTTTACTTTATCTAAATCAAGTTTATCAATTAATGATTTTTCTAAAATCATAGCATGATCAGCGATGTATACCGGACTGTGTATGCGGATAGGTTTATCATCAAACCTTACGTAGGCTTCAACAGCAGCTCCTCTTCTTTCTGCACCATATTTTGGAATAGCTTGACTATCCATGCCTTCATATAAAGCAGCTTCTGCAAGAATTTTAGCTCCTGTGACACCTCCCGTTCCGCCTCGACTAATTTGCAATAATTCTATCAATTATTCCACCTTTTAACTGAGACTATGGAGATATCTCGTATTATAATTGTTTCTATATAACCTCGTGTAGAGAAATATCAAAGAGTAGTACCCCGAGACGTTTAGAAAACACTTGGTGAAAAAAATTAGCATGATAAAAAATGTTTAACAATAATCTATACTCTACCAACCATCTTTTCATTCCATTAAAAAGAAGAATTACAAGTATTTGAATTATTTTTTAGATATTTGCAATAAAGGATCAATGCCATCATACTTGAGAATTTTAATTCCAGTACCTATTAGTAAATGAAGGTTGTTGGAAATAATTTCTGTATATGGGCCAACTCGCGTTATCTTCTCAACATCTGCATCATGCCTGCGTTTTAAACCTGTTAATCCTTCCATTACATTTTCCCCCATGAATTGCATCATATTTATGCCTTTAAATCCAGCAATATCAGGAGGAGTAGATATAGTTAATTTTTGGATAGGTTCAGAAACAGAATATTTTCTCAGCAACAAAGAATTGAGTCTTAATTCTTTTACGTCTTTGAAGATCAGCATTAATAATTTCAAAACCACTTTTTGCTCAAGTTTTGTACATGATGAAAGTAATGTAGAGACACCTATCTTAGGGAAAATAGTTAAAATAAGTAAGTCTTTTATATCAACTGTTAAGAATTCATCAAAATCTTTTACTTCTTCCAGACATATAGCAGCTGTAAAACGTAATGGTTTATCCTCAATTTTTGAAACATATATTTTAGGCGCCATGGTTATGATTTCTGTTTTCAATTCATTCAAACTTGAAGTGATTGCGGATTTTATACCATTTGTACTTTCAAATTTTTTAGTGGGTTTGAATATGAATATTTTCTGAAACTCTTGAAAAAACATCTCTCGAATGGCATGTACCCAGATACGCCTTAGCTTTGTGGAAGAAAAATTATCGTCTTTTGCAAGTTCATTCAATTTGACAAGAGCTTCAGCTGAAATCTCCGACCCAATAGCCTCTGTATCATAAGCACGAGGAAAATAAGAAAGGATATCATCAACGGTTAAATATTGAAGGTATTGAGAGATGTCCATTAAAACACTTTTTAGTTTCTTCGTTTTTAATGTTTCTGTAATTATGTATAAAGTTACTCTATCTAAGAATTTCTTATAACATCTTCAAAAGAGATAAGGTACAATAAAAGGTGATAAAAGAGGTAAAAGTGGTTTAACCTTATCGTATCAAGCATATTCAAAAACTCAGTATAGACTAATAAATTACATTAATACGTAGGAAGATGAGTTGTAATTCGAATGCTATTATTAAGGCATTAATTACTATAATTAAGGTCGTAGTTTTTTTGCTTTTATTTTGAGACTGCTCAACGTAAAGAAAGAACCAGGTTAATGCAGCTATAGTTAATATAGAAAACAAAACAAGCCAAAAAGTTAACCATCCACTACTGGTTATCAATCCATCATATGCTGTGTACGTCATAATTTTTCTTCACTCTATTATTTTGTGGTTTCTTCACACTTGTGTTTAAATATTTTGCCATTTCGTCTAATAAAAATCTAGTCTAATTGATGAAGTAGTCATATTCATTGCAGAGAGCACAACAAATCGCAATAATAGTAGAATAGAGTTAATTTATACTTCTTTCACTATTTTTTTAAAAGAATAAATAAGCACTAATTAAAGAGTAGAATAGATTATGTTAGAATTGGTCTCGCACCACGATGTACGTCTTTATTATGATTGCCCTTTATTGCTTTATCTTACATATCATGGTCCATTTGAAGAAATTCGTGTACATCCTATTATTAGAAAAAGCAAATCAAGAAGAGTAAGAAAATTCCAAGACAAGAAAATGTCTCAATATCATCAGAATTTCAAGTATGTTCTCTCTCAGGTTAAACAAGGGAAACAAGAAATTTATCAAGCTATTCTTATGTATAAGCAGTTTATAACAAAAATCAATAAGCTTGTAAAAAAAGAGGGAAAATGCAAATATGGGAATTATACATACATCCCCTATTTCCAGAGAAATAAAATTAAAATGAGTAGAAATATGATAATGGAAGGCACATTTAATGTATATATAACTTGTTTAGTTTTAGATCAAAAAATAGATTTTTTCGTTATTTCAGCCAAAGATCAAGAGAAAGAAATACTTGTGGAAGATACAATTAACCAACTTAAGGAAGATTTACAACAAATTATTGCTATTAAAACAGGAAAAAAAAGTCCTAGTCCTATTTATACACGAGACTGCAAAATTTGTGAGTGGAAAAAATATTGTAAAAAACTAGCTTTTGAAATTGATGATTTAACAACTATTTCAGGAATAGGAAAAAGAGTAAAAAAAGAATTTTTTGAGAAAGGGATTAAAAACACCCGTGACTTGAGTCAAATGAATGAACAAGTTTTGACATCTAACTATGTATCAAAAAAGGACATAAAATACTTTATTTTGCAAGCCCAGTCCTTAGAAGATAATAAAACGATTATACAAAAACCATTTAAGTTCCCACGAGTCCAACAAGAACATTTTGTAGATATGGAATTATCACCCAACCATGAATTCACGTGGTTAATAGGCTGTTTTTCAAGAGATCAACAAAAAACAGTTTATCACCCATTTATTGCCAATAAACTCTCTGATGAAAAAAGTATGTATCACAAGTTTATCAAACATTTATTCAAAAATGGCAATAATTTTGTGCTTTACCACTGGTCTCCAGTAGAAAGGCATTTTTTGAAAAAAATGGCACAAAAGTATAACATACCTAAAGAGAAGATACAAAAAATATTGGATAACTCAGTTGATTTATTTAAGCTCTTTAAAAGTCATATTATACTACCAGTAGCATCGTATACCTTGAAAAATGTTGCCAATCATTTAGGATTTGAATGGGATGAATCGCTAATGGATGGAGCGTCAAGCATTCTTCTATTTGAAAAATGGTTCTATAACAAAGACAAGAAATCGCTGGAAAGAGCCATTTCATACAATTCAGACGATTGCAAAGCGTTGATAATTATAAAAGATTATTTAGAAAAAACACTAATTTTAGATAAAAATTAATTATTATAAATTATTAGTTTTTAACGAAAATATAACAAAGCAAAAAAATAAATAGTATTACAAGAATACCCAGTCTAGGATTACTTTGAATATATTCTCTCTAATCGCCAGATTCTATGATAAAATCATCCCTAGTTCTAAAATAGAACAGTTATTAGACATATTACCTTTAGATAAAGATTCATTAATTATAGATCTGGGCGGAGGAACAGGAAGGGTTTCTATAGCATTATCTGAGTACACAAACGAATGCTTAGTATTGGATAGCTCGTTAAGCATGCTTGAACAAGCTAAGAAAAAGACTAAAAAATTATTATTACTGAATGGAGATGGGTGTTTGCTTCCACTTAAGGATCGCTCATTCAATCAGATAATATTGAACAATACTTTACATCATGTTGACAATGTTTCTCACTTATTATCAGAACTATATAGGATAGTACAAAAAGAGGGGATCCTAATTATTAGAGATGTCAATCCAGCTAAGTTGCAAAACAAGATAATAGTCTTTATAGAATCAGTATTCTTTGGCTGTAAATTTTTTAAAAACGAAGAGATTGATAAATTATTACAAGAAAAAAAATTTCGAACGTCATCTTTTGAAGACACTGAAGGTTCATATGTTTTGATTGCGATAAAATAAATGATTTAATCAAGATATTGAAACTTTGTCGAAACAAAACTTACCTTCCTCTGCTCTTTTCCATGCTATTCTATGTACTATACTTCAAAAAGCAAAAAGAGTGAACCTGCGACAGAAAAGGGTACAAAAAGATTATCCAGATACTTATAATTGAATAATTCAGCAGTTGTACCTACTAAAGCTATAATAAATAGTTTGTAAATGATAGAAAATGAAAAAAGAGTATTAATGACGAATGCAATAATCAAACTCAGAAATATCCCTAAAAACACCGCAACTGTCCCTATCAAACTTTTCTCAGATAGTATTGTAAACTTTATTGTTCCAAATGGCCTTCCTATTAGCTCGCCAAAACCATCTCCCAAACTCAAACTCAGAAGAGATGCTGTGTAAATATATAACTGATTATGGAATAATAGAAATATAATTATGGCGCCTAAAGATGTTAAAAAGGCATTTAAAGCAAATTCTCTAGACGTCTCTCCATTCATGTTTCTTGTATTACAGAATATAATCTTGGATATGAACCAAAATTTAGTGGTGAAAGATAAAAAAAAACCCATAAAAATTAAAAGTGCGAGGAAAATAATGAAATCAAAAAGATTAACAAAAAAATAGGGGAAAAAAGCTAAAAAGAAGTGCAAGCTAATATGACCTATTTTCCTTGTTATCCAGACAGGTATTTTTTCCGACAAGTACATATTCAAAAAGAATAAGCTGTAGATTATGATATTTCCAACAATTACAAATAGCCAATTAACTGTCGTTGGATCAAATATCACTTTTACACCTTTGTTTTACTTATGAACAATTATTAGAGTATCGTTTAATATACAAAGGGATTCAGAAACTCTTTGGTTTACATATAAGTTCTTTTATTTTCATATCAAAGAAATTATTAGTATGTGCGGGTGTTATTACCCAAGCTGTGTCAGCAGCCCATCCTGTTCCACCAATAGCAATAGTGTCTTTTATATCTATTAATCCTGCATCAGCAGCCATTAAAATAATTTCTACACAGACTTTTGTACCTTGACCAAAAATTCTTAGACTATCAGCGATAAGTTCGGAGATTTGCCATGTTCCATGTTTTTTTCGTATAGCCCGACCAACTCCAGCTAAGGCATGAGTGGTGGTGAGAACAGTAATTCCCCGTTCTTCTAAAGTATTAATAACCTCTGTAGATATTTCCATACCTCCTGGCTCTCTAAAACCAGCTTGATGGGTAACAGCAATGATAGGGATAGATAAATCTTTGAAGAATTCAGACGCTTTTAGAGCTGTCTCACCTCTTGTTGTTGCCAACACTAAATGGTGTATATCCCCTTGTTCTATTCGTTTTTGTACTAATTCAAACACTTTAGTTGTATGATCTCCAGCTTTTTCAAAATAATACGTCATATGAAACAATGAGAGGTAATGTTTTTTAAATTTTTGACATCAAGTGAAATAAGGACTGTTGTAGATTGAGAAAAATGTTCATGAGTGCAATAAATAGCGTTTTAATTCGTATATTTTTTGATTTTGCTTTTTACTGACTCTTCTACATCAGCTGATTGGAGTAATTCATCTAAATATTCCCTATGATTGCCATTTACTAACCCATTAATTGCTTGAATCTTCATTTTTGAAGGTTTGTTCTTTTTGACACAAAAAATGAATAAGTACCTTGCTGCTTGTTTACGTAATTTCAATCTATCTTCTTGGGATTTAAGAAGAATTTCATCCTTATTAATCACAATAGCTACCTCTTCAGCATCTAAATTAATACTTGCAAAACGTACTAAAGCAATAAGCGAATAATAACGAATCCATCTAATCCTAGCATAAGAATCAGTATGTTTATACAATGAAGATAAACACCCCATTTCAATTAGTTTTTGCAAGGCTAGTTTTCTTTTTTTCATTCCCTCTTGAGGATTGGAAATGATCTTATCAAAATCACCACAGGAAGGCATAAAGAACATACACATTTTATATCATAAAATTCTTCCTTTTGTGATTTAGTTGAAGCAGAAATTTTATAACAATCTTAAGAAACCTAAAAACAATGGATTCTGTTACCCATGGGAGTATCAGTGTGTTAATTGGTCTTATCTTTAATCAATTTTATTTTGTCCCTCTCCCCTTACTCATTCTCGTTATATTCGTTTTCGGTGTTCTTATAGATTATGATCATGTGTACCATTACAAAAAAAGGTTCCCAGAAGCACAAATATGGAATATTCCGCAATTAATTAAGCTCTACTTTAGAACCCTTGAAGATGACAAGGACAGACATTGTTATCATACATTTATGCATGAGCCGTTTGGCATACTACTAGTGAGTGTATTCAGTTATTTGATTTTTGTGCTTACAGGATTTTACCCGGAATTAATGATACTTGCCATAAGTTGCTTTCTAGCTCATTTTGTTATTGATTTACTGTCAGGAAAAATGAAACCACTTGCTCCTTTCAATAATAAATTTACGATTGAATTGAAAGTACTTCCTGTTAACTCATTCTCTGCTGCAACTATCTCTTTGATATCTTTTTTAGGTGCATTAATCTTTCAAATTTATGTAGGATTTTAAAGTTAGAAACTTAGCACGCAAATAAGGCAAAAAGGTTTTTTTAATACTTTGTTTATGTTTAATTATGGTTAGTGTAGAGATTATAGGAAAGTTACCTCTTTTTCTTGTTAAATTGGGATTAAAGGCTTTTAGGAGGAGTATAAACAAGTATAATGCGGTTAATCCTCCAACAGAATGGAATATTCAAAGCATACAAGGACAGATGATAGAAAAAGAAGAATGGCATGAAATAGCTTTTGATGATTATCTTCTATCAATTAATGCCATACAAGATAATTTTATCTATAAATTAACTTTTACCAGCAAAAAAAGATCCTCTCCCAAGTTTTGGTCTTTGATTAAAAATGATGATTTAAACAAGATGAATTTAAAGAAGGATAAACTTGTTTCAAAAGATAATGAAACAGAATTTCAAATAGATGAACGTAGGTTTTCTGTGATATGCAGAGAAAACACATTCATCTCCGATCTGACATTAAAAAATACAGAAAAATGGATGCAAATACAAATAGAAGTTGATCCAAATAATCTTATCTATGGTTTAGGCGAAAATACCAGTTCTTTAGAAAAAACAAATACAACCACTTCTTTTTGGAACACAGATAGCATTGCGTATAGTAGAAAATTTGACCATCTTTATCAATCTCAACCTATTTTGATTGGAATAGGAAATAATCTCTGTTATTCAATTATTTATGATAATCCTCAAAGAAGTCAAATAAAAACAGAAAAAAAAGAAGATACAATACAAATACAATACTTCATAGAATCTAACAACGCTGATCTATTACTCGTTGTTGCCCCCGATATCAACATATTGTATCAAAAATTGGCAGATGTATTAGGTAAATCCCCTTTACCGCCCATATCGGTATTGGGTAATCATCAAAGTAAATGGAGTTATTATCCAGAAGAAGATGTAAGAAATCTCGCGAACACGTTTAGAACAAAAAAGATACCTTGTGATTTTATCCATTTAGATATCGATTATATGGACAATTATAAGATCTTCACATGGGATAGAGAAAAATTTCCTACTCCACCAAAAATGATTTCAGATCTTAATTCACAAGGATTTCATATTATGGCCATGACTGATCCTGGAATTAAAATAGAACCAGAATATGAGTTGTATGCAGAAGGAATAAAAGACAACCACTTTATTCTGGATCAAGATGGAAAGCCTTATGTGGGAAAGGTTTGGCCAGGTCCCTGCCATTTTCCTGATTTTGTCCAATCAAAAACAAGAGATTGGTTTGGTAGTCATTTTAACAAATTAACTGAAGTTGGTGTTAGAGCTTTTTGGATAGATATGAATGATCCAAGCCTATTCAATTCCTCAGGTACAATTCCCGATGATGCTATCCATCCTGCTGAAGGAAAGAATCTACAACATAAAGATATCCACAACTTATATGGGCATCTAATGGCAAAATCTGTCTACCAAGGATTGACAAAACTTTTACCGAATAAACGTATTTTTATCCTTACTCGTTCAGCATTTTTATCTACACAAAAATACGCAGGAAGTTGGACAGGAGATAATATTTCTGAATGGAACCATTTGCGATTATGTATTCCAATGCTTCTAAATATGTCTTTAAGCGGTCAAGTAATAATCGGTCCGGATATCGGGGGTTTTGTAGGGAAACCTTCTGGTGAATTACTTGCCCGATGGTATCAAGCTGCCATCTTGTTCCCTTTTTATCGTAACCATACAATAAAAAATTGTTCTCAGGAACCTTGGTTATATGGGGAAGAGCATGAGAAGGTGATTCGTGAAACTATTCAACTACGGTATAAATTCTTACCTTACATTTATACTGTAATTAGAGAAACATGCCTATCAGGTATTCCTGCAATGAGACCCCTATGGTATAACTCAATTATTGATAGAGAAGCACATAAACAACAGTGGGCAGAGACGGAATATGTACTAGGTAATCAAATTATAGTTGCTCCTATTATGGAAAAAGGAGCAGAAGAAAGAGAGATCTATCTCCCCGAAGGAACTTGGCATATGTTTAACGAGCGAATATATGAAGGAAAACAAGTGCATACCATACAAGCACCTCTTAGTGTAATCCCAATTTTCATTAAAGAAGGATCTATAATTCCCATGATAACTAAAGAAATACAAAATACTGAAGAAATGTTAAACTCAGAAATTGATTTGCTTATAGTGGGGAAAAACTATGCTGAAGGTGAAATATATCTGGATGATGGTCAGTCTAAAGCTTTTGAGAAAGGTGAATATGAATATATCAAGATAAAAGCACAAAAACAAAATGCTAATACATGGCACATAAAATTAGAAAGAGAAGGAAAGAAAAAACAATTTGTCAATATAGGTAAACTAAACTTTTTAGGAAAAGACAAAGTCAATTACATTATTTTCGACAAATAACAAAGGAAAAAAAAGGAAAGATTAATCCAGTAACATTCTAGGCTTTCTCCAGATAATTTTTTTGAATCCTTCAGCATAACTTGTGCCTGCTAATCTTCCAAACATTTTCATCAGTGATTGTTTGAACCCCCATACATCCCAGTTTCCATACGCTTTTTGATACACATTTATGAATTTTTTAATGTTATCTACCTGAGAACTAACATCAACAAATGTTACTCCTTGATTATTTAGCCCCAACGAATGGGCCAAAGTGTAAAAACTAACTTTTTCTCTATATGGTTCATATTTGTCATCATTATTTTTATATCGCATATACGATAAAGCATCCAAACAAACATCATATGTGTATCTATGATCTGGATGCCCATGACCCATTTGAGGTGATTTGTCCCAAGTTATTACTACTTGTGGCTTGATTTCCTTAAATAATGAAGCTAGCTTTTTTGCATTTTCAACTGTTGGAGAAACAGCTGAATCCGGTATATCTAAAAAACGATATTCCACACCTAATATCTGCTCTATTTCTTTTGCATGACTCTTTCTTGTCTCTACGATCTCATCAGGAGAACAGCATAAAGTGGAGGCATTTTCTCCTTTGGTTAATAATATCACATATGCTTTATCTCCAGCCTCCACATGATTGCTTAATGTTCCAACTACGCCAAGTTCATCATCAGGATGAGCAAAAACAGCTGCTATTGTTAAATTATCAGACATTCTAACCATTCCATTGAAACTTCTTTTTTCAAACTTTAAAAAACTATGTTGTATCAAAAATTTATCATCGATCTCTCTATTTTTGGCATTGATATCTAATGAAAACCAAACATAAAACCTTCTACTCATTATAAAAGTTTAAGAATTAAAACATAAATCGCATATAGAAGTAATTAATCCCAAGGATTTGATAGTATGGCTGTTCAAGAAAAGAAGAACAAAGCGAGCAATATTAAACCTTTCAGCTGGTTCAGTTCAACTGCAACTAAAGCAACAGCTGAATCCATGATCTCACCATTTATTCCATTATATGCAACTTACCTAGGTGCCAATAGTACTCTAATAGGTTTTTTAGTATCAATATCCAGTCTATTAAATATTGTACAAATCTTTTGGGCTAAAATAGCAGAAAAGTATCATAAAATTAGAATAATTGCTATTTTTACTAATTTTATCTCCTCTATTTTCTATTATATTTATTTACTTACACAACGTGTTGGAGTTTTTATTGCGCTTCGGGCAAGTCAGAGTCTTTTTACCTCAGGATCAATACCTACCTCTTCAGCTCTTCTTGTAGGAAGAACCAAAAGAAAGGATTATGCATTCTGGAACAGTCTCGGACAATTTTTCATGGTTTTTGGTGCTTTAATAGGTATTCTCTCTGCTGGACTTATACTCACATATTTTGTTGAAGAAATAGGATTTAAAATCCTTTTTTTATTAGCGGGCACTCTATCTATTATATCAGCAATCTTGTTTTATCTAGCTGTTCCTTCTCAAGAAAAATTACAGAAAAAAAAACAATGGGCGGAAATAGAAGAGGTTGACATAAGTTTAGATAATATCTTTGCAATAATGAAAACAGACAAGAACTTTGGAATCTTGACTGCAGTAAGTTTTATTTTTGTTTTTGGAGTGCATCTTTCAGCTCCCTTTTATATCATTTATAATGGGCTGTTCTATAACTTAGATATCTTTAGGATTTCTTTGATTTCAGCTGTTGGATTATTTCCCCAAATGTTAACCTCATTGTTAACTGCAAGATTTATCCATAGAATAAGGAAAAAAGAACTTTTGATTATTAGTTCCAGCTTTACGTCATTTTTTCCTTTAATTTATGTATTGCCTTATTTTTTCCCTATTAATGAAGTATTTTACTTTTTACTTACTCTTTGGATTATTAATGGTGCAGCCTGGGGTTTCATCAATGGTGCCTTAACCGGCTTGATTATTGATATTATTCATCCTCGGCGACGTACATTACAACTTGCAATTATTAATGCAGTTAGTTCAATGGCATCATTTTTAGGGCCGATTTTAGGAGGATTAATATTGCAATTTACTGCTGAACTATTTATTATAATGTTTATTATCAGTGGAATAATAAGATTATTAGGAACAATACTATTTATCTTTGTAAAAGAGCCAATAATAGGGGGAACAATTCTCCGCCCATTAGGTAAAATTTTCAAAATAATTTCTATCCGCAACTTAGAAAAAGCGGGTACTTTATTAGTTACACCTCTAAAAAAGAAAAGGGATCATAACCAAGAATCTGATTATTAAAGAATCATTCTCAAATCAAATAGATTGATTCCTTTTTTCTTCCTCGTCTATCCACTTAACTTTAAGAGGTCTTCTTGGGGGTACTGCGTGAAATGAATATTCTGGATACCCTACAATCATTACCCCATATACTTCATGTTTTTTAGGTATTCCTAGTTCTTTCTTTAATGAAGGTGTTCTCCAAATATACTCTTGTGCATATCCGATCCAACATGTACCTAGTCCTAATGACTGAGCAGCTAACATACCATGAGTAAAAGCCAACCCAGCATCATTTCCGGCCATATGAGCGTATTTTGGACTATGTAAAATTATCACACATGGTGCATGGAAAAAAATCAAATCTTCTCCTTGTTCTGTCCTTTCTAAAAATATTTTGAGATTATGCCTTGTCCTCTCACTTCTTAATAATTTTTTGAGTTCTCCGGGTACAAAAGGAGCAATAAAACGTCCCCATTTGAGCAGTTTTTTGGCTTTGTACATCATCTTTCGTACCTCAGCAGCTAATGACGCGATTTCCTTTTCATCGGTTATAATTATAAACTCTCTTTTTTGTTTATTGCTTGCAGTGGGAGCATATTTCATTGCGCGGAGAATTTTTTCTATTTCTTGTTTCGGAACTTTCTCATCTTTGTACATCCTTACTGACCGTCTAGCTCTGAGAAATTTCATTAAAGTATCATAAGAGATTAATTTCTCTGGATGCTTGGATTCTTCAAAATATACGGGAGATTCTCCTTCAAATTTCACAGCCTGAGTAGGGCAGATACTTACACAATGCCCACATTTTATACAAAGTCCATGGGGATCATCAAAGATTATGTGCTTATTGACATCTTCTCGTTCAACTGAAAAAAGTTTAACGGGGCATACCCTAATACATCGCTCACATTTAATGCATTTATCTCGGTCAATAGAAGTTATTGTTAACATAATATCTAAGTCTTCTTTCTTTTTGATATTGTAAATTTATCGGTTGCTTTTTGATGCATTAAAGATCCAATAATATAAAGAGCTAATAAAGGATGAGCCAATACCAGAAAGACTTCATTTACTACCTAAGTCTATTGACATTACAGCTTTCGAAGATTCTCTGTTCATCTAGGATTAATTTTTTGTTGATGTCATGTTTAGGATAAGATTAAATAACATCATCTGTCAATATAATCTTGTATGACATTCTCAATTGTAGCTTATGATCCTAAAAATAACGAATGGGGCGTTGGTGTCCAATCTAAATTTATAGCTGTTGGTTCTATTGTTCCTTTCGCCAAATCTAATGTTGGAGCTATTGCATCCCAAGCGTATGCTAATACTAGCTATGGTCCAAGAGGTTTGAATTTGTTAGAACAAGATTTTGCGGCCGAAGAAGTAATCAAAATTCTTACTGACCATGATTCGGGAAAAGAACACCGCCAAGTTGGTATTGTTGACAAAAATGGTAACGCTGCGTCTTTTACGGGGAAAGAATGTTTTGACTGGGCTGGTCACTATGTTGGTAAAAATTTCTGTTGCCAAGGAAATATATTAGATTCTGAACAAGTTGTTAAAGACATGTCTAAAACTTTTGAACAAACTGAGGGTGATTTAATAGATCGTATTTTAGCTGCATTAGAAGCAGCTCAAGCAGCAGGTGGTGATAGGAGAGGAAAACAAAGCGCAGCCATTTTAATTGTTAAAGAAAGTGGAGCCTATGATGGGGGCACCGATAAATACATTGATATACGCGTTGATGACCATGAAACACCAATCAAAGAGCTAAAAAGAGTTTTCCAGCTATACGATCTCTCATTGCTCAAACGAGACGATCCTGAAGATAAATTCAAAATAGAAGGAGAAGTATTAGAGAATATAGTTTCTATTCTCAGAAAAGAGGATTTTTACACAGGTGAAAAGAAGAACGTCTATGATGAAGAATTAAAGCAAGCGTTTAAAAAATGGTTACATACCAACAATTTCGAAGTTAAAGAACGAGACGATAATTATATCTGGGGCTCGGTCTATAGATATATATTAGAACACCTTGATTAGAATTACATGAACTACCCCACCCTCAAGGACGGGGTTTTCAAGAAGACGTTCAAATAAAAAAGAAAAAGCCTCGCTGGTGACAACATCACCTATCCCCGACTTATTTTTTTTGATCACAAGAAAAGACAAAGAAGAAAAAGAAGAAAAACAAAACTGATTTGTGAGTCTCTTTTTTTTTCATCTCTTCTTTCTTATACTCATTATTGAAACGATTGTACTAACTGCAATAAATGAAATGAATATTGTATATCCTGGTGTTATGGTTGGATCGTCAGGTTTTGTTTCCGCTGTTGTTTCTGTTTCTGATGGTATTGTTGGCTCTTCTTTTCTTGGATCATCATTTGATACAAGATCAATATCTAAAAGATGTTCTATGGTATTCAAAGTAAGTAAAACATTATCTCTATCAGTTAAGCCAAAATCATAGTCACTCCATATTGTTGATCCAAATATTGCTATTGAAGAATCATTCATCTTTTCAAGCCCTGCCATAGGTATTTCAGAACCATTAGTATATGTAACTTCAGGTGACTGAGGGTTGGTATCTTCTTGATAAAAGTATTCTGAACCTTTCACTACCCATTCAATATTGGTTTCGTCTATAGCATAAAGTGAACTTGGAGAGAATAATCGTATTGACTGCGTCACATTCACAAAAATATCTGCAACGCTTGCATTAGTATTGTAATTATCGGTTAGACAGTACCATGCTTGATATGCTTCAGGATCTGTGGTATAAACATTATCGTCATTTATCCTCATTTGCGAGCTGATATTTTCTAACAGCAGATTCATTGAAGCATAATTGATGTGATTATAATCACCTCTAGAGCTCATAAGAATATGATTGCCAGTTTTGTACCAATTACTTATGACAACCATCTCGTCTTCAGTAAAAGCATTTTCTCCATCTAAAGCAGTTATAATTAAAAGATCAACCCCCATCAAATCATAAGCTGTAATTTCAGTATCAATATAGTTTATTTCTACAATATCTCTGTCAAGAGTTCCAACTAAAGAAGTCATTTCCTCTGTATAATCATTACCATGGCCAACATCAATTAAAACCGTAGCGACATTTTCTAATTCTTCAATTTCAGGCGGGGTATATCCCGTAAGAGTGAGATTCCAAAGGGCATTCATAGCTCCAATAGCACGTCCTAATTGCTCTTCTGTTATAGTTTTTATCGTTTCATTAGTATTCACAATATTTTTTGTAGTACCAGTAGGATACGCATCTCTAATTATCCAATAATATTGATGAGCATAAGTAGCACATTCAACTATGAATTGAACGGGATCATCGATTTGGTCAAAATCGTGTGTTTCATATTCTAAACTACCTAGATGGTTGTTTATATCGGTTTCATAAGCTGGATGTCCACTCCAATAACTATCGGTATGAACAGGAATATTAATATCAGCAGTATAATGACTAACTACCCCAAGCAAAAAGAAAGCAGTTAACCAATCTTCTTGTTCAATGTATGCTCGAATACCATAAACTGTATTATTAATGTGCTTATGGGCATTATAAGCATCGGGTTGATCTGGATAGTAAAGATGGTTCTCCCAATCTTGCAATACTTGATCTGGATAAGTACAACCAGAAAGTACTTCTGGAGCATAGTAATTAAAAGCCTCTAACCATTCATCATCGACATTCAGCATTGCGCGACTAGTAATAGTCTGATGTGTGGGTATACCCCATGCATTTACACTCTGATTATTCGAAAGATTGCTAGATCTTAAGCTTAAAAATAAAAAGGTAAATAGGACTAGAACAATAATAGTTTTGCGAATCCTCATTAATTACCATTAGATTCAGCTGTATAAAAGCTTATTTTTCTTTTTTCTGATTTCTGATTCTTCGTTTATTGCACGAGCATTGAAACACACAAATAAGAATTCTTAATATGTATGTAGATGTACTTCCGTATATGGCGATATTAGAACGTGTTGTGGTTTTCATTGTCCGTCTAAATGATGATTCTTGGCAATACCTACTTTGTGCTTCTTTAGATAAAGAAACAAAATGGGGAGACATTCGTGCGGACACTCTTCATAAAGAAAAAGCTGAAGATGCTGTTAGACGTATTTTAATGGATGATTTTGCTTTATCTCCAATGATCTTAATCAACACAGGATTAGAAATTGCATATGAACCAACAGAGGAAGAACAACTAAAGTATGAGGAAGAGATAGAAACAATTTACCAAAATGTGTTTATCGTCAGAGTTAGCTCTACCATTGAACCTATTCTTAATCTGGAAGAATACAAAAAATATCAATGGTTTCCCTACAAAGAAGCTTTAAAATTGTTACAAGAAAGAGAACAAGAAGCTTTACGTTATTGCAAAAATATTCTTGAAGAATAGTTCAAGAAGTACTCAATTAAAATAAATTTTTAAAAAAATAAGAAGAAAAAGAAGATTAAAAAGATTTTATCTCCTTCTTTTTTTTATAAAATTACTTACTACAGCAATAAAACTCAACGATAGAATTCCATGTACGTGTTTTAAATAATACTAGATAAATTTCTTACAAGTTTAGCTAAATCTCAAAATATATATAGGTTACCTACATATGGTTTTTTGATGGTAAAATGACAAATGTAATTATACCAATTTTAGTGAGTTTTTTGCACAATTTATTTACAGTTTTGTGGATAGGCGGAATGATCATTATGGGTTTTGTACTCATACCCCTTATTCGTAAAATGATGCCCAACCCCCAAGAAAGAAAAGCATTTCTCTGGGAGTTGAAAAAAAGGTTGAGAATTGTTATTCTGATATGCATTATAGGTCTATTTGCAACTGGATTATTAATGACAAGACGATCACAACTAGCATCCAGCATTTTTTCTACAGAGAATCAGTATTCAATTTTTCTCTTTGCAAAGCACATTCTTTACTTTCTTATGGCTGTAATTGCGATTTTTAGAGGATTTGTTCTCGAACATTTAACAATCGAAAAAAAACTTTGGAACAAAATCAACATACTAACTTTGTTTGTAAATATTCTATTTGGAATAATTGTGCTATTCTTTAGTTCTTATACAGCAATACTTTCTTCCCTAATATAAGACAGACAACAACAATCCGTTCTATAAGTCCTTTTTTTATATTTTTTATGATAATTATTATTTACGTGCTTGACTAAAACAAAACCTTTTTCGATTGTTAGTTGTATTTTGGACTATGAACGATGATAATTCACTAGAGGAAGAGCATCCAGATAGGGTGAATCTTCTCGAACCTCTTCCTTTAGTTCGTATAATTTGTTTGGCATATATTTTAGAGCATCCTAACTCGACTGGTTATGATATAATGAAATACTATGACAACCATTCAAATGGATTAGTTGATATTAAATCTGGTACTATTTATCCTGAACTGAGATTATTGGAAAAACAAAAACAACTCTCTTCTGAGGTAAAAAAAAGACGAGGGAGGAAGTCTAGAGTATATATAATAACTGGAGCCGGTAAAGATTTTCTTCAAAACCAAGTTGAGATTATTAGATTAAAACAGAAATATATTCTAAATCCTTTAGTATCAAACAACTAACCAAAAAAACAAAGGTATTTCAAATAAATTAGTTCTTTCCCCAGTATTTGTCTTATTCGTAGTAATAAGTGGATTGTTTTAAAAAATAAGTTTTAGAGAGACATATAATATAGCAGATAAGAATCCAGCTGCTGGAAAAGTTATTATCCAGCTGATAATCATTTTCCTGAAACTT
Organism: uncultured archaeon; assembly: GCA_964534625.1. Lineage (GTDB taxonomy): Archaea > Asgardarchaeota > Heimdallarchaeia > Heimdallarchaeales > Heimdallarchaeaceae > CAZHRF01. The sequence goes on along the minus strand of CAZHRF010000007.1, from coordinate 27,830 downwards.
TTTCTATCAGGTCTTTCACCTTTAACTCTTCCTGCACCTATTATAGCAAAAATTAAGATATGACTACCGGAAACAGGTAAACCCAATATTGTGGCTAAAAATAGCACTATAGAAGTTGACACTTGAATACTAAAAGCATCAGATGGACGCATTTCTATTAAGTTTTTTCCTACATTTTTAATAACATTTCTTCCTACAACAATCAAGCCTAAAGCCAACATGAGACCGGTTAAGATAGTTAATAGGAGATAATATTGCGGATCCAATAGTTCAGGGCTTAAACCATACATAATACCCAGAGCGTTGGCTGAATCATTTCCTCCTCGACTAATCTGTGTCCAACAAATAAAAACAACTAAATAATACAAGAAATTCTTTTCCATCTTCTCGAGTTTATTTAACCCAGCTTGTTGAATTTTAATAAACTTAGATACAAGCAGTTGAATAAAATACGCACCAAGAAACCCCAATATAGGCGAAAATATCCATCCTAATACAACATCTAGCATCTTTACCCAATTAATTGCTCCAATAAAATTACCTTCATCTGAAAAACCCCAGATGATAGCTATACCAAAAACCGCCCCTACAACTGAATGTGTCGTAGATATTGGAGCACCCGTACGACTGGCAACTATTAACCAAATTGTTGTACTCACAATAACAGATAACATCATTAATGCATTATATTCAACATTTTCACTAAGTAAGTTTTCACCTATCATTTTGCCAACTCTAGATGAAAGAAAAACCACCCCAACAAAAGCCATAAATGAACCAATCATTATGACATAGGAAAATTTTATTGCCCGACTACCCACTAAAGGTGCCATAGTTTCATCATTCGATCCGATGCCAAATGCCAAGGCAAACATCAATATTATGATTGCAATTACAAAAGGATCCATTAATATCGCCTTCGCTTTAAACTAATTAAAGAGCATATTTAGATATTAGTCCAAATATCTCATCTGCAAATTCCTCTGCTCTATCTGCACATTTGCATAAATCTTTTACGAGTGTTTCAATATGTGAAAAGACAAGATAACCAGGATCAGATGTATAATTCAACTTCAAGAGTTGCCAATGTTGATCTCTTACATCCCGTCTAAGATCGGTTATTGTTATTACAATATCTTTTGCTTTTTCAAAATCTTCTAGAACAGCAATAATTAACTCTTTTACCTTTGTTCCTATCTGTGCATTTTTATGGGCTATATCGTTTATACCTTTTGCCATATCTCCCTGGATGGTATGTCTGTACTGAACCAACTTCCTCACAACAATCTCAACTTTGTCTACAATTCTATCCAGCGATTCAACTATATGTAATCGATCAGATCTTGAAAAAACCATAGTTTCTCTGCCAAATAGTCGTTCGATGATTTTTTCGCTTAACCGATCTTGTTTTTTTTCATAACTAATAACTTTTTTAGTGAATGTTTCTGCATCATCAAATCGTCCCTCTAAAAACGCCACCACCGCATCATTCATCAAATGGAACGAATCTTCCAGAATATTGCAGTCGTCTATAAATAACTCATCCATCGATTTTTCATTGTTTCTCTTGAAGAACGAAATACTATCACCTATTATATCTTTTATAAAGATAGTTATGAAAGAAGATTATTTCAACATTTCCATGATTTTTTTTGGACAAATGTAGGAAAATTTGACAAGTTTATAAAGGAAAGCCCATCGCATCCTAGCAGTCAGTGAATCGTATACGTCTAAGACTTGTTCGCGGTGTGGATCAAAAAATACCCAATTCCGATATTGTTCGCAAAAAGATTTTTCGTAATTTAAACCTTCAACGCACCATTTGGAAAAATCTGCCTAACTATGATACCATAGATAAAAAACTGTACGTAGATAGACTATACTATCATCGAGCAGGAAAAAAGGAACTTCCTACAAAAATTATTGTAGTAGTAGACCAGAGCGGGTCGATGTTAGAAGCTATGGTTCAAACAGTTATACTTGCCTCTATTTTTGCTGAATTGCCTAAAGTAGAAGTTGATCTTCTAGCATTTGACACCAGTTATAGATTTAACCAAGTATGTAAGAGACCCCTTAGAAGTGTTATTAAACACTAAACTAGGTGGAGGAACACATATCAACAAAGCACTCATTGAAGCCCAAAAAAGAATTGAAGACCCAAAAAAACTGCGGTCATGATAATAACCTTCTTTTAATCACATTATTATTATAGCTCTATATATTAGTTTGCTCCATTCATCTACTTTAGTTTCTTCTGAAAAATGGTTATTGGAAAAAAGTTATATATCGCGATATGTCGATTTGTTCAAAGGTGATTACAATTAGTACAGAATTTAAAAAAGAGAAATATGTAGCAGATCTAGGTATTTTTGAAAAATATTTGACAGTTTGGGTAGCCTTGTGTATCCTATTAGGTATAGGAATTGGCTATTTATCGCCCAACTTATCCACGTTTCTTTCTGAATTTGAGATTGCTCATGTTTCCATTCCAATTGCAGTTTGTCTCTTTTTGATGATCTATTCAATTATGGTTCAAATAGATTTCAATAAAGTGACTGAAGCGGTAAAGGCCCCTAAACCAGTTATTTTATCAACAAGTATAAACTGGCTAATTAAACCGTTTACAAAAATGGGGTTAGCAATATTATTCTTTAGTGTGGTGTTTAGAAATGTTCTTTCACCAGCAGAGGCTCAAAGCTATACTGCAGGATTAATCCTCTTAGGTATCGCCCCATGTACTGCAATGGTTCTCATGTGGGTGTATCTTGCCAAAGGTAATCAAGGATTGAATCTGGTAATGATTGCAATTGACTCTTTAATTATGATCCTATTATATGCGCCCTTAGCTGTTTTATTACTTGGAGTTACAGAAATCGTCGTTCCATGGGATACAATAGCCTTCTCCATTTTCATTTTCGTTGGATTACCATTGATAGTTGGCTATACTTCAAGGGAACTATTACTTAAACATAAAGGCGAAGAATGGTTCAAAAAAACTTTCAGACCTATTATGAGTAAACTTTCAAAAGGTGCACTCTTATTTACACTCGTCATATTATTTATTCTCCAAGGAAGTGTAATAATTGAAAAACCCTTGATAATTCTCATTATTGCGGTTCCGCTTACTGTTCAGTTCTTCCTTATCTTCTTTATTGGGTATTATATAGCTAGAATAGCCAAATTGAAATATGAAGATGCGGTTCCTGTTGCGTTAGTTGGAACTTCAAATCATTTTGAAGTGGCTATTGCAGTAGCTCTTATGCTCTCAGATATCATTGGAACAGGTGCTGCATTAGCAACAGTGGTAGGAGTGTTAATCGAAGTACCAATCATGTTAGCGCTCGTTGAAATATTGAAGAAAAACAAGTCAAAGTTTAAGAGTGAAGAGAGTAAGGAAACGAAAAAAATGGGTGATATGAGTACGGACAAAAAAGAAGTCAGTACCGACTAAAAACATACTTTTCTTCTCTTTTTTACATTATGAAGAAAAAGGAAGAAAATATTTGAAAAATCTTTTTTTATTGTATGGGAAAAACATCTAAAATAACATAGGTAATTATCTTTAACTGCAGGAAGAGAGAATATCACGGATAAAGAAAACCAGATCATAAGAGCGCAAGAACAAATCCGACTTATTACAAATAAATGCTATTAGTAAAGATTTTTGTAAGTCAAATACCATTATGTTTTGTTGGAATAAATTATATTTGTGATCCTTATGAACCAAAATGAAGATCAAATTAATTCTCTTGTGAAAGAGGGAAAAAAACATCTACAAAAAGGCAATATTACTGAGTGGTATAAAAAGTGGGAAAGAGCCATTAGCGAATACAACAAAACAGATAACAAGGAAGGAGAAGCAAATCTTACAAATAGAATGGCAAGTGTTTTCTATGACATGAAAAATTATTCTATGGCAAGTAAGCTATTTAAAAAGGTTTTAGAGTTACGAGAAAAGTTGAATGATCTAAAAGAAGCAGGAAACACATTAAATAACTTAGCAGCTTGTTCTATGAAATTAAATGAAACTAAGGCAGCTATAAAGTATTTTGAATGGTCACTTGAAATAAGAAGAAAAATTAATGATAAAGTAGGAGAGGGGGTAACCTTAAACAACCTAGCGTATCTATATGAGCAACTGAAAGAAATGGGATTAGCTAAAGAGTATTATGAAAAATCTCTAGCACTTAACGAAGTGTTAGATGATCTACATGCAGCAGCGTTAGCAGCTAATAATATTGGTTTCATTGAAAAAAAGTTAGGGAATTACAAGCAAGCAAAGGACTATTATTCGAAAGCGCTGAAAATGGCTAAAACAACAAATAATGTTGAACTTCAAGTTAGAATATTAAATAATATTGGGCTATTACACAAACAGCAAGGTGAGAACAAAGAAGCCATTATTAATTATGAAGAGGCGCTATATGGAGCAAAGATGATAAAAGATAAGAACTTGGAAGCAATAATAACGAATAACTTAGCTGCTCTATATGAAATTACAGGACAATTTGAAAAAGCAATTGAATACTATAAAAAAAGTATAGCAATTAATGAATCGTGTGGAAATAAAGCGATCGTTTATACAGTATACAGCAATATTGGCCTACTGTATAATAAACAAGGAATGTATCAGAAAGCATTAGGGCACTTTATGAAAGCACAAACAATGGCTTCAGAAAATAACGATCTAAAAATGGAGAACATTATCATCAATAACATAGGAAATGTTTATGAGAATTGGGGAAAGTATACTAAAGCATTAGAATACTATAATGAAACACTTGAAAACGCTAAAGAAATGAAAGATCAAAAAATTCAAGCTGCAACGTTGCATAATATGGGATCAGTTTTAACAAAAACCAGTAATCTTTCTAAAGCTAAAGAATATTATGAACAATCATTGGAAATTAATAGAAAACTTAACGATAAAAATGCTGAAGCTATCGTGATTAACAGTATAGGAAATTTATTTTCAAAAAACAAAGACTATAGCAAAGCTTTAGATCATTATACGCTCAGTCTTAATCTACATAAAAGAACAGGGGATACATTTAGAGAGAGTATATGTTTAAACAATATAGCCACAATATATTTGGAACAAGAAAAAGAAAGTGAGGCTTTAAAGTTATTAGAAGAAGCCCTAGCATTGAAACATGAACTCAATGACTTGCAAGGTCAAGCGAATATTTTAGCTAATATGGGAAATGTATATTCAAGTTTAAAAAACAAAAAGAAAGCTAAAAAATATTTCAACAAGAGCTTAGAACTGTTTAGATCTATTGGGGACATAAAGGGAAAAGAAAAAGTACTGAATAATATGAAAAAAATATTTCCTGAAGAAGATTAGTAAGATGAAAGAAGACAATAAGCAGTAAACGTCTTAATATGCCCTTCTAACTAGGTAGTAGTCCTTTTGATTCTACTTTTATTAATAAAATCCTATTACATAAATTGAAATCAAGACACAATAAATACTTACAGCTGTATTATATCCGATCTAGGAAAGATTTTTTTAAACAAATAAATAAAAGTCTTGTTAATGAGTAAAAATACAAATTGGGAAAAAATTTTCTATAAAAGTTCTGCCAGTAAAGAAATACAAAAATGGCTAAAGATGAAAAACGGTCCTACAACGTTTGAAATAACTAATGAAGTGTTCAAGGAGAAGGCGGTTAATTCATCACCAGTTAGAATGATCCCCCATTATGAATATAAAACATTACCGAGAATATTAAAAGAGAATGACTTAGAGTTATTCAGACATGTAAGTGGAGGGTGTGTAATAACAAAAACAGGACCAAATCGTAAGTATCCATCTATTTTCCCAAAACTTCCCATCTGCAAGAAAGATAATTCATTAAACTTAAAACCAAATATAATCAAAGAACCGTCATTATTATTGCGCAGTGAGATTAACAACGAAGAAAATGGTTTCTTTCTGTTTAAACGATTAAAGATTTTAAGACACTATTTAGAAAATGTTCTTGGATATAGTGTTGGAAAACCACTAGAACCATGTGGAAGACTACAAAGCATTGTAGTTGGAGAATGTAAAATTGGAAACAATATTGTTATTATTGAAGAAACGCAATTTGAAATAGATCATGCAGTGGAAAATGATAAATATGTTGTTTTAATAGAGTTGAAAAGGGGAACTAAAGAATCACAGAGTCTACATCAGCTTGTTTTACCCTATATATATCTTAAATCAATTGGTGAATTGCGTGAGATTATCCTAATCCATTTTGAGGTAAATTATGTTATCAATGATGACAAAATACAATTCAAATTATGGCAGCTCAAAAAAAATATTACCAGTAATATCTTAGATATAACCAAAATGTATTATGAAAAAGGCAGAAAATATGCCTTTAGAAAGACTTGAAACATATTGGATTATAAATATTGATAAGAAAAAGAGTATAGGATAATTTCTACTTACTTTTCTATAATCAAACCTATGACCCAAACAGGTATGGTGACTATAGAACTGTATGTTTCAAGATAAGACTTACAATATTCAAGTGTAGGTGAAGCCTGGTATGAACTAGCAAGTTTTTCTGCATCCTCAAGTGAGTTTGGTACAATAATTATGCCTACATCTGTTATTAAATCATTATAGCCTAACATAAGTTTCAGAATTGTTTCAGTTACAAATTCTTTTCTTGTGATTGTAATACCAATTGCTATCTTGTTAAATTTGTCATATAAATGATATTTTTCGTTGATTTCATTCTGTCCTGTTAAAGAATAATTTTTTTCCCAAATATGATAATTTTCAAAATGTGAGACTATTTGTGTGAAGACTCTTTCATCACTTGATATTTTACTCAAGTTTTGTAAAGTTTGATCAACTTTGGATAACACTAATTTATCTTTCAAAATGGATTTTGCATTTCGGAAATTATAATCATTATAGTCCATATATATTCGTCTCTTTAATATATTAATAATTCTTTCTACAAAAAATTGTACAAATAGATAATATACACACTATAAATCTAAAAAAAAGATTCTAGAAACATTTGATAGATAATAAAATGGCAGTTGTTTTCTTGTTTCCTAAAAAGACATCGTCACATATAACTAGGATGTGCCATGAAAAAATACTTACTCGTACAGCCAGACTTCCCTATTCCTACTAAGAGTAAAAAACATAAAAACTTCTTACCTTCAAGTTTATTAAAACTTGCAGCAATGTTAGAATTAAAAGGTAATAGAGTAAAAATTGTCATGAATGATAAAAATAATAGATATGTAACATTAGACCACTTTTTCCAAAATAATGAAACTCCAAAAGAGTTCATACCAAATGAAGTCTGGATAACATCGCTATTCACCTATTGGATCTCTTATGTTAAAGAATGTGTTTCCGTTCACAGAAATAAATATCCGCACTCCAAAATTGTTGTTGGTGGAATAGCTGCAAGCTTGTTTGGAAAAGAAAAGACTAAAAAGCTTACAGGTTGTGATTCTGTTTTCAAGACTATTATGAAAGAAGCAGAAGAGATACCACGATATAAATTGAAACAGATGTATAATAAATACGTTCCAGAAGTAGATTACCAAATTATTCATTCACAAAGAGGTTGCTTTAGAAAATGCGAATTTTGTGGAGTATGGATCATTGAACCAGTAGAAAGTTATGAAAAATCAATAAAAAAGAAAATTTTCAAAAAGAAACTAGTTTTCTATGACAACAATTTCCTACAAAACCCACATATTCATGATATATTGGATGAACTAATACAATTAAAAGAAGATAAGACAATAAAATGGTGTGAATCTCAAAGTGGGTTTGATGGGAGACTGCTTAGAAAAGATCCAGAATTGGCAACCAAAATTAAAACAGCTGGATTTCGCCAAGTACGAATTGCATGGGATTGGGGATATAAGCAAGCAGAACAGATTAAAAAACAATTGGACATCTTAGAAGAAGCGGGTTACAATAGTAAGAATCTAGAAGTATTCATGCTTTATAATTATGACATTCCTTTTAATGAAATGGAAAAAAAGCGTGCAAAATGCTTTGAATGGAAAGTACAAATCGCTGATTGTAGATATAGACCCTTAGATCAGGAATATGATCAGTATAATCCAAGGAAGCTTGGGCAAACCAAGGAGGATTATTATATACATGAACCAATTTGGTCTGATATACTTATAAAACAATTCAGAAAAAATGTCAGAAGGCATAATATTTGTGTGAGAATGGATTTAGAGTTTCACATTAAAACATTTGAACAACAAAAAAAAGAATATAAAATTAAGGAAAAATATTTTGATGTAGATAAAAAAATGGAAAAAGAAGATTTCTTGAATAAACATGAAATTTCATTTTGGGATCCCAGTAGAAACTATAAAGAGATAGATTGTAAAGATCATCTAATACATAATAGTATTTTGTATTGAGTAAGTAAATATATTTCCCCCATCGTATTTTTCAAGAAATAAATCATAAACCATTGTGAGACAATTCATTTATCAATAATATAGAAGAAGTAAAATAGAAATAAATTATGTGAGTGGTGTAATGAAATATTTGTTAGAAGACCCCGAATTTCCTACATCTCATAAAAGTAAGAATCATAAAGACTTTTTGCCAATTGGATTATTAAAAATGGCTGCTTTGTTGGAGATCAAAGGACATGAAGTAGAAATTGTAAAAGGAAAACTAAGAGAAAATCATATTTTGTTTAAAGAAGAAGATAGCTTCGTACCTGATGAAATCGGGATTATGTCATTATTTACATATTGGATAGAATATGTCAGAAATAGTGTTAAACATTAAAAAAAAGATTTCCAAAAGCAAAAATAGGGATAGGGGCTATAGCGGCAATATTTTTTGGAGAAGAAAAGACGAAAAAAATGAAGAATGCTGGAAAAAGTATAGAATTAATGTAAAATTACAATTAAAGATTAGCAACGTTTACTAATATCATGAAAAAATGGATAAAAACATAAAATGTTCCAAAACCTACTCTTCAACATGCTCTAAACTAGTTATACTGTATATAGTAATTTTATCATAAATAATAGATTCTTCATAATTTAAATCATATTGGTTGAAACTACCTCCAAGAAGTTCTCCAACAATTTTATTTATTTTCTTTCCAACTAGCCTTCTAATTTTCCAAAGCTCTTCAATTTCTTTATGAATATGCTTATATTGGTCTACAAGTTTTTCATTGCCAGTTAGTAAACCCAATATATAGATATCTTCTGGATCTCTAGTTCCTATTACGTTCCCTTTAATCCAGTTTCTAAATGTGTTGATATGTTTTGGCTCATAATTATGTTCGCAGCACAATTTTTCATATTCTTGATATAATAAAGAAGAATCTTCTTCATTATTTGTTACATATCTATCAAGAATATGTTTCCAAGAGGAAACAAGTTCTACATCTACACCTTCCTCCAAATTAAATGTATCAATTATAAAATCAAAAAAGCTCCTTTTCTCATCTTGATCTAATAATATTAGAAAGTCGCCATTTGTTAATTCATCAACAATTTTTTCTTCTAGTTTCATTTCCTTTTTATCCTTAACGCATAAAAAGGACCAATTCTCTTTTACCTTAATAGTTTTAGCTTGACCATTATCCATATTTTCAAGACTTATAATCATATCATAATCATCAATATCATCATTAGATTGTGAAATTTTGTTTGTTATAGTTTCAATTTCTTTGACTTCTTCCTCTTGATCTTTTGCATTAGAATATTTTGGTGAAGTTAAAACCATATCTCTCACTCGCCCATAAATGTCCTTACTTTCTTTTTTCATTAAAGCTCTAATAGAGATTTTTTCTTCACTTAAATCATATTCTTCGAGGAAATCAGGTTTTTTCATTTTAGTCTTTTGCTTTAGTTCATGTATGTATCTCAAAGATTGTCTATTTTCTTCTGGTCTAATTCTTTCAACAATATCAATATGTTCCAATATTGAATCATAATCTTTACCTTTATAGCTTACGACAAATATATTATCATAACCTCTAAAGTATTCTTGAAAATTCTTTAGAGCTAATGAACCTGTAAGTAACAAATCAACATTATGAGGTATGAATCTTTTATGAGTTAGTTGTTTCAGACTGTATATTTTAATTCGTTTGATTAAATCAATATTTCCTTCTTGCGCCATCGCTAGTGAATTAAAATCAGCATAAAGCATATTTCTTTCTCGTGATGTTTGAACTCCAATTATTACTGAATAATCTTTTACATTTTTTACAGGTTGAATTTTGTCGACAAAATTACCTAGGTATGCATTCAAATGAGGATATTCGGTTAACTCTAATAAGTTAAGTCTATACTTAATTATTTTCAAGGTAAAATCAACCAATGCATTATTTTTTGTTTTTGGATTTGAGAAATTCGGATCTGTAATATCTTTACTAATTGATAAATCTTCAACCAAAGATTCAAATTCATTTGCAAACTCTACAAATGAAATTTTATCCGCTAGTAAAGCTTTAAGTTTTCTAAGCAGTTCAATTACCGTTATATAATAATAATGATCATTGTATTTATCATAATATAAAACCGTATAGTTTTTTGGCTTTACAGCCATATTTTTTATGGTATACAATAAGTGTTTAATGGAATAATAGTTGGTTTTGTTTAAATCGTCCGATGTAGTTTTTAAATTATAAAACAGATTTCTACACTTTCTCAACCGCTTATCAAAATCATAAGTAGCTATTGGCTTCAAAGGAATTATTTGATTAGAAGCCTCGTATGTATCTGGAGAATCTAAGTTATATTTCCTAACTAATTTCTTGCTTTTTATAGTTTGAGGATAAACATTCTCAAAATATGACTTTTGTTTATGTAAAAAACTCATACTACAATGATAGAGTAGTGAATTGGTTTTTTCCTTTATTTCTCTAATGAATTTATTATATGGATTAGAAAAATGAAAAAGAAGTTTTGTTTCTTTTTTTGTAATATTGTTCAACCATTCCAAAAAGATATTCATATTATACTCATTATGTATTAAGCGATCCATATTTTCAAAGACTATTAACCCAAAATCGAATTTTAATTCGTGTTCATGGGTTCTATTACCGATCTTTAACCAGTCAATTTGAGTTAGATTTAATGGTGTATCTGTCCCTGAAAAGATAATACTAGGAATTTTATCATTACAAATAGCTTCTATTTGCCTTTTCTTCAATTCGCGCTTATATTTGCGGTTTTTTATCAAATTTAGATTCGCACAATAGATTAGACTATTATCACTTTCGTTATACTCAAATGGTATTATCCATTCATATAAAAATGCTTTATAATATGTTAATCTAGAAAAATTACGAATATGAAACTTTTGGGGGTTTTCATCGATTTTTGCATTATTATTATGTGAGTAAACCATAATATCTTTTTGTTTTGATCTTGATAAATCAGCATAATAACCACAAATTACGGATAAAGGAGCAAAAATGTTATCGGGGTATGATATAATAACATTGAAATCTTTTTTTAATGCTTTAAATACCGAAAGTGAAACTTCTTTAGTTAAAGGACTAATATTTTCTAGTCTTTCAAATGCTGAACCTGTTTTCCAATTTTCATTTTGTATAAACAAATTATCAATAAACATCATTAGTAATCGCCCCAGATAATTTCATTTGATATAGAAATAAGATAATCAAAGACTAATTCAAAATTTTTTGCATGAACTGTATTATATTGACAAACACCATTTTCAAGATTCTTGGTAAAGGAATTTTCTCTTATCTCTCCACTACCACAATAAAAATGTCTACCATCTACAATAATTAACTTTGAATGAATACTACTTAATATTAAACCTCTTCCATTTATATAGTGGTACTCATAGAACCTAAACATATTATTCAATTTAGGACTAGTATTTTCCATAAATTTTTTGAGTTTTCTAAACCTACGACTATTAGTGGAATTTGTAAGGTCTCTCGCTAGTATTGTAATTTTGACCCCATTTTTTGCCTTATTTGACAATGTTTTGTAAAAACGTTTTAATCCACGAATATCTATGAAAGGGGATATTATTTTAATGTTAGATTTTGCCTTTTTGAAAAGGGCCTTAAAACAATCTGATAAAACTACAATGTCAACATTATTAATTTTAAATTTTGAAGATAGACCAAACTTATCCATTTGAGGGAAATTAAAAACGAGGCCAATATTATTAATTGGTTCTTTTTTCTGTTTCAAATTGGATAAAAACTGTTGCCAATTTGCTGATTTCTTATTTATAATAATCTCATCACTATTTTTTTGAAAATAGATAACATTTTCTATTTTTAAATAATCCAAAACTAAATTTAACTCAATTTTATCTATGTTTTTTTCAACTAGTATCCTATATAACTCCTTTTTTCCTAATCCCTCTGGAGGAATATTTGACAGTGTTTTAAATATGATTTTTTCATATCTGCTTTTATGAGACATCCCAAAATCCCACCTTAAAACGCTTTTTAGCATTATATAAATCACGATCTAATCGTTGGTTAAAATACCTACATACATGCTCAGATAAGTATAAACATGAAAAACAAGCACCCTTTAAATTAGTACATAGGGGATCGTATATACAGCTATCTATAGTAGTGTTTACCTTTCTAAATAATTCAAATATTGCATTCTCGAATAAATATTTGAATCCGCCAATATTCACATTATTCAAAGAAAAAATAAAAATGGCTCCATTTCTAGGATATATAATTTCACTATGCGAGTCAATATCTATTCCTGTATAATCAGATGATAGTTTAATTATTTGATGAGATAAAGTATGTAATAATGGAAAAACAAAATCCTCTATAAGATCATCATTTAGCTTTAATATGGTTAAACCAGGATTATCTAATTCATCTTTTGTGAAAGACCTAATATTATTTTTCTCTAACCATTTAAGAATTGAACCCATATCAAGCCTTATTAATATTCCCTCGGTTTCAAAGGGAAAAACATAAGCTTCGAATTTATTATTTTCAGAATCAAATTTGTTAGACCAATTTGGTTCAAAATGTGGTTTAAAGCCGTCTTCATAGAATTTATTTACTCCACGGATATACCCATAATTTATGTTTAACAGCTTCACATTTTCAATATACGTGATTTCATCAATGTTTAAGTCTTCTTTCATCTTTTGATAAAGTTTTGTTTTAATTTGCTTTTCTTTATCATCAACAATAGTGGAAAGGTAGTTGGAAAAATTTAGAGCAAGATGATCTTCTGATATATTACTAGCTAATGATAAATAATCCAATAAATAGTTTAAATTTCTGCTATCTATAACTGTATCTTTCAATTCTTGAATTATTTGTTCAATCTCATACACATTACACTGTTTCATCCATTCAAGGTCACTCATATCTTTTCCAAATCTTTTCCTTGCAAGAGAGCTATTATAAAGCTCATAGTCCCCATTTATGCTTTCCAAGGATCGAATGTTACCTTGTTCATCCTTAATTAAACCTTGAGCTAGACCCAATGAAATATAATTTAGGGCTTGATCAGTAATCTTGTTGCTTGAAGGTAAATCTACCATTGTATAAACTGAAGGAATAAATATTGCTCCCTCGCGTACAGTTAAAGGTTTAAAATTTGAAGCTTTGTCATCTAATAATTTCACTTTACTAACAAAGTCTTCATGAAAGCATCTAAAACCCAAAATATCAACCTTTTTCCCCTTACATGTTGCACATTGAAAATACCAAGTTGTTAAATCATCGGCTTTTTTTCTATATAATTTTACCCTATGTTTTTTGTTATTCTGACACTGATAAAAAAGCTGGTCTACATGACCACATTTTTCACAAAATTTAACAACAGATACTTGTTTGTAGATACCACTACATCCAGTTACTTGACAGTTTTTGGAAATATCATTAAGATTATATTCGACTTTGAAATCACTACATTTATCACAGACAAAGGTTTTAGGAAAAACTTGTGCATATCCTGAAGTCGATGCTTTACTTTCTCCTGGTTTTGATGTTATTAATTTGAGTTTTTTAAGTTCTAAATTTTCTTTGGAATCAATCTTATTAAGGGATAAATTATATTTTTCTATCCGATTATTATAATTATTTTTAATAAGATAAAAAATCCTATCAATTATTCGTTTATAGTTACCAGCATCATTCTCTTCAAAGTCAATTGTATTGAGATAATTGACTTTGAAAGCTAATTTACCTTTTACGAATATAAGATCTTTTGTTGCTCTAAAAAGAGCACTATTACCCGGAAAGTGGAATTTTACCTCTGTCACTTATTCTCACCTTTTAGATATTCTTCTACAAACTTTTTATCATCACTACTGGGTTTTATTATGAGCTCATCTTGTATTCCTCGCATACCATACTGAGTACGATATAAGGGTTTAGATAAAGAATCTAAAGCGATGGGGAAAAAGTATCTTGAGTTACGACTAAAATTACGGGTCTTGAGGGCCTTTAATCGTTGTTCTACTTCTCTTGGAATATAATCATTCAAAAAATGTGATTTTGGATTTGATTCATTAACATGATATGCTTTTTTAATAAAATCAATTAATTCTTCAATTACTGAATCTTGTTTGAACAAATCATTTACAGCATCAACTGTATAAAGTGGTCGATTATATTTATCAGCAAAAAAGTTGATTATTGATGCACAAAAAACAGAATGAAACGTTTGATCCACACCAAGTTTTGCCCACCTAGATATAGGAATACTATTGACATGATGTTCCAAAATATCGTGGTAGTTTGAAAAATTGTGATAAAATGATACATCTCGGACTCTATTACCATAAAACCACAATAATACTAGACCTAGATTCTTTCTACCCACTCGACTAAGTGACTGAATATACTCTGCTGTTGATCTTGGGATTCCTTGAAATTCCATTATGTTCCATTTTCCAATATCAACACCATGTGATACGACACTTGTAGCAAACGTAAAAATAAGGTCTTTTTGTTTAGATAAATTAGCATTTTCAATTTCTTCAATTAATTCTTTAATTTCATCTAAAGAGTTATCACCAGTTAATGGTTTTCCTTGTACTTTAACTGATTTTTTCAAATGCGAGTTTACAACATCAAGTAAATAATATTCCATTGTATGAACATCTGATTTTTTGTTATGATAAGTAAGTCCAGATTTATATCTTTCAAGAAGCTTATCTAGCACAGAATAATTAAAACCGTACTTTTTACAAAATTCAGACCTATTATTTTCAATATCAGAATAAAAATTTGCAAGATGCCTAAGTGTCAAAGAACAAGCAAATTGATTATCTCTAGCATTTGGTCTTAAACCTAGGATAATCCTTTGAAGTTTTACATTACCATGTTCTTCAATTAGTTCATGAAAGAAATCATTATCTCCCATTCCAAAAGGAGATTTTGAAGGAAAAATATTTGTTTGTTTATTGTATAGCTGCTTTATCTGATGGTTCGCACCAGATATAGTTGCAGTCATGGCTATATTTTTTATTCCATAACCACTCATTTCTTGCTGCATTACTTCAATTAAGCTTTCAAAATGAGAATCTATTGTTCCAAAGCTTTCTTTGATAAGATGCATTTCATCTTGAATTATTAAGGTAGGGGCTGTAGAAAAATCAATATTTACTCTCTCACCAGTTTCATTACACTTGTTTTTTCGGTCATTTACTATTTCATTTACATATGAGCATTTATCCCCATGTGGAATAAGACCATGACCTTTTGGACATTTATCCAACTTTCCTCCAATAAGATTCCTGTACCTCCTGTTTCGTGATATTGATGAGTGCTTATCAACTGTTGAAACAATAAAAGTGGGTATTTTTCTATATATCTCATTATCAATAAAAAACAAGTTAAACTTTTCTTTGCAGTCTGTACATTTATGATAAATGGTCATTTCTTCCTCAGAAACACTCAAAATTACATTGTTAGTTTTGCAGAACGGACATATTTCGATTATCTTCCCTTTAATCTGCTTGTTTTTGATCTCCTTTATTAATTTACAATTATCACCAGGAAAGTCAATATTATTACCTACAAAATAACCTACAGAAAAAGGCTCGCCGTCTATTTCATAATCTCTCCTGACTTTATCAGCAAAGATCATTATTCTTGCAATTCTCTGTAATTGTTGAATAGATAACATACGCAATGGAAACTTTGTGATGGCTGTTAGTCCAAAATTTTTACCAGTTAAGCGATCAAAAAAGGCTGAAAAAATTACACATCCAAAATAAGTTTCAGACTTACCCCCACCCGTTTGTACATGCAAAACTTCAGTAATATTTCTTCTAGATTTTTTTTCAACAATATCAGGAATAAGCATCAATATGAAGCATAGTTGAAAGACCCTCCAACTATCGTAAGAACTTGCTTGTTTAAATGTTTCATTTAACAATTGAAATGACTGCCTAATTATCTTATTCTGTTTAATTAATTTAACACCATCCATTATTCTTTCAAAATTAACTGAAAAACAAGTTGTATAATTTGTAAACTTCTCATCATTCTGGTATTGGGGTTGTTTTTTGTAAAACTCCAAATAGGAATGCATCTGATCAATTAAATTATCTAAAATACGATCAATTGTAGAATCATCAGATAAATCTTCAAATTTAAGAGAAAAACTATTTCCAGCTAAATCCGTAAAATCAGTCTTTGGAATAATAGAAGGCTGTTCAAACCTAGCATAATGTCTTGTTTGAATTGTATTTAATTCTGCATCATATTTAGCATCACAATTAGTTGTTTGGAGATAATTTGAGTAGGATTCATTATATCCTTCATATTCATAAGAAAAACAGTAAGGACACAATTCATTGTTTTTTAGATCAATATGAGCATTAAAATTAAACATGAAAGTTTCATAAGAATTATCACATAATGTATCATTTAGAAAGGTTAACGTGATTTCATCACAATTTTGTTTTTTATAATTTCGTGTTTCACATTGAACCTTCAATTGCCAATTCAACATGGGCATATCAAATTTAATGGATTGAATAAAATCAATATATTCTTCCTCTGTTTTAATGTTTGATAATGGTATTGTAAAATCCTCTTTTATCATCATAAAAGAAGAACCAGTACTATATGGATCATCTTTAATTTGTTTTATAGCATCATCAAAATGTGGTTTTGCATTTGAAAAAGAATTGGAAATGTCGAATTTAATCTTTTGAGGAGTAACATCCAAACGTTTCCAGCCAACAGGAAGATTAAGACTACCATATTCTTCGTTCTCTAGAAATTCAATAATATTATTTATGGATAAAGCTGGTTTATTTGATAATTCAAAAGTATTTAGGATTTTATTTCTTATTTTAGTCAAAAATCGTTCATAAGATGGAAAAGCTTGATAATAAAGTGAGAATTTCACTTGAATAGAAATTGAACTATTTGTTTTTGTTAAAAATTTCAATCGGATTGAATTTGTTTTGGTTTTAGTTGTCACGAGATGTAATTCTTCCTCATCTTTATCCCCTAGGTTCCCAATTATTAGTTCATTTGAGGGTTTTCTTGTCCCTTCAATAAACTCATATTCTTTATCATTACCGGATAATCTATCAACTAAATAGGTCTCCAATAAGTGAACAAATTTATTTTCGTTTTTATACATTGAAAAACCCCATTAAACCCATTATTATACCATACAAGTGTTTAATATATAACTAATAGATTCATATTTAAAATTATTGTTAGTAAAAACGGTATATATCTAAGTGACTTTCGTCTTATTTAAAAATGCGAGGGTACGTTGGGGAGAAACCGACCAAAAGGTTTTTGTCGGAATAATTCTACCTCAACGTATGAGTTTTAGTACGAACTCACATCTGGGCACGACACTAAAGCGATAGCCTGAAGGTCTTGAGAGGCCAACGAAGGATAGTCAGGAACGAACAAGACTCAAAGGCAAGCGAATAGCGCGGGGCCAGGTGAAAGGGAAAATCCCAGCAAAGACTAGTTGGATCGTAAAATTTAAACATGATCAGTAAATACTAATATATACAAGGATAGACCAGTTTATGATGGAAAGTAAAAAATATTTGTTGGTGGAACCAGATTTTCCTTTGCCTACAAAAAGTAAGAATCACAAAGATTTTTTACCAATTGGATTACTAAAAATAGCAGCAGTATTAGAAGACAAAGGAAATAGGTTTAAATTAGTAAGAGGTAATAAGCCTATTACCAGTTTTATAACCCCTATTTATTCATCTATAACCCCTATAATGAATCATAAAACGTGTTCAAATATTATCCAAATGAACTATTCATTTGACCTTATTTCCAATCAAGAATATTGGCTATTCGAACCAGATGAAGTCTGGATAACATCACTATTCACATACTGGATTAATGATGTCAAAAAAAGTGTAGAACATTACAAAACTTTGTTTCCGAATACAAAGACGGTAGTAGGTGGTATTGCAGCTAGTTTGTTTGGTGTAGAAGAAACAAAAAAACTAACTAAATGTGATGAAGTTCATAAGGGAACATATCCAGAAGCAGAAAGTGTAAAAGGAAAAAGAATGGAGAAAATTTACGATAAATATATTTCAGATGTTGATTTTCAAATATTACATGCACAAAGGGGATGTTTTAGAAGTTGTCCTTTTTGTGGTACATGGCGAATAGAGCCAAAAGAAACATCAAAACCTTCAATAAAAGAAGAGATCTTCAAAAGAAAAATTGTGTTTTATGATAATAATTTCTTCAAAAATAAAAATGTACATAATATATTAGATGAATTGATTAGATTAAAGAAAAAAAGAGAAATACTTTGGTGTGAATCTCAAAGTGGATTCGATGGAAGGATATTAATGAGTGATCCAGAACTTGCTAATAAATTAAAAAAGGCAAGTTTCAGAAATGTTAGAATAGCCTGGGATTGGGGATATGAGAAAAAAGATGAAATTAAAAAACAATTAGATATTTTAGTAAATGCAGGATATAATTCGAAAGATTTGGAATTGTTTATGTTATATAATTGGGATATACCTTTTGATGAAATGGAAAAAAAAAGAGCAAAATGCTTTGAATGGCAAGTTCAAATTTCAGATTGTAGATTCCGTCCATTGGATCAAAAATTTGATAAATATAATCCAAGAAATTATGAACAAACAAATGATGATTATTTTATCCATGAAAAATGGTCAGATATATTGATTAAACAATTTAGAAGAAATGTTAGACGACATAATATATGCGTTAGAATGGGATTCGACTATTATGCACGAGAATTTGAAAGAAAAAGCCTTGGTTTAAATACCACAAAAAACTATTTTAAACTAAAAAATAAGGAAGAAAAAAAGAATTTTCTGGAAAAGCATAATATTTTGTATTGGGATCCATCAAAATCTTTGACAGAAAATGAAATTTGTGACTTTATATCTTTGAAAAAAAAGCCAAAATTAATGTTTTAATCCATTGAAAATGAAGTTATTTATTTAAATATTAATCAACATAAGTTTATTTTTAGGGAAATTAAAATTATCATATAGTTTGTAGTGTCAGTTTTAAAAATATTTGATTTTTTTCTCAATTCAGTTAAGAATAAAAATGCCCGTATTAAACTATTCTTATTAGTCTTCAAATAAGGATTATTTTTATTTTGGTAGTCTGAGTACTACTTTCGTTCCTTTTGGTTCATTATTCAGCAACTCTATTTCTCCCCCTATTTGGTTGACAATTGTTTTCACTATGTACAATCCCAACCCTGTTTTTCCTGTATCACCATAGACATATCCCTTATCGAATATTTTCGTTCTAACTATAGGGGGGATTCCTTTTCCATAGTCTATAAAAGTTAGTACTACTTCTTCTTTCTTTAATTCACTTTCTATGGTTATTTTATCGGTTTTTCCATGTTCTACAGCATTATCTATCAAATTAGCTAGAATAATTGTAATAGCTTTGGTCATTCGTATAGGAAAGTCCCCACGTATCTCTGCTTCTACTCCATATGGTTTGATTATTTCTCTTATTTTCTCTGCTGTTAGCCAATATTCTTCTCCATAGTCCATTGCCAGATCATGCAAACTCCATGCTTGTTCAAGTAGATTAAACACATTTTCTATTGTTGATACCATTCTTTCATGTATATTTTCATCTTTCTTTTCTATTTCTACCATTTGTATTAATCCATTTAACACACTAATCTTATTTTTCATATCATGTTTCAACATTGTATTTAGCAGTATTTGGAAATCTCGCTGTTCTTCTATTATCCTTTGCAATTCTCTCCTTTTTTCCACTTCTATTGCCAGTTGCTCTTCTTTATAGACTAATTTGATATAATCTTCTACTACTGTTTTGAAGTTTGCCAGTATCTCTTCAAATTCTTTCGAGTAATAATTAGTTTTATCATCTAACACACAGATTGTGCCAAACATTTCTCCGTTTGGTAGTTTCAGGGGATAGCCTAGATATGACACCATTCCTAGTTTAATATCCGGGTTATTTTTCCATGCCTCTGTTTTTCGGGCATTTGGCACAAGCAACTTTTCTCCTTTTACCATAACTGTATTACAATATAATCCTGCGAGATGCTCTTTTTCTTCTACATGGTAGGGATTATTTTCTGTTTCACTTGCTAGTAGCACCTCAATATGTGGAGGTTTCACCTTCATTATTAATGCGGAAGGGATATTGAAAATATCCGCTATAATGTTTAACATTTTTTGCCATGTGTCTAAAACGTTTTCTGGTACATCTACTTCTTCTACTTCTTTTTTTCTTTCATAGATTATTTTCGTACTATTGATCAGCATATCATTCAAAGTTTGTCCATTTTCTATATTATCCATCTTACCGCCGCCAATTCCCTATATTTTACTAACAACCAACAGAGGGTATTCTTTTCAAATTAAAACCTCTTTTTTCTCCATTTATAGTTTTACTTTGACCAAAAATGAACTATCGCTTTACCCATCTAGCCAAAAAACCCACTCCTTTAGGGTGGTAGTTCATACCATATTAAGATTTGGGATAAACTTTTTCTTTTCTTCTTCTATGGTTCTGTCTTTATATGCATTCAGTTACCATTTAAAGCAATAGTTTAATTGTTACTCATTGTTGAAAATTGATACAAAATGTTATTCCATTAAACTCATTTTCTTCAATCCCAAACGATCCGCCCCATGTATCTATAATTAATTCTGATACAAACAAATTCTGTTTTTCATCAGCATAGGGGGTTTCTTCTGTAATAGACATAGGGAACAATTGTTCAATCCTATAATTTGCTCCTTTTTCAATCATTTTCATACTGGTCGTTTTTTTCTTTTCATCTTCTTCTATTTTCACTAGCAATTCTTCATTTTCCTTTCCCCATAGTTTCCTCATTGACAGAATTGAATGGAATACCGAATAAATCAATCTATTTGCTTTTATTAGTACTTCTCTGCCTTCTAATTCTACTTTTAATCGTGGTTCAACCAACATGAGTTCTTTCAACACTTCACACAGATCAATCTTTTCTAAACTCAGGTTATCATATTCTCTAAAGGCATTTTCTCTCCCTATGATTCTTTTATAGACTTTGTCTATTCTTGTTTCTAGAAGTTTCAGATACTTTTCTGATTGCTGTTCTTTATATGTTTTAAGAGCTGATTGTATTACCAATAAATCATTATTTAATTCTTGGTGAATGATATTCGTCAAAAAAAAGAGTTGTTTAGACATTATTTGCAGATCTTCAAAGTGTTTCTTGTAATATTTTCTTTCTTTTTCTATTGAATTGACATTTCTCAATACAAAGCTTTTTTGTTTCAATAACAATGTTCCCGTTAATAATGCTGTCATCTGTAATATTTGGAATAACGTCCAAAGGTGAATAAAGGGTATATTGGGTCTTTCCTGAAAGAAAAGGAATGAACCCGACAAATCAGCTAGTATTGACAATAAAGAGCTACCCACTAAGAATAATCCATAATAACCATATTCAAGATCTAAATAAAGTACTGCAAGTAAAAAGGACAAAAATAAAAGTATGATATCAACAAAGATAAACACGCTAATAATGACTATTGTTTCTTTACCATATGTAGATCTCCTTATTGCATCCACTAGTGTTGTCAAAAAAGGCACATTCAATAGCAGTGTAAGCATTGTCAAAAATACCACCATTGCCAGTTGTTTTCTGTGAATTCGTTTAATATCCCTCAAAATTAATTTCGATAACACATAGATCAATGGTATGCCTGACAGAGCTAATGAATACGAGTAAATGTTTATAAAAACACCAGGATACCTTTCTGCATAACCTGTTATTACTAATATTAAACTGCTTACCATTGACAGACTAATAATTCCAAAATAAGCTGTTATTCCCATAATTATTCTCTGTTTTTCTCTTGAATCATTTCTAATATGATAACAAGAAAATATAATTGCTATTATAGAAAAAATGATAAAAAAACTTGTACTAAAATAAAATATCTGAGAACTCTTTATAAATAGTGAGACTACCCCAGAAGCAACACCTAAAATAAGTACTACAATGGAAGCAGTCTTTTGCATACACTTATTAGTTCATTGATTGCTTATATACCTTGTTAAATAAGCAATAGAGAGTTAATGTAAAACAGCATAAAACAACACTTAGCTTATGTAAAAACACAAATGATGATTTATCATGTTCATTCTTTTTTTATTTTCAGAATTATTTCTACCCTAGCTCCCCCTAGAGATTTTGATTCTTTTAGAATTATTTTTCCTCCGTATGTTTGTACAATCTCTCGCACTAGAAATAATCCATATCCTCCTTCTCTCCCTCTCTTGTTTAATATTGTTTCAAATACTCTTTCTCTTTTTTCAACAGGGATTCCTATCCCGTTGTCTTCAATGATACAAGTAACAACTCCTTCTTGATTCTTTTCCACTATTTTTATTTTTATCTTTGTACAATTAGCGTGTTTTATTGCATTTTCTACTAAATTTGATAGGACCTCTTTTAAAAACTCTCCTGCTCTTACAGTGCACTTTGTTTTTGGAAGATCTAAGATTAGTTTAATCCCTTTTTCTTCCAATATTTCTTTATACATCTGTTCTATCTCTATTACTACCTTTTTAAGATCTATAGTTGTAAGTATCTCATGTTCTACCTTACCAATAGTGTTTAATTTGTTGGTTAATTCTAGATTGAGTGTGTTCACAGAATATATTTGCTCTAAATAGCCCTGAATGTCTTTTGATGTAGTTTTAAGTAATTTCTTTTTTCTTTCTTCTCCCTGGTCATACTCACCTTCTTGCATGTATCCATCCATTATATTACAAAGACTATTAATCTTCTCTACTACCAAATCTATATATCCTTGAATAATTATGCTTTTGTTCTTTATATCATGATTGATGAACGCATTTAAGAACTCTTTTTGTTTTTCTACTCCTTTCAATTCACTAATATCAATTATAATCCCCCTTTTACCTATTATCTGTTCATTTTGCTTGATATCTGTTAAATGAACTAAAACTGGGAAAGCTTTTCCTTCTATTGTTCTGCAAGTGTATTCTAATGCTTTTTTATTATCCTCATTAGTTCCTTTTAGGAGGTTTTCTTTTATCTTTAAGTTTTCTTCTTCCACCATTAAATCAGAGATAGTCAGTCCTTTAAGCAGATCTTCTTTGCTGTAACCCATTTTCTCAAAAAACATTTTATTCGCATAGACAATTCTCAAATTATTATCTGTTTCAAGTACCATTGAAGGTAACAAATCCGCTAAATCGCTACACCTTTTTTCATTTTCTTTTAGGATTTGCTCCTGTTGTACTCTTTGTGTAATATCGTGGGTAATTGCGAGAATCAATGGTTTCTTTTTTATTCTTATAGCATTTAGATACACTTCTGTTGGATAAACGGTTCCGTCTTTGCGTTTATGATAAGAACGAAAATTAATTACTTTTCCATGTTTCAATTTTTCCCACATTCTTTCTCGCTCTGATTCAGACATATCGCCAGCATCTATCTCTCCAACTTTCATCTTAAGCAGTTCTTTTTTTGTGTACTGGGTTCTTTCTGCTGCAACTTTATTTACTAATACAAAATTTCCTTGAAGATCATGAAGAAAAACCCCGTGTGATAAGTTTTCAAGGACTATACGTAAAACTTCTTCACTCTCCCTTAGTCTTTTTTCACTTTCTTCTATTTTTTTTTCAGCTTGATAATGATCTACTTCACGTATAATTGCATCAACAAGAAGACCATATTGCGTCTTTATGTCTCCTCCTTTTTGGATGTACCTGTTTGCTTTAAGATTAAGTGCTTGAATAGCTACTTCTTCCGCCCCTTTCCCCGTAAATATGATGAATGGTATATCTAAATTCTTTTCTTCTCTGAGTGTTTGTAAGAAACTTAAACCATCTATTTTGGGCATCTGATAGTCAGAAATAATAATATCAAACTTGTGTTCTTCTAGTAATTGTAAAGCCTTTTTAGCGCTTTCAACAGTATGCACATTAAAATCCTTATTTTGATCCTCAATGAATTTTTTAGTTAAAAATAGAAAATCTGGTTCATCATCTACAATAAGGATTTCCATAAAATATACAATGGTAACATCTCTTAAATAGTTACCTAAAAAGGCGGTAGAAGGTGCAAAAATACCCCACTCTATTAAAATCTATCCTTTTTCACTATGTATTATTTATTCAAGTAATATATTCACACTGCCATTACGTTATTAATTGTTAGTTTGTGTATTCTCCTCTTTTATTTTTATCAGAATACTTTAGAGTAAGCATACCTCCTATTATTATCAAGTATAATAAGTACTAGTATAGTACCATATGAAGATTTCTCTATTTAACTTGTTTTTAAGGCAGTTAAGAGAAATAAAGTGGGTTTTCTATTTCATTTATTTGAATTTATTAAAAAAGGGATAATTTTGAAACAAAAAAGGAAAAATAGGATATATGCACTACCTAAGCTTTTTCATAGTACCGAGTTCTTTATCATCTTCCCCCTCTTCCTTTCCTTCTTTAAAGCTTGGTGCTTCTCCACCTTTTACTTGAGACAGGAATACCATTGCTAACAGCTCAAAAATGATTGCATACACAAATATGGTTGCGTATTGTTCGCCTTCGGGTACTTTTGTGATCCATCTATAGATATCAAACATTCCCCCAGCGAATACTGGGCTTAGTGTATCAGATAGTTGGCTAAAGAAATAATAAGCTCCTGTAAAAGCACCTATTTTTCCTTTAGGGGCTTTTTCCCAGACGATGACAATGGTGTTGATATTAATGCAACCATAGAAAATACCAACAAATGCGAATAAGATGAGAACCCATAAAAATGTTCGTAGGAATGGCATAATAATCAATGCGCTTGTAAGTCCTATCAACCCAGCGAATATTACCTTTTTTCGTCCAAAAGTTTCTGCTAATTTTCCTGCAAAGAGTGCAAATAAGATCATGGTAACTGGAGTTATCATAAGAGCTAAACTAGCACTTTCTTCAGTTAATCCTAGCGTGTTAGTGGCAAAAAGGCTATAGAAAGTTCTTATAGCATTAAAACCAAAGAACCACGAGAATATCACTAATAACATGAAAAGAGTGCTTTTATCTTCTGATATAAAAATTTCTTTAATAACATCCATGATGGACTCTTTTTCTAGTATATCTTGTTTTTCTCCTTGATATTCAAGAGTTATTGGATCAATATTAATCGCTTTATCTCCAATTTCTAAAAAGTTGCGACCAGTAGGAGTTTCTTTAACAGTTGTTACTAACAAAATAAGTACAAGACAAGCTATAACACTTAAAATGTAGAACCCTAATGCACGAGCTCCATCTAACCCTTGTACAGTACTTGTGTCAAAGAACAAGCCTGAGAGAGGTCTAACAGCCAGTCCAATAATCATTGAGACTGCACCCATCAGATTGATAATGGCGTTACCTGTTGATCGTACTTCAGGATCAGTTAAATCAGGCATTAATGATACACTACAACCTCTATATAAAGCCATAGAAATATTAAACCAGAAAATAACGGATATCAAGCCAATAAATGCTGCAACAGTTTTTGAACGTGAAATAAATCCAATAACTGAAAAAGCTATTGTTGAAGAGGAGGCACCAATGATGATATATGGAGTTCGCCTTCCAAATTTTGACTTGGTCCGATCTGACAAGTCAGAAAAAAATGGAGTCGCAATTATTGCAAGAATATTATCCAATACCATAACAGAACCAACCAAAGTGTCAATACCAAGATCAACACCCATTATCCTAAAGTGGTCTTTTAGGATGAGAGGCATAACAAAGTTGTAGTAATCCCAAAAAATTACACTCGCCATAAAAGCAAACCCTATGAGAAGGGTACGGCCATACTTAAGTTTGCCAGGCGTATTCGGAGACATTCGGGGGTGAAATTCTTGAGATTCTCTATTATAAGATTCATCTGACATGTAATCCGATTCAAGAAGACAGTATTTAAAGATTATTTATTTTTTAGTACTTCCGAAATAGTGTTCTACTGCTATTCTTTCAGTAACCAAATAAAGCAAAGATTCGTTTTAAATTGACAAAGTCTTTAATCTTTATTTTAATTCGAAAGTACTATTTTTTAAGAACAAGAATTTAAGAACAAGAATTTTTGAATATTAGTATTTTCTTAATAATCGACGCGTTAATCACAAATACATTGGTAAAAAGAAAAGTGAAATCTTAAATACATCCTTTTTACATTAAATAGTTAATGAAATTTGCCAATATTTCACTTAACAAAAATCTACGTATGGTGATTTTTACAGCAATTTTGTGGTTGATGTTTCTTCAACTCTTCTCTGATTTTATTGAATCAGTATATTTCTTTGCTTTAATGACACTCTCACTAAATATTTATGTCCTTTCAGTGCTACTCTTTTTATCATCAATTTTCTTACTATTAGATCGTAAGAATGATGATTGGATGATTCATTTAATAAATAGGATTATGATAGGCGCAAGGTTATTTGAACCAATGTTTGAAACATTTGGACGAATGCTTATTTCTGGAGTGGGTGTCGGAGCGTTTTTTATTCTTTTACCATTACTATTAAGAGTTCAGTGGAAACAAGAAAGATCTACTTTTGGGTTGTTAGCAAGTATCGGACTCCTGATTGCAGTGAGTACTTCAATTTTATTCAGAGTAATGAATTCTTCAATAGATATTTCGACATATCAAGGATACCAAACTATTGCATGGGTCCTAGCAGCAATTGAAGTGTGGCTTTTAATTACACTCTTTAAAGATTCAACAAATGAAAGAAAACCAGACAAGATGGAACATACTGGAGACCCATCTCAAAAAGAGGAAGAAACGATTGACGCATCGTCTTCATCTTCCTCTCAACACCCTATTCTCGCCATATTGGGCTTATTAAGTGCGTTTTTTATCATATATTTTGTGCTATCAACAACAATAGTCTTAACTAGATGGGCAGAAGGTAGTTATTTGGGAATTACCATTGGTCTAATTATTATTTTAACAGCTACTGGACTAATAGGAATTTTCCGTCCTGATTTGTATTATCGTACCACACAAAGAGATTTACTCATAGTAAATGGGGGTTTTGGAATGGGTTTAATGGGCACTATACTCTTGAATCAAATTTTCTTTCCATCTACAATCGATGCGTATCCAATTGTGATTGAACAACCTCATTTTCTTAATTGGATCTTCCTTGGTATCTTAATGTTGAGTTCGCCAATTCTTTTTATCAATGTGGGAAAGTTCATTACCCATCTCTCTCATCCTAACATAAGTAACATTACGTATGCACTAGGGTTTACCTTTAGTGGGCTATATACTACCGTACGAAACTGTTTTTTAAACGGTGAGTAGAGCGAATAAAAGCGGAA
>CAZHRF010000006.1:0-99297 GCA_964534625.1 uncultured archaeon | reverse complement strand
TATCAGGTATTGGGTATTCGTTATTACATTATGATTGGTGGAATGAAACAGAAAATGATTTTACTCGACGTATAGCACACATGGAACACATTAATCATACAGATATATATCAAGGATCAATGGAAGTATCTCAACCAGGACATATATGTAATTATTTTATTACAGCTTATGATATACACGAAAATGTTAAGACAAGTTCAACATATAATGTTAAATTTTATGATGGGATAGAACCTTCTATTAATGAAGTTAATATTATCCCGATTGATAATTCTATAATTGACCATACAACTAATGTAAAAATTTCTACTAATGTTACAGATGATAACTTAAGCACTGTCTATATAAGTTATAGTGCTACACACATTAATGGTACTGTGCTTGAGACAGTAAATGATGTGTTAATGACATGTACAAGTACAGATATATATGAATATACCATAGGAGCATTTATTGACCTTACAACTGTAAATTTTGTTATTGATGCGTATGATTCAACAGTTGATCTTAACGGTAATCCAGTAAACAATACTGTTTCGTATAGTTCAAGTTATGTAGTATCAGATACGCATTATCCACAAATTATAGAGATTCAAGCAACACCAAATAATAAAGATCAAGATCAACAAGTACAGATACGTTTGGCAGATATCAATGAATTGTGGAAATATAGAATACAAATGGGTATCACAGATATTGACGGGAATCTTCTTAGCTGGTTTAAAGATAGTACCGTGTATATGTCAGGTACGAGTTATGTAGCAAGTATAACAATTGATTATGAATATTTAGAGAATGCGGGGAACATGAATTTAACTGTTAAAGTGAGTGTTTGGGATACAGCTCACCATTTAACTATAGAAGAAAAGGATTTTTATATTGAAGATAAAAAACCCCCCGATATACAAGTTTTAATGAGCCCTATCACTTTAACAGAAGTAGAGGATTGTATAATAGAATTAGAAATAACAGATGATTCGTTATTAACTACTACTAAATGGAGTTATAGAATAAATCATGGAAATGAATATATTTATGATTTAACACCCGAAAATGAAAATAAATTTTCATTGTTTATTTCCAGTGATATGTATTCCTATGATAATTTATTAACAGTTGATGTGTGGGCTATAGACGAACATGGACAAATGACACGTATTAATGACGTTATATCCATAGTCATTTCTGATGGTTTATGTCCAAAAGTTGATGATACAAACTTGAAAGGAGTATCTTCGCCATGGGGATACCAAGAAACTTTGACTGTTTATGCAAAAATATCTGATAATACAGGAATAGAAAGTGTTACATTACATTGGACATATATGGAGAGTAGTAAAACATTTCATAGTGAAATGACTGTATATGCAGATCCTTATGATTATTATAACTATAAATATGATTTTGTATGCGATACTAATTACTTTAATGAAGAAGCAAAATTTTGGTTTTCTACCAAAGATACAAATGGATATACAGGTACAGATGACCAACTATATTATGTACAATTTAAGGACATATATGCTCCTAGTTCAACATGGGTAAATATACCAGAAACATACTTTTATTTACCCAATGAAGATTGTGCCATTCAAGTTTCTTTTACAGATGATAAAACTTTGCAATTATCTTCTGCTACATTTGTTATTTTAAGTAGTGACCAGATAGGGGTACTATTTACTACTAATTATACTTCTATTGTTAGTAATGACGGTAATAATAGTTATACATTAGAATTTATTATACCAAAAAATATTATAAAAGACCAATTAGGGTATAAATATGGTCATACAGTTTATTTTAAGAATTCAATAAACGATAAAGCGGAAAATAGTTATGTTTCACCTCTTACATCTTTGACTGTTGGTGATATTACCAATCCTGATACAGTTGATGCTAATTTTGATCCTGAACCTTTAGAACCTAACACTGAACTTAAAATTTATCTCCCTATTGTATATGACGCATCTCCATTAGATATACAACCTATGTTTTCTAGTGATTCTTATTCGGAAATTGAACTTACTGAAACATACGATTCAACGAGAAATCAATATTATGTGAATTTACCAGCTATGCAAGCCTTAGAAACCTTCACACTATCTGTTACATATACTGATGCGGGAGGTAATTCTATTACTCATACATTTAGCGATCAAATAACAGATGTGGAAAATCCTACTATTGAATCGGTAACTATTAGTGAGCCACTTCATGATAATGAAGAAATCACTTTTACAACTATTGTAAATGATGATGGGGAAATAGAAAATACATTTCTTATCATTAATAGTATTGAATATACAATGTATGAAAATACTGATTATACGGGTGATGGGTATCAATACATTTATTCTATTTATTTACCAAAAGGTACATATACATACAATATTAAAACAATTGACAAAGCAGGAAAAGTTACAGAATCATCTCCAGCACAGTTTACCATATTAGATAAAACTAACCCTGTCTTTATCAGTATTCAAGATAGTACTAGTGTTACTGCATATGATAAAACAGATCTATCTATTGAAATAATTGCTTATGATAACAATGGAATAAGTAAAATTACCGTTTATTATGATATAGAAAATATTGAATATGTGGTCATAATAACACAATTTACTGTTGTTTCTGATAACACAAAGGGCATTTTAATAATTAGTGAAATAGATTATGTGCCCTATGACGGTATTACAATCACTAAACTTATTATAGAAGATACTGCCTGCACACCCAACTCTATTGAAATTACAACAAATTTACCTTCATGGATAGTTAATGATAATACCGCACCTAGTATAAATTATTATTCACCAGGAACGGGAAGTGAATACAATTCTGGAGATAGTATAGACTTTGTACTTCATATCACTGAAAACGATGTGAAAAACAATGATAATATGGATATTGTTAAATTATATTATAAGAAAAATGATGGTAGTACTTGGTCAGTAACAAACATGGGTTTCAAAGAATATTATGAGATTAACAATAGTGAAAAAGTAGCTTACAACGTGTTAATAAATACCAACCAATGGGAGGCTGGGGGATATGTATATTATTTTTATGTCAAACACAATGGTTTGGAAACTTATGAAGGAACTAGTCAATCCCCGTATAGTTTTACCATTGGTGATTCTACTGCACCTACAGTCACACAACTAGATGAATACAATACCGATACACCCGAAATAAACGGGTTTAGTGTGGTTATAACAGCTTCTGAATATGAAACAACTATTGATACCAATGGTGTAACATTATTCTTTAATGACGGTGGAACATGGTATGCATTAGGTAAGGTAGATTCTATTGAAGTATCTGGAGATACGTATACTATAACTTATGTTGTATCTAAAGACAAAATAAATGAGATGTATAGATGGGAATCTGTAAAAAGTAGTGCAGAAAATAATAATGGAGAATGTAAAGTTAATTATAAAATTAATATTGCTGATACATCTGGGAATGAATTATCACTAACATCTTGGAATAACGAAGTATTGTCTATTAATGTTGATGATGTGTATGCTCCTTCTTATAATATGGATCCTATATCTAGTATATATGGATATAAAGAATTTATTGAATTTACAGTAAGTTGTGAAGATGAAACGGTATTAGATCGTCATGCAGGATATTATTTCCAGTATAAACTGGGAAATGGAGATATAGTAGATTTAATGGGTACGACTGCTTTATGGTATAAAGATAACGGTAACTGGTATCAATCTTCTTCTCCTTATAAAATCGAAGATAGTACTAATAATGATAGTACAGTTACCTTTAAACTAGATTTAAGTGAGATTATATCAGAAGAAGATTTTTATAATGCAGATAGTGATAAAGATGGTAAAGTAAGTTTTGTCTTGTATATATCAATAAGGGATAGGTATTTTAATGGAATTTTAGTTGATACGGCTCTTACAACAACAGTTTTGGAAGATTACTATAATCCCGATAACTATAATACCCCTCTAATTGTGGAAACACAAGATACTGTTTTTACTGGTGGGACTAATAACACCTATACTGTTGGATTAATTGACGCTTCACCTTCACAAATTCTTAACGGGATATGGACTTTAAAGATATTTGAGGGGCAAAATACTTTATTACAAACATATAGTAGTAATACTGATCTTGTATTTTCATTTATAGAAATTATTGATGAACCGTGGAAATACAAATTGGAATGTATTATAATTTGGGGGGATATTGTTAATAGTTTAAGTTATACGGAAGATTCCTTAACTATACTTTTACATTATAATGGGACAGGGACAGGAACTTTAGTTGTCTCTCAAACGTTTTCTTTAAGTCTCCCAAAAAATTATGAAGATATAAGTGGCAATATTGCAACAGAAGGAACACCAGATAGTTTTATTAGTTCGGGTATTACGCCTAGTTTCACATTAACTTTACATAATATAGAATATCCTATTGAAATTATAGCGTATTATACGTATTTCTTCAATTTTGATGCGGGAACTTCCGATGACATAGGCGGAAAACAAGAGTTTTATAATGGTGAATTTAACCCAGATGGGGATGGGTATTATCAACTGTTTTCTTATACAGCTAGTTCAGCTATATTATATGCAGGAAAAGTTAAATTGTTTATTGAATTTCGATATATATGGGATTCAGGTAATTTTTATTCTACATTAACCAGTGATTCTTCTTTTATAAATGAAGAGTTGGCGGTTACGTATGATAGTTCTAGTTCTTCACCTGTAATTATAAATGATATCGCTTTAGATGATCCTAATAATAGTGAATTTGATGATACAGAGACAGACGATTTATATATCAAAATAGACTGGAAAACATTATACACTGCAGAATTTGATTTTGGTGCATACAATCAAGATTATCAAACCTCATATGAAAGTGATTATTATTATGCTTGCTTTAAAATTAAAGCTTCAAGAGAGACAATAGAAAAATATTATAATGACGCATGGGTTATAATTGGTTCTTATTCAAAAATAACAAATGAAGGAACGTATTATCTAAAAGTTACTGGTATTGTGGGTATATCCAAATCTCAATTAGCAGAGGATTTTGGACCAGGAACAGTCGAATTAACCGTGGAGTATGGAGGTTTTGATGGGGGATATGTTAGTAACAAACCTGAACCTGCAGACACTGTTAATTTTATGATGTATCATGGGAACGAAGTAAGTGTTTCTATTACTGATAATTCGTATGCTGTAGTTGATACTACCCTTTCTCCAATTGATAGTACATATATATGGAGAAATGATATAACAGAAACAATAAGAGTCGAAGTAAAAGCCAAAGATGAGCCGTATACTCCTGATAGTTTAAGTGTGCAGTTATTTTACCATACTGGAAACTCTTGGGGCGATATAACTATGTCTTACGATACAGACCAAGAAGTAGATGTGGATGGATTTGGGACTTTCTATATAAATATCGAAACAAGTTCTTTATCTTCTGATTATAGTCTTTTTTATATAGTTATTACAGATAATACATATAATGTATATTATGGATTAGACAGTAATGGGGACCATATGATTTTAAACCGTTTAATTAGTTCAACTGATCAACCACAAGTAGGAATAGATTTTGATCCTTTTAGATCTGATGCTGTATCGTCTCTTGATATAACCGAAGACTTAACGTGTACTTTTGAGGGGGATAATAGTGATGAAGGGAATACTTATTTAAATAACATCAATTATGCCCAGTTTACCTTTACTTTCTCTACTGATGTAGCGGATTTTGACGGAAACGATTTTCAAGTACTTTCATCAGTAGGAGATGGTGATAGTAATTATTTACTGGTTACTATTACTGATAATGATCCCGATATAAATTATGTATTAGCTATAAATAATGTTATTACTTACAATGAAATAAAAATAGATATCAAATTTAGTGTTTATGATAGC
Organism: uncultured archaeon; assembly: GCA_964534625.1. Lineage (GTDB taxonomy): Archaea > Asgardarchaeota > Heimdallarchaeia > Heimdallarchaeales > Heimdallarchaeaceae > CAZHRF01. The sequence goes on along the minus strand of CAZHRF010000006.1, from coordinate 93,370 downwards.
ATATCTGACCATACGGGTAAAGTTTACAAAGATTTTTCATTTAATGTTCAGTTTAAATATGTATGTGAAAGTAAAAATGTTGCGACAGAAACAACAACACAACAAATTTATACTGCCTCCTTTGATGATGATGTTAATGCTGTATTAGTTGCTGATCGTTTAGATTTACGTGATGGGGGTAGTCATAGTCCTCTAGAGACATACCGTTTAGACTATGCAATTATACTTGAAGCTTCTACTATTAGTCTTTTTCAACTTAAAATGGTTTTAAATGGCGATGAAGAAACAGCATATATTAACCTTTTAAGTCATGATTTTACATGTCCTTATGATACAAATGATGAAAATGATTATTCTCGGTTGATTATTGATATAGATTTTGTATTTCAAGATTATTTCACAAATTCTATATATGCTGGTGATACAATAAAAGTACATTTAGAAGGTAAAGATGAAAAGAATAATGAAGAAAGTATATATATAACCGAAATTACTTTTGCAGATGTTTATGCACCTGAAATAATAAGTGTTAAATCTAGTCATTCCAGTACTACAAATTTGTTGAATTCTTATCTGTCAGTATGGAATCATTTTGGTTATACAAAGATATCGGTAAGAATAAGAGACCTAGATACTCCTCCTGAGGATTTAAGATGTTATATAAAAATAACTTTTAAACCTGATGGATTAAGTTCTTCATATTATAAATACAAAACTTTTTCTGCTATTTCTTATACTTACTTGGCAGATGATGGTTCAAATGATGCAATATTTGAGTTTTGGATATTTAATGAACACCGTGCGGCTGGTCAATACCCTAATTCAGGCATGGACATACGGCAAGGAGGATATCAAGGAAACCTAGATATTAACGTATTTTGGAAATATTCTAGTCAATCAACTTATTATTCTCAAAATTGTTATAGTGATTGTTTAAGATATCGTGATGACAAAGCACCTAGTGTTTACAGTGGGTTAGTTGATCGCACAGAATATGTTGGATTGAATGAAGATATATATTTTTATTATCGTCAATATTCACCTCCAAACGGATATTGGAACACTTATGACAAAGACGTAAACGTTAAACTTCTTTATAGGTGGAATAGTGGGGATAGTTGGATAGTAAAAAATGCTGCTGATGGAAAAAATTATGATGATGGTTCATATACAAAGTGGAGGTTTAAATTTACGCTTAGTTATTCATGGTCTAAATCACCTGATACGAATCTTGAATATCGAATTAGAATAGATCCACAAAACAGTTATAGTGGGTATTGGTATTCTAGTATAAAAACATTAACTTGGACAGAACCAAACGGTGCGGCACCTGTTATTGATTATCAAGCATGTCTCACTGCTATGTTGTATAAAGACGATTCTGGTACGTTTGAAGCCAAAATAAAGGATAAAGGGTGGCATACAACAGAAGTTAACTTCCAGTATTATGGAGCAGGGACAGGAGGTACATCTAGTTCTCCTAATACTTCCCCCTCCCTTAGTTTGTATTCGGGTAGTAGAGATAAAGACACTTGGGGATATTATCGGGCAACTATAATGTTTCCTAATACTGGTACATTTTATTACAGATTTAGAGCAAGAGATCCAGAATATAGGTGGAAGTATGGTAGTTGGCAATCGGAATCAGTTACGAGTAGTAACTATCTCTTGGATCCTGGTTTTTCTCCAACTTTTCTAGGTTCAAAAAAAGAAGTGAACGATGAACAAAAAACAGATATTCTTACAGCAAGTGAACGGGTAATAAATATATTTGATTTTAACCGTTTAAAAAACAGTTATAATAATCTTGAATATACAGTAAGTACTGACCAGCTTAGAAATGCCCCTGGACATTATAAATTAGAACTGAAAAGCGAGAATTTTACTCATATTTATGCTCTTCAATATATCGGAAATGATATTCATATATCTACTATAGTTTTTGATTCTTTAATCGATACTATTTATGATATCAACTTATACTATCGAGATCTAAGAGGTAATACTATAGACATAGAATCTTTGTATAATATAAGTTTAGGTTCTTTTGAACCCCAATATAAAGAAAAAATGTCAAATACCATAGATATTAGCAGTGAGAAAGTACATAGGGTTTCTATATGTTCGTTGAATACGTATTTGGTTAAGGTAAAGTATAAATTTGAACTTGACGATATTTGGCAACAAGATTATTACTATTATCCAAATGAGATTATCTACGTAATTAATACCACTCAAAAAATCATATTGCGTGTTGAAGCATGGTCAAATACAGTAGAAAGTGTTTACAATCAGACTAAAGAGTATCTTTTGGAATTACCAGCAGAGAGTGATAAAAATGATGGTATAACAGATCTCCATGATAAGTGGATAAATGCTTTACCTATAGTATTAATAAGTAGTACAAGTACTATATCGGTCATTGCAACTTCTATTTTAATCTTAAAAAATAAAAAAAACCTACTAAAATTTATGAAAAAAAATTTGTCTAATTTTAAAAAAGGTGATAGCTAATGATAAAGAAAATAAAAAATAAAACAACACAATTAATACATCAAACTAATAAGAAACTTGAAAAAAATAACGTGTTAAAAGTATCAATTACAATTTTAATACTTGTTTTTATGTTAATAGCTGACGTATCGGCGGTTTATATACAACATCCAACCACATTCGATAATGGCTATTATTTCGTAAAGGATACGCATTTTAATAATTCTACTTTGGGTTGGTCAGGTAATGGACTAGATATTTGGTACAATTATTTACGTATTCCCGATGATAATTTTGCAGAAAAAACGGTATTCATAGGTACGTGGAGTGGAAATAGTCCTTTATTATTGACTATAGAAACACCTACTGCTGCTTCTGATAAAATTGATTCGTTAGTTATTTATGATTCGAATAGCACAAAAGTTCTATATAAAAAAGATAACTTTCATTCTATACGTGGAGCAAGGATAGATTATTATATTTTCAAAGATACATCATTTATTACTATTAGAATTATAGATAAAGATGAAAATACCTATGATTGTAAAATTAAGGTTATCACCTTATATACTCCTGATTATCATCATAAAGATTTTCTAGCTGATAGTGAGATGTTTGATCCCGAATATTATATAAGTGCTAGAAATATGCAAAGTGAATTAGGGTATATTGAAGCAACGGAACTAGGACATAATGCAAGGTTTTTCCCTGTTAATGGAATTGAAAGTGGAAAAAGATCTTATCATTTCTATATGCAATTACCTTCATCAACAAGACTGTCTTTGTCTTATATGTTTTTGTCTTTGGTTAATAATGAAGAAACAGGTTATCACATTGGAATTGATTTATATTCGGCTGATGATCCATATTTATACCATTCACTTGTATCAAAATATGAATATCTTGATGGTGTACCGACATTTGATGATGTAAATTTAGATAGGTGGGCAGGACAATATGTACATATAGACATTCGTATATCGTGGTTTAATAATACCAACCAAGTAGATACTGGGTTGGTTATGAATTATCTCTATATAGATAGTGAAAGAGATGAATATAGATATACACCAGGTGAAATAATAAACGCCGAAGAGTTTTCGAAAAGTATATACAAAACGGGTATTGCAACTGTTGAACGGGTATATGGAAATGGACAAGATATAGGCATAATTAACGAGAGAGTATTACGTCTTGATACAAATGTTGATGGAGGATATGTATCCTATTTAATAGAAAATACTATTCCTATATACGAATCACCTTCTTTTGGAACTGATCTCTATACCGATTGGACATATGATAGCAATTATACCTATATTATTGATGGCAAATTAAGGTTAAATGCAACTCATACAACTGGATTTTCTCAATCATGTTTAACTCATTTAACTCTAGAAGATAGTTATAAGGTCAATTTTGATTTTTCATTAAAAGAAGTAGGTGAAACTACCCCATCTATTTTCTCTTTACTTTTTAATTATGATAATGTTTCAGATGTGGGCTATGCTTTGCAATTTGTATATAATCCAGATAGTGATGATATAGTTAGGATTGTAAAACATTTGGGATACGGTTCATTTAATACCATTTCTGAAAAGGTAATGGAAATAGAGACAGATAAAGAATATTCTGTTGAGTTAACATTTGATAAGAATGGAACCACAGTTCATATATCTAATGAAGTACATTTAGGAGCATTTACAAGTGCATATGAACCTCAATTAATCGGTTTTATGATAGAAAATATTATCGCTGATGTTAGTTCATTGTCTATATTGACAAGAGAACCTTTTGCAGCAAATAGATTACATCTTCGAGCTATGAATACTGGTCCAAAAGACGTAACTGTTGCTTTTTATATAGATGAAATAGAAGATAAAGGGATAGCAAGACAATTATTAGCTAAAATGGTACTTGAAAAAGGAAAAGGGCTTGTTCGCATAAATTGTCCTATCAATCCTAACCTTTTGCGATTTAACAGTATTTTATCTTTTGAAGTTCTTACGCCTTTTTCATGGGATTTATATTTTGACGAATTAGGGTTTTCGGGTGCAACACCGTTTGGACAGTCAAGACAAGCATGGGATTATTATAGAAAGGGCAATAAGGCGTATATAAATAACAACATGCTTGTTTATGCAGGGGATGAAAATTCAGGGTATGAAGATGCGTATGATTATACTGATTCTACAAATGAAATATTTTATCCTCATCTTGTAGAGAATGATGATAATTCACTTCATTCAACAGGAGAAGTATGGACACAAGAGTATTCTTCTACTATTGTCACAGATATTTTTACTAGTTCAACTATAGGCGATAGTATTAGCATTTTGAATGATAACGGTAATTATTTAGTTGATATAGATCAAAATCAAAATTTGACACATTCAACTGCAATATTAGAAAAACTAACTGCAATAGCAGGTGATATTAAATTATATATTAACCTCGAATATATTTCTGCTATTTCTGCGGAAGATGATGTACAAATAAGGTTATGTAATAACGCCAATTCACCTTTTATAATTGTGGGTAGAAAAGGGAATAGATATTATTTAATTGTCGACGGATACGAATATGGTGTTGCGGATACAGAAAGCAATTTAGGAAACTATGAACTCATAAAAACTAATGATACGGTTATTTTTAGCGTGGATAATGTTATAATATTTAATACAACTATTCATTCTCCAAGTATTTATCAAGGAATAAGTGCAATACAAGTTCGAATAAAATCTACTGATAATTTTGATCTTAAGTTTACTGATAGTGCATTATATACTAGAGAAGGATATACAACTCTTAGACATAGATTATTTGAAGAAACATTTGATACTGATTTGGATAATTGGAACCTTTCTTCCAACGGAGATGATATCGCATCTACTGAACATGGGTTTCTAACTACATTATTTGAACCAGTAACTGATAGCAATATGTTAGATTTTGTTTCTGAAACTGGAACAGGATATCATGGGATTTATCTTACACATAACCAAGCATATGCGGATTGTTTAGTTATTAATACAGAATTACATCTGATGTCGACTTGGAATTTGAATGATGACACACATACTATTGATAATACAGCTATAGGTATCCAAAAAATATCTTTTGGTACGAATGAACAAACATTATCTTTGATTTTACATGATTTAAGTGAAACAGACCATACTGTAACGTTAGATATTATAATTGACGGAATAAATATACACACTAAAACCTTCTCTACATGGTATATTGAACAAGATACACATCTGTTTTTTACCATTAAAAAAGATTCTAGTAAATGGGATATAATTTATACTGATAACCAAAACACAGAAAGTATTAGTTATACCTCTACGGAAAATTTTGAAATTAATACCATATCGATCTCACAAGAAACATATCTTGATCACAGTTATGCTAACTTTTATGTTGATAATATTTATGTTGATGAGTATTATTGGGCAGGGAGTGCATATAGTACAAGTGAATCATCTTTAGAATATAAATTACAAGAGAATATTTACGAATCTTATTTAGAATCTAATTGGATAGCGATGTTTGATGGATGCTCTAGTTCTGATATTGGGTTTATTAATGATAGAGAAGGCTTACTTATTGAACCCCTTACTACTTTAAGTTCTACTGCAACTGTTTCTTTAACTCGATCAGTTACAACAGATTATGATTTTACATTAGATCTATTATTAAGTATAAAAGGTGTAGAGAGAACAGGAGATTTCTATCTTTCATTAAATAACATGTATAATTATCTACACATTCAGTTTGATGGGCAAAACATGTATATAGAAATGGTAACTGATGTAGGCACCGATTCAATTGTAATAGACAAAAGTTCACTATTGTTTAATACATTAAGAATAGTTAAAGAAGGTACTACTATTATCATTTATACTGATATTAATATTCAAAATCAACTTAGTCCTCTTTTACAAACAGAGACATCAACATATACTATAAGTTCAATTGAACTTGTTACTTTATTACAGCCTACTACACCTATTGAGGTCAATCTAAAACATATAGCAGTTAAGGATAGTTCAGCAAATGAATATGGTAATCCTTGGGATGAAGGACATCTAATTATAAACGAACATTTCTCGGAAATTAGCAATTGGGATATTTCAGGATATAATTATTATAATCTTAATTACAATTTGGTCAATACAACACAATTATCCACTAATTTTACAAGAGAGTATAAAGAAAACGAATGGTATGGTAATATTTACTCCCACCTATATATGTTCCAAAGAGATTTTGTATTTGATCTTTTAATTGATTATTTACTTGACGGAACATATGGTAAGATGTCTTTTGTTCTTGAAGATCATCTTCAATATCCAAACTTCATGGAATTATGTTTTAGTTCTACTACTCCTACCTCTATTGATATGGGATTATATATTCAAGGAGTTTTACACGAAGAAATAACATTTTATGAAAATATAGATGCATATGTGTTTAGGATACACAGAGATAAAGATACTATACATGTGTCAACCAATTATGGAGATCAAGAACAATTATCTACTTTGTTTTCTTTTACTAGCGATATTGAACATATCTATATTGATAGAATAAAAATCAAACAACTTTCTTTGGGTAAAAACGAAAATACGCATAGTATGAGAGTTGATGCAATGTATATTAATGCTTATTCTACTCCAATATCTAATCCTGCTCCTTTTGAAATCATCAATTCTTTTGTTGCACCAGATTATAGTACAATGTTTAATACTATTGAAGATTTTACCACATATACATATGGTCTTACACATACTAATGATGTGCCTTATGATATTTCTGATGGGCTTCAAACACAATTTTTGTTTGGTGATTATTCGAATAAAGAAAGAGGGAGAACGTATTGGAAAGAGATGGTGTTAATAGATAATTTCTTGTTAAATGCTTTAATAAATACAACAGTAAACTATAATTCTCAAGGTTCGACATATATAGAATTTTTAGATAATTGTTATGATACTGTTTTCAAATTAGAATTTACAACGAAAAACAATACATTCATTATCAATTTATATGCATATGACGTTTTAGTAAGTTCGTATGTGGATGATACAACCAACGAGATCGAACAATGGGTGAGGTTTGGGCGATATGACAATGAATTAAAGTTGGGATTATATAGAGGAGATTATTATGTTCCTCTACAATCTAGCTTAAGTGCAGATGGTACTATTACAAAAAGTATGGTCTCGAATATTTTTGCGGTAAAAATTACTCAAACAGGAATATATACTCAAGATATTTATCCTAATACATTTAGATTAAAGGAGATAACGTTAGGTAGTGAAGCAACATATGATGAGACAACTTTAGTTGAAAGAGAATCGCCAGAAGAAGAAAATTTCATAGCGTCTTATGATATGTATCTTCAAAATGAAACAAGGTTTTCTATTACAGCTACAACTAATTATTATATTGGTGATAATACAACAGAAAGATTGACATTTAATATCTATTTGCTAGAAATTGACAGTATATTTGATATGAACAATGCCATATATGTTGGCAGTATAATCTTTTTAGATACCGATTTTGATGTCCATACTCATTCATTAGTTATTATCGGGTATGAGGGGTTATATGAAGTTGTTATAATGATAGATAGACGTGTCCCTGTACAACTCCACACGTTACGAGCTACTGATATCGGTTCTAGTAGTGAAGCGGAACAAGATTACGAATATATGTCAGATGGTATCGGATGGGCAGATACTTTTGATAACTATTCAAGTACTAATTATTGGGCAGAGAATGTATTTACAACGGAAAAAATGTTTACTATAACTTCTTTTAGTTCCTCAACGTTCAATTACTATCCCTATACAGAAGGATTCGATGTTAATTTTAATTTTAATATCTTACGAGTGAGTTATAATGATTCAATTGGTAGTCCAGGGATCATAGTAATTAATCATCAACCTATTAATGTTGCAAATTATCCATTTTTGGCTTTAGAAATTATGACGGATGAATTATGCAAAGATAGTAGAATACAGTTGATTATCAATGAAGAATTGTATGATATTACTCCATTTACTGATCGTAAAAAAGGATTTGTTACCATTCACAAGAATTTATATGAAATATTGTACCCCAATATTGACCAAGCAATTGGCCAATTGGCCATACAAGTTAATAGTAGTGTATCCTTTACTATAAGAAATATTGAAGTGTATAAAATTTTAAATTATGAATATAATCATATTGAAGAAGCCAACGAGGATTCTTATGCTGATGTAGGATATTCTACAAATAATAATTTGGTTATTACCTTCTTGATAGGACATGGAATATCTACCGAAAGAATGACAACAGAATGGGATATTTATACTTATTTCAAATCTACGTTTAAAGATGTATCGATAAATTATTTTTATGCAAATGATGAAGCATTTCCAACATGGTATGAAAATACTATAGAAAATAGTGATAAAAGACATATGCTTGTTATATTTGATCAAATACCCGATTACCTAGTCGAATATTATTATTGGTATGATAATTATGGGAGACCTTTTGAAAAAATAAAGTTGGAAGAGTGGTATGATAAAGGTCATTATCTTTTGTGGGCAGGTTCTCAACCTTTTAAATATAAAGTGGAAAGTGGAGGAAGTACGATCACTACAATTCCTACAGAAATAGTAAACAAGTATTTTGGAAGAGTTATAGATACCAATTATATCCCCAATGATATTAATCTTAACATTAGTTCTAGAGGGAATGATGTTGGGTTACAACAGTATAATCCCGAATGGATGGTTAACGCTAGTGATTTATATGGTTTTGGAGGATTATCGACTTATTATAATGCTACTGGAGTAATATATAACAAAACAGAACATGGTGATTTGATTGATACCGAACCGTTATGGTTTGATTATGCTTGGTATGGAGACTATATAGGTGCAAAATATGGGTTCTTGCAAGCATTAGATACTGAACTTTTACTTAGAGTATTTTATTATTATTTTGTTGACCATTTATCGGTTAACAATGTATTTGGGAATTTGTTGTTAAATGGTCCGATATCTTTACAGAAAACTTTTACTAGTAGTAAAAATTACCAGATCATCCAAACCCATACATCTGAATATATTACTGTTGGAATTAACAACCAACACACATTTAATTTTACGCTTTTAGAACAATTTTCATTAGTTGAACATGGAATAAACACAGTTAATTCTTACTCTCTCGATATATATAATGATACTTTGGTCTCCTTGTATTCAATAAAATTAATTAACATTAATGGATATAGTCAAAAGGAACATTATGTATTTGACGAACCCCATTCTCCTGATTTTAACCATAATTTTGTAGTTACTCATGGGAAGTTTAACGAGAAAAATGAATACGACATGTTAGCTCCTGCTTTTTATAATGGAACTAACAGTGCAGCGTATCTTGATAGTAATAGTTTTGGCGAATACGTATTGGAAGTAGAAATGAGCCATAAACAATACCATTATCAAGAAAACGGTAGAGAACTAGCAGGTATTGTAATTGACATTCCATCTATCGATAGTGAAAATGGAATAGTTGAATCTTTGTTTATTGGGTTTAAAACAGTTGAAGATATGAATGCTTCGTATCCAACAAGTTTGTTTGTGGCAAAGTTTACTGGATCATTTGATACGTATACTGTTTTATATGAAAATAAATTTATCAACCTTGGGAACTCTATTACGCATAAATTGGGAGATCTCGAATGGGAAGCACAAAATTATAATATTCAACCTATGAAGCTTTATATTAAGAAATCTATAACTGACACTAACTTAGTAAAGTATGATATCTTTGCTAAAGCCTATCGTGTGTTCCAATTATCTGCTTTTACCGATGAACAAGAAAGACAAGTTATATCTGATGGTGAATATAGATGTAAAACTGAGTGGTTTGCTGATACTACATCAATTACTCTTGATTCTAACCATAATGGATATGTGGGTATCTACGGAAATCATTCTAATTACTATTACAATAGTCTGTCAATATATCCTATAACGTCGGGATATGCAGGAGATTACTTGAATATCAATGATGGTATCGGTTCATTATCTGTAGGAGGAACATGGATTAATGGTGAAGTAAGTACAAATTGGCAAAAGATGGAAGATGTAAATTATCTGATTACTCTTAGTAATATATTGCAAAATGTTGGTCTTCAAGCGGGTTTGTATTTAGATGAAAACTTAAATTACAATTGGGAGGATGATCCTGATGATTGGGATCATTATATTGAAATAGGTTTGGTAAACGAACATGGTCATGAAGTTTCTATAATTTGGGAAAATGATGGGTTCAAACTGTATGGTGGTCTTACAGACTACATGATATTAACTCATGAAAGAGCTAAATCTGATCAGTTATATAAAGTGGGAATGAGAATAGATGATTCAACGGGGGACGTAACCTTTACTATTTATGGAGCAAATGATATTAACACAACATTAGCTTCTCATACGTTTAAAGGTGGTCTTTTAGAACCAGGATTTAGATCTTGGAATGAACAAGTAAAACTGTTTGTACGAACAACTAATACAATGGCTTATATTGATGAGGTTCGTAACGGTAAATTTGTCGCACAACCTTTAACTTATTCATCGGGTAGGGGATTAGTAGGAGCAGGAGAAATCAGTTATTGGTTAAAAGGTCAGTCAGAATATAGCTTGGAATTACGTAATAATTCTATGTCAAATGTCTATCTTATGGGGAATTATACAGAAAAATTAGGCGTTTTTACAACTACATTTGCTTTAAATGGTTCAACTACTATGAATATTTTAAGTTCCTACTTTGACGATATCTTATTTAATATTAGTATAATTGACAATGCGTTATATGTTAATGCTACAAATCTTAATTACATATTATCCTCTAATAAAGGGTATAAACTTACCTATTACTTCAATTCAACTTTTGTTAATCTTACTCTTAATGATATAACAAGGTTTGAAGAACTGAAATCATGGGAGTTCAATGATTATCACCCTAATATTTTTGTAGGGTATGAGTATACTATTAACATAAATACTACAAAAGGGAGCGTATATTTCAACAATATTGCTATTAATACGCTAAATTCATTATTTACTAAAAAAGATAAAGATACGTGGGTATTTACCTCTAATCCTCTGTTTAGTAATTATCTATATAGAAAAACAAGTTATTTACAATTAGTAATGAACCCCATTTTTGGAACTACAAACATTACAGTGTTAGGCAATGGAAAAGAGATAGCACATAAAGTCGTTAAATATGAACCATTTGCTACTAATCATCCTGTAATTATCATGTTACAAGGTTTCAATACACATGGGTTACATCGCTATACGTTAATATTTTCAAATGTTATAGAATTTGATCGAATAGCTTTAGGGTATTCCCAACCTGTTGTGAAATATCTATACACACAACCAACTAATGCTAGTGCAAAAATGTCTGATAGTAAATATAACATTGCCATACAAGATTTTAATGGAAATTTTGTACTTGAAGATTTTACGATAGAGCAAGCTACTTCAAATATTGAATTCGCTTATCGATTACCTGTTGGTCAATATATTGAAATTGCTTTGCCTCTCAAAGCTACATTTTATGACGATTATTTAATAGACTCAAAAGAGATGTATTTAAAAATCATATTAGGTGATAGTTATTTAGATTCCATAGGTGTTAACTCACAAGATATGGTTACTACTGGGTTTGAAACATATAACGAAATAAAATATTATGATCGTATAAAGGACGATTCAGCATGGCATTATTATGCCCTTAATTATGCAGGGTTACTTAAATATATAAATGACGCAGAAATGGGACAGACTGATACGTCAAATATTTTTAACTATACAGATCCAGAAGATGCGTTAGTTAATTTGTATACTTTAGCTTCTGTTGGAAACTTTAATGATGGTATAAATGACTATAAATTTACCATCACTAGTGGTTCTTCTTTAACAGATATAAAAGACATTAATTTTTATATTGATGTACCCTCTATTAATCCAAGTGAGAATTTACCTAGTATTTTAATGGGTTCAGAAAGTATTTGGACCAGATTGCCTGGAAATGATTTGGGTACTATTCATTTAAACGATCAACTTGATTTATCTTTTGAAGATACATTTTCCTTTAATCTGGCTTTTAATGTAAAAACATATGTAGAAAGTATAGGTTCGCTTGTAATTGAAACAAACATACCCTTTATGACCAGCACGCCTATTGTTCATAGATTTGATTATGAATGTGCAACAGAGTATGAAGTGTATTCAACAAACATCCCAATAAGACTTGTAGGGGGATATCATAGTTTTATATTCCGACTACATAATAATGGTTTAAATAGTTCTATTAGTCAAATACATCAACCATATTTCAAGATACAAATTGTTTTAGATCATTCATTTGATTTACCGTTAAATGCTTTACCTACACATCTAGACGAAAATAATCATACGGTTATTTCTGAATGGTTGGTATCAAATCCTGGGACATATATAGATAAAACGGGAGAATATTTTAGACCAGAAGAGGTAAACAATACCCTTGATTATATCCCTATCTACAACAATAACTCAATGTCTTATTTCTTAACTGAACTATTAGAAAAAAGTACACCTATTAATGGCGATATAATAACGAATAATATTACTGACGGACACATGGAACTGAGGACGTCGACTTTAACTGAGTTTGGTAAAATAGGCCTGTTAGGAACGTATAAGAGAGATCATTATGGAAACAACACTCAACTTTTTGTTTCTACGACATTATATCATGGTACAGATATGGTTAATGACCTTGAATATACTTTACATAGTAATATTGACCTATCGCATATTTTAGCTATATATGTGGATGGTTTTCTTATCCGCCAACCTACAGACCATAACTGTACAACATTTAATAATGAATTATTGCTTTCAGATGAAAATGGTAAATTCAAGTTCGATATGAAGCAATATATCTTGAATGACACATATAAAGGAGATAAGGTTACAAAGTGGCATAACAGTGGTTTTCATACATTTGCATTTATCCTCGATGGTGTTAATAATTATACCCAAAACTTTACTGTGTCTATTGAAGGTATGAATGAATTTATACAACCCATTACTGGTCCTACTGATTATCATATAGATATTCTAGAAAAATGGGAAGAGAGAAGGATATATCTGAATCTTGATGAGTATCGTGGGGGGGTAAATGTTCCTCGAATGGAAACTGTGGATGTTGCTAGAAGAAGTTATTCAAGTAAGAAATATTTAATGTCTTATTATTATTTTGATGGTACCGCATTTCATACAGTTAAAGTAGTATGGATAGGAATAGCAGATTGGGATCCAACAGATATGATTGGGTATGCTGTCATTGCATATATTTATGATCAATTTACAGCTCATGAATACCATGATTTACAAATACAAAAAATTGAAGTGCAACAATTAGTACCTTGTTCGACAACTAACACCAACAAACTTTCTGCTTCTAATTTGCGTTTACACAATACACACTCTGCAACATTAGATACCCAGAGTTATTTGCATGTTTCTTCTTCTGTTGTAAACAACAATCTTGATATCAATAATGTATTACAAGTAAAAGGAAATAATTTTGACTTGCAATTAACTGATGTTGGTTCATCTTTAACTTTGTATAACGTGATAGATATCGAATATTGGAATGTTTTAGGTGAACATTATCATACAGGACACATAGAACATATTGATATAACACGCGAAGAATTGGAAAAGTTTAATGCAACACAATTTAAGATTTATCTCAATGACAAAACTATTTCAATTAATTTATTATTTGATCAAGTTACTGTGTTGGGTGATTACAATATAAAATATACTCTTGACTCTTTACAAGTAGAAATAAACAATAAAAAAGACGGAATATATACTTTATCTACATCCAATTTGTTAAAAACATTTACTTATAACCAAATACGCGGGGATACAAGAACATTAGATATCTCTACACGTATGAGTGCAAGAGCAACCCTAGAAGAATATGTTATGAATTATGATTGGGAAGGGGCATTTATTCAAGCTGCGAAGTCAATGTGGCAATCGTTTGTAAGCGATATAAAGTATAACGTGTGGTGTCCAATTAAACAATTTTATAACGTTGTCCAGTCTGGACAATTATATGATACTTGGAAAGCGAACTGGAAAGACCACATGCTCGCATATACAATAGTAGTGTCAATAGTGGTTTTTACTGGAGCACTTATATTTATTGGTCTAACTGGAGGACTTGCTATTCCCATGTTCGCCATGGGGTTATTAAAAATGGCTTTTAAAGTTGCGGGTATACTTTTGATAGGCATGATTATATTAGATTGTCTTGGATTACCTAATTTTATAGGGGCTACTATCGAAGGATCATTTAAAACTATTCAATATGAAATCGAACTTTTCTTTAGTGATCCTGGTAAATATATTACTAATGTATGGAATAATGTATTACATAAAGCAAAAGTTATCTTCGCTAAAGTAGAAAGATTTTTCACCTCTGCCTTTGAAAGAATAAAAGAAAGTGCAATAGGTTTTTATCAAGATTTTATGTCTCTTGTGCGTGCTGTTATTGGTTTTCTTAAAGGTGATTATGAATGGAATGAGGTAATGCACCTATTTCAAGAATTTTCAAATAATATTGGTTTTGGTTACGGTCGCTTTAACACCAAAATCACCTATTATTTAAGTAGATTATTCTTTATGTTATATTGGATTAACATTATTGGAGGGTGTTCTGGTACTGTTAATATCAATGAAGTACCCCATGTACAATCAAATACTAACCAATTGTTACATTTGAACTTTTTGGACCATCAGATTGAAAGTAAAGTAGGTCCTCAAGGTTCTGTAGGTAATGAAAATAATTTTATGCGATTTTTGTGGGGGCTTGTAAGAACAGAAAAACAACTAGATTATGTTCAAGATGAATTGTGGAATAATGACCTTAAAGTAAAATATATAGCCGAGAAGTTGCGACAGGTTGGATTTAAAGTTGCAATAAGTGAAACTATAGGGGCAAATGTTTCAACAGTATATGTTCCGTCATCTAAAAAAGAAGGAGTAGGACATCCAGATGATAGACCTAATCCAAGTGAATTTAACCAGTTAGCTGATATAGTTATTTATAGAGTGTTTAATGGACCTGATGAAGATGATGGATGGCATTGGGAATTTTACTATGGGTTTTCTGACAATATGGTCTTACCTTTATTAAATATAGGGTTAGGGATAAGAGAGTCAAGGTTCATGTCTATAATGGAAAGCTTTATGGCACGATTTGATACCTATGCTCTTTATCAAGATGTTAGAGATGCGTTATTTGATCCTGATACGTTCTTTAGACATTTGGCTATATCACAAATACCTATGGATTTGATAGCTATAGTATCTAATATGAATGATCCTTCACATGATGCAGGGGATATGGTTCAACGACAACTAGATAATGAGGGATATTATGACCATTTGAGAAAATATCTGAAAGAACAAGTTGATAAAGATACAATTAAAGATCCTGACCGTTCCTCATTTATGGATGAATTGTTTAACAAACAAATTGAAGCAGAATTGGCACAAATAGATTTTCATAAACAAGCATTCAAATTTAACCAACATAGACTGGGGTTTGAAATGAGTTTTGGTACTTATTTTGCTTTTTCAGCTAACTTGGTAAATGCTTTTATTCAATGGGGAATATTTTGGCCACAAACAGTATATACTACAACATTGGGTACGGTAGTAGGATTGAGACATCACTTGGTTTCTATGGGGCTACAATTGTTTTTAATGACGAGCGGTATAAGTGGAAGAAAGGCTGCACTATTAATGCAAAAAACATATGGTAATGGTTTTTACCAGTATGCTCAATCGTTTGCTAGTAATTTTTGGATACAACAAATGTTTGAAGATATGTATGATTGGGGACCTGCAGGAAGTATTTTGGGTAATCTAGGTTATTATGGTGTATCTGAGGGAGAAGTTACATCTTCATCTTCGTCTTTATCTTTATCTTTAAATGGTAATGATAACATCGGATTAAAGCTAGAAACATTAGGTAATGACTTTGGTGATGAGTTCGATGAAGTGTGGAAAGATCAGGATCATTATGGTCCAAGACATGATGCACTAATGGCTAAGATAAATAAACAGTCATGGGCAAAAGCATATAATCAATTTAATGAACCATATAAAGGGTTAATGATCACTGAAGAAGAGTTTAGAGCTTTAGTGGAAGAAAATCCAAAGATAAAGGATTATGAAATACAAGCGATAAAAAAGACATTTGGTAATGGGGAAGAAAATTCAGGGTATAAAGATCCCTACAATACTAGGTGGTTGATTGATCAAAACTATATGAAACTTCAAGGTTGGTGTGAAGCATTACTGCAGAATATAGACAATAAAGGAAAAGTACCTGCCATAAGTACAATACATTGGATAGAGAAAAGTGAGTCAACTAACCAAATACGTATTGCAATAGGTCACAACAACGATGGAACACAGAAATTTACGAATGTTAAGGTAGAAGATGACAGTTTGTTTAAAAAAGTGATAAGTGAGTTATATACGCACCAGTTGATAGAATATCTTTTAGTAAAGATTCAATGGTCAGTAAACTGGGAAGAGACTAAACAAGCCTCAAAGATTGTTAACAAAGTTTTCAACATTGTAGAGGATATAGAAAACAATAAATGGTTAGATGAAGAAACAGTAAAAGAGTTTAAAGCATTTTTGACCGACGAGGGAGTAAAACTAGAAAATAAAAAGAATAACTATTGGGAAGTTCTTAGAGATATAGCCAATGAAAATGGTGGTAATTTCCAAACTAAAGATGATGTGATAAAAGATTTAGTGCGAAATTGGTCACTAAAACTTTTACAAACTAAACATTTGAAAAAAATTTTGGGTAATGATTATGCTGAAATAAAACAAAAAGTATTGTCTTTTATTAAAGCTATGGAGATAATAAATAATCCTACGTTAAAAAAGAAATATTTAGAAAGGATGGAAATACAAATAAAAGACCAATTTAAAACCAGAGGATATATAGTACTTACGACTTCGGAATGGTTAAAATTAGAAATAGATCCTACAACAGGAGAACTAGTAGATGTAAAATTGGCGTATGATATGGAGAAGAATTATGCGTGGAAGGATGATAACTTTCAATCGGATCTTCATTTAGCTATCTCTAGTCTATTCAAATCTGATATAAAAGAATCAGTAACAGGTGCAGATGCAGTAGTGATAGGAGAAAAAATTAGGGAAATAAAAAATGACGACGGAACGATACGATATGAAACAGAAGAAGTTGCAATAGAAGTGGAAATGAAAAATTACGCTAAAAGTTTATATAAACCCAAAGAAAAAGATGGGAATATTATATATATAGATAGTAATACTGATGATGAGGTAACAAAGAAAGTTTTAAAGGATTTAGGTATTATAAAAGAGTATACGGGAGATAGTATAGACCAGCATCAAAACGGGTATGTACCTACTTATGAGACACCTGGAGGAGGAGTAATAAATGTTAGAAATGTCATTGAAACTTTTCAAAAACAATGGAATATATTTCCACCAGAAGGAGAAACGTTTACAGCAGAGACGTTTAAAGATGCTTTGGAAGCCCATACACTTGAACTAAAGAGTAGATGTATTAATATTAATTTACTAACATTATTTAGAAAGAAAATGATGGTAAGCAATATCAAAGCCATGTTTCAAGGAGAGGTGGCTTTAAAAACAGATAGTGAT
Organism: uncultured archaeon; assembly: GCA_964534625.1. Classification (GTDB taxonomy): domain Archaea; phylum Asgardarchaeota; class Heimdallarchaeia; order Heimdallarchaeales; family Heimdallarchaeaceae; genus CAZHRF01. The sequence continues at coordinate 75,047 of CAZHRF010000006.1, read as the reverse complement.
GGGTTAGTAACATTAAAAGATAAAACAGGGACAGATCTGTTTTTGTCCATAACAGATAGGACAAAATCGCTAGCTGGTGTATATTTGAAAGCAGATGACAGTTCTATAAAATATACAGCATATACAGAAATTTTTGATGGAGTAAAATTACCTAACAACGGTGAACCTATAACAGTAACAGAAGTTGACGGGAGTAAAATATATTTATCTCAATATTCTACTGGAGATAATGTTTTTAATGTAAGAATAAACGGAGAAGATTATAAACTATCTCCAGCTATTTTTTACCATAAAGATAATAAGTATTACTATGTTTTTAAGGCGGATGGAACTATTATACAAGCTGATACATACAAAAATTTAGGGGGAGCGATTAACAATGAATTTACGAAAAGCGAATATACAAGTATAAATGATTTTAGAAATAATGGTTTGGCTATATATGCAATGGCAAAAGGCGATACATTACCGACAAGTATGGACTTGTTTTTATCATATAGATTACAACAGATATTACTACAAGGTGAAAATGTTAAAGTGACTAACGGGTATGAACATACATATCCTTTGGATATATTAAATACTGCAAAATTAGAAACTACAGATGAAAATTATGCGTATGGAGTAGGGTATGTAAATGCATATTTATTAACTGAGACAGATACTAGGTCGGGTAGAGATATTAAAATAGAAAAGACAGACCATAACAAATATGCATGGAAATATGATAGGTATAGAAGATTAATGAACGGGAAGATACATATAAATGAATGGGCTTCAATAGACAGAGATTCACATGAGTATAGAGCACTAATGGGGGGGATAGATACGGTACACATGGATTGTGGGTTAAAAAGGTATTATCCTGAATTGGAAGGAAAAGGAATAGATACAGAAGCAAAAAAATTATTTGATATAGATACATATGGAAAAGATAGTTCAGGTAAGAAATTATCTTCTCTTGAAGATATAGTAATTTCCGAATCACCTCTTAACTCTCGTTTATTAGTAGAAGCACAACATACAGGGAAAATATTAATAGAACAGTTGGCGAGATATGTATATGGAAAGGATAAGAAGGGTGGTGACCAAGATGGCACTAGATATGGTAACATAATAGGGTTAAGAGCATCTTACGACGCGAAAGATAAATTCTTTATAGAAGTAGAGTGCCCAAACCAAAAATGGACAATAGATACGACAAAAATATGGGTAACTGAACTATCACAAGTTATTGCAACAGCGGAAGAAGGAGTTAGAAATATTAAAAAGGGAAAAAATGGATGGTCTAATAAACTAGTAATAGCTGGAGACAAAGTTGGAGATACAACATTTAAATTAGACCTTACTTATCCCGATGACTTACAGAAAGTTAAAACATATCACGAGAAAGTGAAAAAAGGTAAAACAGATTTTGAAATATGGTATAAAGAGAGTCCAGAAAATAAACAAATAGCAGATGCGATACACCAAGCAATTGTAAGGAGTAATGGAGAAGAAAATGCCCTAGGTGTGACTTACCTCAAAAAGGTGGATATGGGGATAGATGTAAATGGACGAGAGATAGATGGAAAAAGTAAATATAACCCTTATTTACCTATAACGACAAGCACACGCAATGACCAGATTTATTTAGCAGTGACTAAAAATGGGTTTACATTGTTAAAACGGGTGGTAGGGGGAAGCGATACTTTAGCAGGTGAAAATAAGAATTCTTATGCTACTACTAATTTAAATAATGAAATAGAAACAAATTTTGTAGAAAGATATTGTGGTTCTACTCAAGGTAAGTCGAGAGAAGATATCATCAGGGAATATAATGATTTGGTTGCAGTGCCTAAAAATATATTAGAACATGAACCCGCGTTATATGAGATATTGATAAAATATGAAATGGGAAAAGATCCAGACAACTTGTTAAACTATCACCAAGCGAAAAAGAAAGTAGACGGTTTAACATGGGAACAAATTATAGAAAACATGGAAACAATGACAGAGCAAAACAAGGGGAGGTTTGACTTATCTTTATTACAAAAGAGAGATCACGGGGGGACAATCACAACTAATATTGAAGCAACTATTCAGAAGATAGTTGTAACCAGTTTTCTTATGGGAGTATATGAGAAATATACTGATTATGGAAGGTATATACCTGTAGCAGAAGATAATGAAAGATTTCAAATATATAAACAACCAGCGTATTCTTGGGTATTAAGAACCGATAAAAAGGTAGAAGCCGATCTTAAGTATAAAGAATATAGGCAAGTATTTGATGATGTAAACTTGTGGGTTAAAAAGCAGATAGATGAGAAGAAATTAAAAGGAACAGGGGTATTAGAAGCGAGTCATATTGACGAATACATCACTGACCATCCATCTTTAGACGATGATCAGAAAGAGATATTACGAGGTATACAAGATTGTTTAGAAGATTCACTTTTCCTTCCAGAATATATGAGATATACTAGAAGAGAAGAAGAGAATCCCCTTTCCATAAGACAACAAGTGGGAATATATCTATATGGATATATTAAAGCGTCTATAGCTTTAGAACAAGCTGCTAATCTAGATGATAAAGCGTTATTGCAATTCCAATCTAGTTATCATATTTGTATGATGTGGCAGTCGGTAATGGAAATAGGAAGTAGTCATGGGAGATTTAATATAGGGAATAATGCTCAAAGGTTAAGAAATCTTGTGAATGATCTAGCCAAACGTAATAAGAAGAATAAATCTGCATGGGACATTTATCCATTAGAGTTAGAACGAGCATGGCAGTATATTAATTTTGAAGCGTGGTATAGAACTAGACGAGACTCGTAGCGTTTACTGGTTCGTTCTTCTTTTTTTACGAACTTCAAAGGTCATTGTAACTTATCATTTTTTTCTTTATTAATCATATCTAACTGATTATATTTGTAGGAGGAGGGGAAGGAGAAAATGCAAAGAGAGAATTTTCATTAAGTTAGAGTTAGAGCAAAAGAAACCTTTTTTTATGTTCTATTTTCTACTTGAGTACCTTTATATATGTATAACTTATATATACTAGTAGAGATAGTTAACACTAAGAATGAGAACAGAAAAAGAAGAACAAGGTAAAAAATATATATGGTGAAAAAATGAGTTGGATAAGAAAAGACGCAGTGATTAGGAAGAATAAGAAAAACGATACATATGAATTTTTTATCCCCTTACACTATTATTGTAAAACGTTCTTGTACATGTTTAAAGGATACATACGCTATACACTTAAAGAACTGTTTGACCAGTATAAGATAGATATTCATTACATGTGTGACAATAAGATAGAGGATATGCTTCTCGCAGGAAACAAATTTACCTTGACCAGTAAATACGGGTTATTGTTTACCTTTCCCAAAGATTCATTAATAACGGATGTACGGCTATGTAAAGAAAAAATAATTGAGTGTGTTAAGAACTATATTGATTCCCACCGAGAGTGGTCGAGTATATTTTCAAGAACTAATAATGTGCTTTTTTATGTGGGGCTCATGAAAAGGTTCTTTGATTTTTATATTTCTCATTCCGATAGCTATGAGAGTATTGATAACCCGCCTATTGATGCACTTTATACAGAAATTTTAAAGACAACGGATAAGAATATTGAACTTATTCCGTTAGATAAAGACAATCGTGTATTTGAATTTCAAGATGCAAGGGAAACATGGGAAAATGAACTATTTTGTAACTATTCGTTGCAGGTGGATTTATGCAAATTTGGCACCTATGATACCGTAGATTTGATTTTAAATCTGATGGATACGAGGTTATATGGAGTGAACATTTATAATCATGACATAAATAAATTAAAGAATATCGTATTCCATAAAGACACCAATGAGAATAATAAAAAAGAGGGATCTGTCATATTTGTACTGATTAAAGAATATGGGAAAGTATATAGTCAAACCCATACACTGCTGTCTAAACATGAAGACACAAAATATCTTTATCTCCCGACCGATGTAAATTATTATGATACGTGGGCTAGTCGTTTCTTTGGGTATAACAATTATCATCCCAACGTAGAATTTAAATTGACCACTGAAAAAAAAGACGAACTAGGAAAGTTGGGTGGATGGTTAAACGAACATGATATATATTATTATACGGAAAATACGGTATTCGACGTAAATTGGTATGCTGATTTTGTAGGTGTACGGTTACCAAAGATGCATTTAACTCAATTACCACTAAACCCTGAAAAATGGCCTAACCTTACTGAATTAGATCTCAGAGGGAATTTTTTTACTTCTTTTCCCAAAAAACTACACGACTTTCCAAAATTAAAAAAAATTAATCTTGATGGGAATCATTTACACGACCTCCAAGGTCTAGAAGAAAATGATACTATAACACATTTATATATAAAAAATAATTTATTTAGTGTTTTTCCCAAAGACGTATGGAAATGTACTAACTTATCGCATCTAGGACTAGGGAATAATTTTATTACCTTTATTTCTAAAGACGATCTATACAAATGTAAAGATCTAAAAGGCATAAATTTACGAAACAACAATTATCTTAAAATTTATCTTCATCTCAAAGATAGACTAGACGTAGAAAGGGAACTAAAGAAACGTTTTAAAAAATCTCGCGATATTTATAATGAGTTTAGTTTTCTCTGGTCATAAAAAACTCTTAAAAAAATCATAGACGACGGACCAGAGTGGAGAGCTTATACGACACTGTATCAATAACCATGATTGATGTGCCGTTTTTACTTACAAGATAGTAAACCAGCCCACCTAAGACAATAAAATAGTTTTTGTAGGAATTTTGTTTAGGTATCCCTTGTTTCCCTTGTTTCCAGTGTAAACACATAGAACATTTCCGTATCATCTCTTCCCTTTCTCTCTTCTACACTTTTCCTAGGCCCTCATTATTATTTTTACATGTTTTTTTATCGCTTATTTTTCTTTCCTTTCTTCCTTTTTTGATTCACTTTTCTCGTCATTTTCACGTTATTTATAAAGGAGTACGTTCACCCAGATATTAAACAAGTATAAATTGCATAAAGGAGCAAAAAGGTATGATATCAATATTTGACGTAAGAATGCTTTTACCTGTGATTACTATTGTCGCTGTTGGTTACTTAGAACAGTTTTTGATCCGCAAATTTTTACAAGAAAAAAAACAATCCGTTTCTTTTTTGGAGATATTATTGGATTCTACTGTTTTTGGCACTATCTCGCTTGTTGTCCCCATGGTATTTATTAGCATACTCGCACAGAAGAAATATGAACAGCATCCAAGAACGATATATACTAGTTTTCTCAAAAAATTTTCTTATCTTTATTTCACTATTGGTGTTTTAACCATCATCTATTTTTCATATAATTTTGTAAAAAAGAAACTACCAGACTATATACTCTCAGAAGAAAAGGGATTGAAGCGGTCTTTGAATACTTTGTATATCATAATTGTATTCCTTATGTTTTCTGCGTATGTATTTAATGGGTTAATTTATCCATTAAGGGGATGGGATGCCCTTCATTTTTATATTCCAAATGCATTCCATTTATTTCTTACAGGAAGACTACCAAATATTAATCCGCTAAATTTTATGCCTCAATTTAAACCCCCACTCAATATTTTTCTTTATGCCTATGCATTTTATATTACTTTGGGTGAAATGATACAGCTGATATCTTTTGTGTATTTGGGAGGGACAGCATATTTATGCTATAAAATAGCCAAACAAGAGAATCTATCCAAAAGAACCTCCTTAATGGTAGGTATAGCTTTTTTTGCTACTCCTTTAATCTATTTTATGGTGTTTGAATACCAATATTATCAAGATATTTTTATCATGTTTTTTACAACCGCATCCTTTTATTACTTTCGTAGAATGTTTAAAGTAGATGCACAAAATGAAAAGTTGTATTATGTTCTCCTAACGTCTCTTAGTTTAACAGGTTGTGTCTTGAGTAAGATTAGCGGCTATATTTTACCAATAGTTATCTTTGTTGCAATGCCTTCTGATAAAATAGGGAAAATATTGCGATCATTGATTATAGCAGGTTTGACATATCAACTTGTCAGAAAATCATTAACTGAAATTTATATTGGCACGAGTATTCTAATATTTCTCTTATGTATATATTGTATATTTCTAGTCATTACTGATGAAACACTGGCTTTTTCGCTTAAAAGGTGGCTCAATATTATTTTGATATATTCTATACCTATTATCGCAGGAATTTTCTGGTTATATTTTATGTTCTCTATCAGTGGAACGGAGGACTTCTTAAGACGTACTTATGTTGACGTTGTAGGTAATATTAAATATTCTTGGCCAGGAATAGCAACTCCTGAAGTAACTACATATATTGAAAATGCTCATACCGCATCATTCATAAGTTCATCTTTTTGTCTTCTTCTTTCTATTAATTTTGCAAGTACATGGGCTATAGTAAAAATATTTGGTTTATTTACCTCACATAAGAAGCACAAATCATTAGTAATTTGGTTATTACTTTTTTTTGTTATCTGGCAAGCATTCTTTGGAAGTGGTTCAATACGCTATTTAACACCTATTGTACCTCCCGCTGCTTTAATAACCGTGATTGGTTTTAATTCTATAACTCGATATCTAAATAAAAGAGATGGAAAAAAAAGAGACGGGTTCCTAGCATTTTTGTTTCTCATAATAACTTCTTATTTAACCTTGTTACCCATTATTCCATTTGAGTTGCTCTTTGAAGAAAACTTTCATCTTAAGTGGTATTATGCACATAAAAATGTAGTTTCTCTTGTCTTACAGATCATTGCATTGAATTTGGTTGTTTTTTTCTTGTTACTAAAAGAGAACTCTTTCGAGTTTAGTTTTAAGAAGATATATTTTAATAAAGAACTCACTTCAAGAAAAGTATTGGCTGGGTCACTAATCTTTTTGGTTGTTTTTGTGCCTATGCTTGCACAATCTGCCTTAATTGTATATCATCGATTTGATTTAGAAGAGTTTCATCAAGAATTTGTATTTTATTCACGAAGAAATTATGTTGAACTTATTGATGCAGTAAAAGGATTGGGCTATCCTGATGATTCAGTAATTTTATCAATTAATACACCTGGATTAGAATATTATGCAACTAAACCAGTATTAGATTTCTTTATGGCTAGTTATTTTATTAATGCAGCCATAGAATCTGATACATTACCTTTCAATAAAGAGAATACAACCAAACTCCTTCAATTCTTGAAGGATTATCAAATAGAGATATTTATTACGATGAACCAAAAAAATGAGTACTATCCTGTCTTTTTAACAGAGTATTATTATAAGTACTATCTCTTCAGGATATTTAATAATAATCTCCATTTTACTCATCGCTTTAGAAATAGTGAATTCATATTATACACCTTAAAATCCTCTTACGATGAATTAAAACCTTTTATTGGCTTACTTGATTTACAATTGAAAGGAAGGGATGGATCTTCAATAAGTCTTTTTGCTCGAAATCAAAAAGAGTTTTCTTTTAAAAATGATAGTGTTGGAATAGATGCCCTTATGGATTTAACTGCTGCCCCCACAAATGCTCCCCTGAATATTAGTTTTTCAACAGAATACTCCACATTTCAAAACTCGACTCGCCTTACTGAAACAATTAGTTACTCACATAATAAAACTGGAGAAGAAAAATTTGAGACCTTTTTAGTACACACATTAAAAGATACTACAACAATTATACATAATATTAATGTGCAAATTTCATACAAAGATAAATCATTGAACGATCAAATTGTGCAAAAAAGCTATAAAATTGGTTCTCTTTCGAACTATGGAGTTAATTTTTACCATTGGTCTTCGACTTGGCATTTCTATGGTGAAAATGGCTTTATGTTCATTTAACGATGTTTTATTGACCATCATTCTCTTTCTTAGATTGAAATACTTTTGTCATTCTCTTTTCTGGAGATAACAAGAGATGATATAAAAGCTGATATAAGCATAAATGCAGCATTTAAAATCAATATTTGCCAGTTTCCTTCTGGATAAAACACATGTCCAAAAAATAATGTTCTGTTATTCCTTGCCAAGAAGGAAATCATACTATATCCTATGATGTATCCTATTATTGAAGCAAAAATGGAAAGCAATGCTAATCGAGTAATTATACTAAAGAAGGTATGAAGTGTTGTTCCTCCTATCATCTTTAATATTTTTGTTTCTTTTTTGCTTTCCTTGAAAACATTTCTTAATATTGAGTACATATTAACTGCAACAATTATTACTACTAATCCAATTTCTGCATAAGCAATGGTATATGTGAGCATTAAAGCACCACGGAAATATTGGTCCATATATTCATCAGCTACTGACAAGAGAATGTTAAATTCCCCTATGAAACTAGCCTCAGGTAAAAGATCAATTCCAGTTGTTTTATTACTGTAAAAATAAATGGTGTGTTCTACACGGTAAGGAGTAAATATTCTTTGAAATTGTTCTATTTTTCCACTTGTTCGATATACTGTTATATTGACAATTTCATATGACAAAAGAGCTTGGACTCTAGATTGCGTTCCAGTTTGAAGTTTGATGACCCTATCAAATTTAGTTGAAACTTCAACTAGAATATTCTCTACGTCTTTTCCATTAGTATACTTAAAATAAAGTGTTAGAAAATGCTTGGGCGAGGATAATTCCATAGTGAAATTTTGTTCAGGATTACTAATACTTATATCAAAAGAATAATAATCGTTTCCCCTCTTGTAATATAAAGTGAAGTCACCAAAGTAGATCTTACAAGTGGCTTTTCCTTCACTATTTGTAGTAAAAGAAGTAATAACAATATCATTTTTATCGGTTACTATGAAACGATCATTCACTATAGGTTCACCTGTGAATTGATCTAATATGGTAAAATATGCATGAGCATTACCTGTATAAATGGTTTGATTATAACTATCTTCTGTGTCTAAACTAAAACTATACTCAATTCCATCATATGTTAGTCTAACCGTTATACCTCCTTCAAATGTGTAAAACAGTATACTGCCATTTTCGTTAGTGTATAGATTGGTCTTAGAGGAATTGTAGGGGTTTGTGATGGAAATAGAAACATTTTGCAAGGGACTTGCATCAACATCTAAATGAATAAAGGTTAAATTCATGTATTTGTAAGATAACCCTGTGCGTAGGATGTAATTGTATGTCCGATAGTTATGAGCTGAGTCATAGAGTGAAAAACGTATTGTGTAGATTCCTTTTTCTAAAGTTATTTCTGAGTTGTTATATGGGTTATATATTCCGCTTATTCCGCTCCCTTCAATAGAATAATTAATTTCAACAGCATTGGAGTTTATTTCAAAGAAGAATGAAGTGTCATTTATACCTTTATTAGGTGACAAAATTGTGATAATAGGTAGAGTGGTATCTATAATTATCTTTTTATTTTCAATCCATGTATTGTCGCTAGTTGTATAATTTAGTTGAAGCTGGTACTTTGAATCTACTAAGAAAATCGTTTCAGTATCATTTACATTAACTCGCCAATTAAAATCGGGAAAATAATAACTACTGATGGTATTGTTTAATTGAAATAGCGTAGGATCGATATTAGAGTGGTTATAACTTTTACAAATGGTAAAAGTCCATTGTCGAGAATAAGTTAGATTGTTATCATGGAAAGTAAGATTGAGGGTATAATTACCTTCATAGAGATATATTCTCATATTTTCATTATAATAACCGCTTTTACTAATAGGCCCATTCAAATTGAAACTTGCATTGTCAAAATTAAAAGAACTTATGGTTTTTATGGTGATATATTGCAGAGTCAAATTCCCAAAGTATTCATTTTGTAAGAAAATATCGCTTGTAAAAGTTGTGCTGGAGTTTACTATTGTATAAGTGAATGAAGTGATATTTATATTTCCAGCAAGGTCAATAACTTTGAGAGTTAAATTTCTTGTTCCATTAATCAAGGGAACAGGGATGAAGTTAGAAAATATTTTAGAGTATGGTAGTCCATCCCAAGAGAAATAGGCTCCAGAAATATCTTCATTTGTTTGCAAGGCAAGATATTCCCCACTCGATATATTAGAATAATTATCGTAATCTAATGTTATCTCTGGACTTGTATTGTCGATCCATATTTCATACGAAGAGTTGTACCAAGATTCATTTGTCATTTGATATAAATATAATCTGTTTAAACCTTCTCCCAAACTATCAGTAGGGATATAATCTTCTTCTAAGAATAACGCTGTGTTGTTATTCCATGAATAATATAATGTTTGATTAGGTGTTGAACACCAGAAATCTATTTTATCCCCTGTTTTAACTGGTTGATAATTGACTTCACCAATAATGCCATGAGGATCAGGATTGGAGGTGATAATATAATAATACTCTTCGATTATTTTTCCAGCTTTTGTTCGTAATGTTAATAAATGAATACCAGTGTTATTTGGTGTTATAATGAAATCTCTTTCTATATCCTTAAAACCCAGTTGATTCCATTGGTATTGTAATCCTGTTATTGAAGCAAGTGTTTCGGATAAAGCAATTTTTTGATTTGGATAGATTTGTGTGCCATTTTTAAGTAAAGAGGGCTCAATAGAATCAGATAGTGAACTGTTGAGGAAAAAATGAATAGTTTTATTTGCATAATTTTTGCTCTCATTCCCATCAAAGTCTTCATTTAAAGCTATTACCGTAAGTGAATGATTGCCATACTCTAGTTCAGTTGGGATGTAATTTGGTTTTTGAACTCCTGGTTCCCAAACAAAATACGTTTTAGTCTGCGAACTGTTATAATCAAAATAATAATAGATTGAACATCCAGGCGAGGAATCTAATTTAAGATTAAAAGCGTTGTTTAGAATTGTACTCTCATTAGTGGGAGTATAAAAATATATTTCAGGCTGTCTATATATTAATATAATATTTATTGTTTTTGATTTTGTAATCTCCAATATCTGTTCTATATAGTAATTATTGTAAAAAGCTTCAAGTCTATAAGTCCCGTCAACAAGTATTTGTGATGAAAGACCCTGTTTATTAGTGTATAAAACAGATTTCTGATTTTCCCGCTCAACATTATCCATAATCGGTGTTATATCTAATTTTGCCCCCTCAATTGGCGTCCCTTCGTCGGTGGTGATATTAAAGTCTATTTTTCTTTCAATACGAGGTAGAAATAGATCAACCCTTGTATCGTTTTTTGCGACTAATATTGTTGTAGTGTTTGAGACTAGTTCATTCATCTCTACTTGTAAATTGTACATCCTAAAAGGCAAAATCTGTTGAATGGTTCTATTATTAATGAACTTTCGTTCCAATATAGTAGTATCCTTAAATGTTTTGATATATAGGGTTGCATTGTAGGCTGTGGTTTTATTTGAAGTTGATAAGTCTACTCGTAATGTAAATTTGCTGTTAACCATTTCAGCAATTTTTTCTTTGTTCCTTATTATATCTAAATCGACTTTAACGCGAATATGTGAGATGTAATCAAAATTCCCAAACGATAAGAACTGACCGATCCACAATGGACCAATGATCTCATCGTCTAATAAAGTAGCCGTTTTAAAGATAGATTTTACCCTTAACTCGAGTGCAGAATCTGCCCGAGTTGAATAAATAGTAAAAAAGTCACCTACATCAATATTGTTCCTTTGGGCAAAACGTTCACCCACGCTGACATTATATGTATCATCAAGAGTGATAGGGGTCCCTTTAATGTACTCAACATCTGTGAAGTTCCAGAAGGTAATTGGGTCAATTCCCCGATAATAAATTGCTTGATCATTATATACGGCTGCTGTCATAATCTCAGGACTGACAACCTTTACACCAGGTACATATTGAATAGCAGAAATGAGATCTAAAGGTAATATACTTGTAAAAGGAGTATTGGCCTCTGGATTAGAAATAACTATTACATCATCGGTAACACCAAAATAACTTTGTGAGGATACTATCATACTAGAAAGTAAAATGGAGGTTCCAGTAATAATGACGGAACTAATTAAAAAACCAATGAAGGCTATAAATATCCTTTTTTTAGGTAAAACATTATAGAGGAATATCTTTGTTAAATCCATGAGAGATCCTCCTTGACGATTTTAATTTTGGCAGCTAAGAATGAAGGGTAAATACCAGAAAGTGTAGAGACAATAAGTGAAAAAAAGAATATTGTACCAATTAAATCAAATCCAAAGCTTAGAGAAATATAAGGTAAAGCAGTCGTTGCAGCAACGATAGCAACAATAGCAGTAATAAGAAGATACCCAATTGTAATCGAGATAAGGGCAGCGATTATACCGATCATCAACGATTGTACAACAAATAATGCTATTATATAACGAGTTGTTGCACCAATAGAACGAAGAATGAATATTTCCCGTTCACTTTCTTTGACTAGCGTGTAAATGCTATATGTGATAGAAACTAACATTAAAACAAAAAATAATGATTGCAAGAGTGTAATTGTTTCTACAACCTCTCTTGTTCCATATTTAATGAAATTTTGTGTTTGTTTTTTATCTTCTATAGAAACATTAGAAAAATGGTTTGAAATATGACTCTTTATTGCTGGTATCTCTCTATTATCTTTGACTTTAAGTTCAATTAAGGAATAATAATCAAATGAAAGCAAATTGAATAAGTCTATGGGGGCAAGTATTTCAATATCGTGCTCAACTTGTGTCGTTACTATATTAAGAACAGAAAGATTCCCATTTAGGTTTAAATCGTCGTTAATCAGCGTAAGTCTCCCTCCTACACCTGTGGAAATTTGATTGAATAGTAGTTTTCCAACAATTATCTCTCCTTCATTGGGTGCAGTAAAGTCGTATTCATACTCTGTGTTTCGAACTTGTTCAAATAAAGTGAAATTCAACAATCGTAAATGAGATGCTTTGACAATGCCTGTTTCCCCCCTAACAACGACAGGAAAATATATTTGAGGAAAAACAAGCTGGATATTAGGTTTTTCTTCTGCATATTCCTCTAAAAAAATGAGCATATCTAAAGAGAGTCGACTATCAGAAAGAGATTTGCCTTTTTCAGTAATCAGTACATATTGTGAGGGTTGGATGGTTGCAGCCATACCACTTATATGACTAGAATATCCTGTAATGAGCATAGTTGTGGCGAGATAGATTACTAAACCTAAGGATAAAGTCAATATAGATTGATATGTCCTTTTTTTGTTGTTGAAAAAGAACCTGATCATGAATTCTAAACTCAAAGATATAAACCTCACATACTAAAGATATTGTTATTCCTTTGAGGAATACAATTAATTTAAAAGTTTCTAATTAAAAGAAAGCGAAATAGAAAGGAAAAGAAAAGGAAAGAATTTTTTTTAAACATAAGACCAGAATGAATAGAAAAGTCGTTGTAACATCAATGTTAAGTATATTGATACCCAAATACCGATGAGGGAATTAACTTTGGTTTTTGAAGGTGAAACTCTAGCTATACCTATGCCTAGAAAGAGAAGAAAACCATAGAAGAAAATATTAAGAGGAAACCGAACTAAAAATTGATGTGCTACAGTCTCGGCTTCATACGCATATTTGGCTAAATCGGTAGGATTAAACCCAACCATTTGTTGATAATGTGTTCCTCCAACAACTAGACATCCAAAGATTAAAGCAATTGCAATAGATGAAATGAACATGGCATTTCTGAAGACATTTCTCCGTTTTTGTTTATCCTTTTCTCCTAAAATAGAAGAATAAATAAGAGGAAAAAGAAACACCCATGAAAACCAAGTGAAGGAACCAATAATATACTGGTCACCCACGTCTGAGACATCCCAATTAAACCCAGTAAAAGGTTGATTATATCTTTCTCCATACAATCCACCAGGGAATAAACGAAAGGCGGTAATCTCAGAGAAATATGCCCTCGCTGCTATCATAAAAGCAAAATATAGGATATACGAGATGAAGATAGTATAAAGGAAATAATTGGGCAGTAGCTCGGAATAACTAGCCCTAGTGGGGCGCATAAGATATTCGCGAGAAAAGCGGAAAATATAGTCCACTTTTGTTTTCTTAAAAAGCCAATAAAGAATAATTCCGGGACCAGAAATACTAGCAGTTAACATCAAAAGATAGAGTAAGAAACTAAGCGGGGTATGTAGACGGGTAATTAATGGCGCCCATATAAAGTCAGTGATGTTAAAAAGAAGATGAATATACCAAAATAAAATGGCAGAAACACAGAAAACAGAAAGATGATCATACCATCTAAATCTCTCTTTATCTGTTTCTAGATACCAAAGTTTTTGATTGATAACTTGGGTTACATCTTCTTCAAATTCGGAAAGAATAAGGCCATCCATTTGCAATTCATATCCATAACGATTGAAAAATCTCTTAGCAATCATATTCAACAAGTCGTCAGCATCTTTGTTGTCCATTCGTTTGTCAACAGTGAGAACAAAAAGAAGATCGTTCTTCTCTTCTTTGAAAATAATACGCGAAGTAACCATCTCGAATTCAGAAATCTTTTCTCTTTGAGTCTCGGTAGCCATAGAATAGATGGCACTCATTAAACCACCAGTTAAGGCTACGTCAACAGTTTCTTCTCCTTCGCCAAATTCTTGTGAAAAGAATATCTGACCATATGTAGTAAGTATAAGAATATGTTTTATCATTGTAAGGAAGTCCTTGTTTCTTATAACTGAAATAAGCTGATACTAGTCTAAAAATCTTGTGCTGAAAAATTCTAAAAGAAGTAAAAAAGCAAGAATAAAGAAAATTTATGTGCCTTCATAAAACGCATCGCGATACTGCTCTTGTTCAGGAGTAAGTTTGTCGATTTGATGCCCCATTAAAGAAAGTTTGAGTGAAGCAACTTCAGCATCTTGTTCAGTTGGGACATCATAAACCTTATTTTGAAGTACATGCCCGGACTGGGCTAGATTAATCAGACTTAATAATTGATTGGCAAATGACATATCCATAACTTCAGAAGGATGGCCTTCAGCAGCAGAAAGATTAACTAGTCGCCCTTTAGCAAGCAAATAAACACGATTGCCAGTAGGTAGAACATATTGATCGCAATTGGTACGAATCTCTCGTTTTTGTGTTGAAAGTTCTTCTAAATGGGGAATGTTGATCTCAACATCATAATGACCAGTGTTACAGACAATGGCTCCATCTTTCATATTATTGAAATGTCGTTTAACAATAATATCTTTCATACCAGTGGCGGTAACAAAAATATCGCCAAGAGAAGAAGCATCATCCATTTTAAGAACACGGAAGCCATCAAGTGTAGCTTTAAGGGCTTGAATGGGATTAACTTCGGTAACAATAACATCCGCTCCTAAACCAGAAGCACGTTTTGCAACACCTTTACCGCAATGACCATAACCAGCAACAACAAAAGTCTTACCTGCAATGAAAATGTTAGTAGCACGGAGAATACCATCAATAGTAGATTGACCAGTTCCATAAACATTATCAAAATCCCATTTGGTTTCAGCATCATTAACGGCAACAATAGGATAAAGAAGTTTAGAAGCACGTTCCATCGCACGTAAGCGATGAACGCCTGTAGTGGTTTCCTCTGTACCGCCAATAATGGAATCAGCTAATTCTTCATGCTTGGAATGCACAGTAAAAATAAGATCAGCACCATCATCTAAAGTAAGGTTGGGTTTAATCTTAAGAACTTGTTCAATAGCCCAATAAAATTCTTCAGTAGACATACCATACCAAGCATAAATGGGGGTATCATTAGAAGCTAAAGCGGCAGCGATATCATCCTTAGTAGAAAGAGGATTACAACCACACCAAGCAACTTCAGCACCACAAATACGAATGGTTTCAACTAAAACAGCAGTCTCCTTAGTAACATGTAAACAACCAGCAACCTTCATACCTTTCAGAGGTTGGGTTTTAGAAAACTTCTCGCGTAAAGCCATCATAACAGGCATACGAGATTCAGCCCAGTCGATTTTATTACGACCTTGATCAGCAAGGGTAATATCTTTAACTTTATAATTCATAGGAAAAGGTTTTATTAGTTTTTAAAATGTTTTTCTTAAATGAGCCAAAAAAGAAAAATGGAGTATACTAATGAAAAAAATAAAGATAATAGGACATAGAGGAGCTTCGGGTGAGGCATATGAGAATACAATAGAAGCATTTGATTTAGCAGTTAAACAAAAAGCAGATATGATAGAACTAGATACACATAGAACAAAAGATGGACACTACGTGATATATCATGACTATGAGGTAAAAGAAAATGGAAATAAAATAAAAATAGCAGAAACAACGATGGATAGGTTAAGAGAAGTAAAATTGCCAAATGGAGAAAAAATACCCCTGCTAAAAGATGTAGTAGAAAAATATATACCCCAAATAGAATTGAATATAGAAATAAAAAGTGAAATAAGAAAAGAGGAATTTATGCAACTACTAAAAGAAACGGGAGTAGATCAGAAGAGGATATTAATAACCTCATTTAAGAGAAAAGTGCTAGAAGAACTAAAAGAAGTAAAACAAAAAGCAGAATTTAAGATGGGATTATTATATATTGTTCCATTTTGTAAAAACAAGCAAATGACAAAAAAAGACTATCTAGACACCATTAATCCATATTATATGTTGCTAACTAAGAGAAGAATAAAGAATTACAAAAAAATGGGAAAAAAAGTAAACGTGTGGACAGTAGATAAAGAGAAAAGTATAGAAAGGATGATAAAATTAGGAGTAGATGGGATAATAACTAATTATCCAAAAGAAACAAGAAAAATTGTAGAAAGGCTAATTTAAGAGAAAATAAGAGATACGTATAGATCCAAAGATACAGCTGAAAAAAAGCAAATAAATTGATCAAAAAGGAGAGAATAAACTAAAGATATAACAACGTCATAGGAATATTATTCGAAATAATAAATTAAAGAAACAGCATATTCTTGCCATTCAGTTATCTCTTTCACCTTTTCTGTAAGATCTAAAAGTTCGTAAGTATCTAAGTCAAAAATAATACTGACAACTTCAGGCGTATAATTTTCATTCAATAAACGACGATAATCTTTAGGTTCTTCGATTAGCTCTAAATGAAAATTGTCGTCCTTAGAAACCATCACTTCGATTAATTGGGGAGAAATAGATTGGGTAATGCTAGTATAAATAGATACAAACTCAGTTTTTTTAACTAACTCCTTACTAACACGAAGAACAGTTAACTCAAAACTTTGTTCAGCAAAAATAGGAATAAGCCAAAAAGATTGACTGGGAAGAGAAAGATCAATAAGAGAACAATTAGTTTGCTGGGCTTTTTCTTTGATAAGGGAGGGGATGTTTTTACTCGCTTGTTTAACTTGTTCAAACGATTTGAGAACAAGATCATCTACAACAAAAATCCTACTCTCCTCATTATCTTCATCAGTTTCAATATCGATTAGCCAAATGCAATAACCAAGAGATTCTCCCTCGACTTCAAGTAAACTTATACATTCTTGAGAATCGCCTAAAATTGAATCAACAAATTCATCTATGGAAATCTCATTTCCATATAGTGTATAGAGTAATTGTTTTAATTGTGGTGAAACTTTGGGATTGTCTAAATCTCTGAACATTGAATCATTAAAAAAAAATACTTACTAATAAAGGTGTTCCTTCAAGAAAAAGAATCAAATACGTGAAAATTATTCATCAAATCAAAATAGAAAAAGGGAAAAAAAGAATTTAGTATTAACCTAATGTTAGAGAACCAGTCCAGAGCCCCTCACTGTCACCATAAGAAAATGCGACGGTGATGGTATAACTACTAGTGCTACTTAAATTAGTGGTACTGTTGTCCCAACGTACTGTGAACGTTCTAGTTTGACCATTGTTGATTGTTAATGGGGTAGTTACAATTTCTGTTGATGTACCATCTACTGATATTGAATCGATTGTAACATCTGCACCTAGTGCTTTAATTTGAAGGCTGAAAGTCTGACTAGTATCATTATAGGCCGCTAAATCGCCATTTGCTGTTACTATTAGTTCTCCACTTGGTTGCATCATAGGTAGAACGACTAAGAATACTATTGCCGCTGCTGCTGTGACTAGTGCAATAAGTAGAACTGTTGCTATAACTGGGGAAACTCCTCGTTTTTTTGTTAATTTTTTCAACATTTTGTTTTCACCTAAAAGTTTTAGTCAATTAACTATAAAGTGGAAGTTGTTTAAAAATATAATGTTTGTCCTAGTCCAAAATATCAATGTTTTTCAGTAAACTCTTTCATTATATTCCTTTGGAAAATTGATCAAAATCCACTTTTACATTATATTGAATTCAGCATTTTCAGAACTTTGATTTATGCTTTTATACTAAACATAGACAGCAATAAACTTAACCAACACACATGAACATGTCAATTGTTACTAACTCTAATGGTATCTTTCTTTCACCCCATGAACAATTTGTTAACTTTTTGTTCTAAATCTTTAAAAAACATGTACATATTATATATATATGAAAAAGCAATCTAAATCTGTCCATATAACGGATGTTTCCGTAAGTTCAAGTGTAAAGGTAAACCAACCCGTTTCTATTTCTATTTCAGGTACTTTTTCTGATGCTGGATGGAAATTGAATGATCCACAATTGGATGTAAATATTTCCGATAAGCTCTTGAACATTCTTGTTACTGGAACACGAGATCCTAATGTTATGGCAGCACAAGTTATTACTCCATTTAATACTTTCGTTGAAACTAGTTTTTCTGAAACAGGTGAATGGAAGATTAAATGTAATAACGTGACGAGAACTGTACATGTGACCAATGAAAAATGAGATTAAGATATTCTTATTTTTCATCTAATTTTTGTGTATGGTTTTTAGAGCTATTCATTCGTCTTTTATTCTATTCTTACAGATTATATTATATGCTCCTATTGGAAGTATTTAGTTTTGTCTTTATTATTCATCTCATAACTATTTTTTTTAGACTTATAGTAAATTGATATCATACAAACTCTTTAATAGCTATCTATAAATCACTTAAAGGAGAAGGACCTATGCATCAAGATCAACAAATCTCGTTAGACGAAATTGCAATAGATTATTTAAAACAGCATGGAAAAATTACAGATGACTTATCCTTAGTTGAAGGCGTCTCTCAAAAATCGTTAAAGTATCTTATTTTAGTGGATAATCTATTAATTGGTGTATGGATTTTAGATTGGAAAAGGAGTGTAGGTACAGATAAAATCATCCACATTGAACGTTTATTACAACAATCTAACTTAAATGCTGCATTTGTGGTCTCTAATTATTTCTCCCCCAATGCTTTTGATTTAGCTGATCAAACTGAGGGTATAGTGTTAATTGAACGTGCTGATATATTGTACCACACGTAAATTTTTATTCTTATTGCGTTTTAGTTTGTTATTGTTTACTCCCACAGAATGGGCAATAATAAGAAGATTCAGGGATAGAATATCCACACCGAACGCAGAAAACTTTCTTTTCTTTACTTTTTGATTTTTGTTCTCGTTTTGTAAGTATATCTAATGTCCGGTGGACAAGGTCGATCAAAGATAGGAATGAGTATATGATTTTATCTTGATATTGTTTATTATCTGTTAAATTATTATCTACTCGAAGAGATGAGAAGGCTATGTATTGACAAGGGATGCTAGCAGGATTAATGCCCAATTGTTCTCCCTTTTCTTTAAAACAATCCCTACTCCCCACTACTGCTTTATCAAATAAGTTGTTATCATTACTAATATCTGGAAAACAAGCTTTAATGGTTGCATCTTTTGTAATTACTTTGATAAAGTCGTCAGGTTCTCCATAAATATTTATATCCTTCTTTTTCTTTTCATAAGTGGTACATCCCTCACCAGTTAATTCTGAGTTATCTACTAACCATAATACGTCCATATATTTCCATTTTTTTATAGACTTAATAC
This sequence comes from uncultured archaeon, assembly GCA_964534625.1. GTDB lineage: Archaea > Asgardarchaeota > Heimdallarchaeia > Heimdallarchaeales > Heimdallarchaeaceae > CAZHRF01. The sequence goes on along the minus strand of CAZHRF010000006.1, from coordinate 55,133 downwards.
GAACAAACATTCTGGAAGGAAGGATATTGGATACCCGATATCCATAATAGATTGAGTTATGATCATTATCATTAAAATAGAGCGAGGGATAAAAAGAGCTATCGCTGATTGTACCTTCATAAATGGAAGATATTGATTTCAAAAATAATTTAGCGATAGTGTCCATTTTATAATATTAAGGAACCAGCCACACATATAAACCCTTTTTTATTGACTTGTGTCTCGGGTTGAATTTAGCTTTGTTTTCCCTTTCTTCACGGGTAGAAGGCAGTTCAATAAGAAAACATTTTAAACTTCTATACTAAACTTCATTCAATGTCTTCATTGAAGAAATATTTGAAGAAAATTGATTTTAAAGAGATCTTAGTATTATCCTTGCTAGCTTTATTTGCTTTTCTGATAATTAAAATGATATTTGGTGGTTTTTTAGGTCTATCATTTGTTGTCATTGAAAATGGCCCTCGCTCGAGTATGTGGCCTACTTATGATCAGGGAGATATGTTTTTGTTATATGCAGCAAAACCAGAGAATATCCAAATGGGCGATGTTATTGTCTATCGATCTCAGAACCCTTCTTTTGGAATGGGCGATTTAATTATTCACAGGGTTGTGAATATAACAATAATAGAAAAATCAGGTAGAATGAATTATTATTATAGAGTAAGTGGGGATAATCCCAATACAAATACATTTGTTGATAAATATAACAGTACTTCAACCTTGATCCCTTATAATGCAGTAGTCGGAAAAACAGTGTTTATGCTACCAAAAATAGGCTATTTGCGCCTATGGATGACACAATTATCTATTGCGAGGTTCGTAATGATAGGCTTATTGGTAGTTATTGCACTTTACATACTTTTTGCACCCGAGGATGAAAAAGAGAATAAGGATAAGAAGGGACAAAAAGAAGGACAAAAAGAAGGAGAAAAAGAAGAAGAAACTAATGTCAAAAAGGAAACGGAGAAAGAAAATCAAGACACTACTCAAAAGATTGAGAGTACAAAAATAGAAGAAAAAACACAAAATAGCAAGTTCAATATTGGAGGATATTTAGAAAATTCCTTTAATAAAGCCAAAAGAAGTGCTGTAAGTTTGTTTACCAATAAACAAAAAAGAAAGAAATTACTAATTAAAGTTGCAATTATTATAGGTCTTATAATTGCTATACCTGTATTAGATGCAATAATTAGTGATCGCTCATTGGATACGGAGATTTATGATTTATCTCTTGTAAGCAAACCATCAGGTATATATTATGAACACGCAATAAATGAAGGCATTGTGTATGTTCCTTTAGACATTTATTTTAGTCATGATGGATCATGGAATAAAGTGATGAAAAGTTTCACCATTTTAGGTATACAAAATAATAAGACTCTTAGTATTATGGAATGGTATTCCTTTTATCAAAAAGAAGGAGATATGATAATTGGAGGAACATTAATCTTACCATATGATGAGTTTGATTACAATACTTCTCTGGGGATCCAAATTGATTATTGTATAAAGAGACGTTTCGGTAGAAACGAAGAAAAAACATATTATAAAGAAATCAATCTCCCCTCTCCCTCATTTTAGATAGTATAACCCCTAGCCTATATCGGGGTTAAAAAAAGAAATATAAAAAATAGAAATGGTAATCTATTTATTATTTGTTCTTCTTCATGATTTTATCGGGTATCTCTTGTGGCGTTTTTACAGTAATGACACCTGCTTCTTCCAAAATTTGCATTTTGAATTCTGCAGTTCCTGATTCACCTGTTACAATAGCCCCTGCATGACCCATTTTTTTACCTGGAGGCGCTGTTTGGCCAGCAATAAATCCATATACGGGTTTGGATATCTCCTCTTTAATCAATTTAGCCGCTTCTTGTTCACCTGTTCCTCCAATTTCTCCTACTAGGATAATGTGTTCAGTCTGTGGATCTTGTTCAAACATCATTAAAGCTTCTGTAAAATCGATACCATGGACTGGATCTCCTCCTAGTCCTACACAAGTAGACTGTCCCAATCCATTTACAGTAAGGTTTTGAATAATTTCATATGTTAATGTTCCACTACGAGACACTATACCTACCTTACCTTTTTTGCATATCTGTCCTGGTATAATCCCTATTTTACTTTCTTCTGGTGTAATTAAACCTGGACAATTGGGACCAACTAAAATAACTCCTTCTTGAATAGCTTTATTTCTTATTTTTGCACTATCTTTTACAGGAACTCCTTCTGTAATTATTGTTAGTAACTTTATTCCTGCATCAATGGCTTCCATTGCAGCTGAATACACAAAGGGTGCGGGGATAAATATTACTGAAGCCTCAGCTTTAGTAACATTGACTGCTTCCTCCATAGTATCAAAAACAGGAATGTTATACACTTCTTCTCCTCCTTTACCTGGTGTTACTCCAGCAACAATATTTGTACCATAATCTTTCATTGATTTGGTGTGAAAACGTCCTTGTGTTCCTGTTATACCTTGTACAATTACTTTCGTTGTTTTATCAATTAATATGGCCATTTTAATTACCTCCTTTAGTTAATGTAACTATATTCTTAATGGCTGGTTCCATCTCTCCGTACGCATTATATCCATTTTCTTCAAGTAAAGCAATACCTTGTTGATCATTAGTACCTATCAACCTTATAACCATTGGGATTTCAATATCTAATCGTTTAGTGGCACTAATAATCCCTTCTGCTACTTGGTCTCCTCGTGTTATGCCTCCAAAAACATTAACGAATATCCCTTTAATATCTTGAGAAGATAGAATTTCAAGCGCTTTGTCGACCTTTTTTTCATCAGCTCCACCACCAACATCTAAAAAGTTGGCAGGAGAACTACCATAGAATTTCAACAAATCACAAGTTGCCATGGACAAACCTGCACCACATGCAATAATCCCTACCTCGCCATCAAGTTGGACATAAGATATACCCGCTTTTTTTGCTTCATACTCTAGGTCTGTGTATTGATCACGTTGAGACTGGAGTTCTGCAATGTCTGGATGTCGATAATACGCATTTCCATCTACTACAACTTTTGCATCGGCTGCTATGATTTTATCGTCTTCCGTTAAAATTAATGGGTTGATTTCTACTAATGTTAAGTCTTTATCTTTACTCATCTTTATCATTTGTGAAAGAACGCGTGTAAATCTCAACAATGTTTTGCTTTCGAAACCCATTTGTTTCCCAAGTTTCATAAACTTGTAAGATAACGGTTCTTCATTGACACCAAAGTATTTCTTAAAGATTTTATCTGGGTGCTTATCTGCAACTTCTTCTATATCAACACCACCCATTGGACTAGCTAATACCATGTAAGAACCTTGAGCATTATCCATCATTACAGTAAGATAATACTCTTGTTTGATTGTAACAGGTTCTTCTAAAAGCACTTTATTGACGGTAGAACCTTTATGTTCTTTTCCAATTATGCTTTTAATGTAATCTTCAGCTTCATCAACAGTTACCTTCTTGATAAGGCCTGCTTTACCTCTTCCTCCTGCTAGGGTTTGAGCTTTTGCCATCATTGAATCTTTACCAATCTCTTTGGCAAATTCTTTGACACTATCAAGACCATCATAGAGCCTAATTTGTGGCGTTGGAATTGAGTTATCCTTAAAAAGTTTTTTAGCTTCATATTCGTAGAACATGCTCATATCTGTAGTTCATACTAAAGTATATTTAAATGATTTGACAATTGAAAAAAGTGAAAATAAACATGAAACCATCTAATAACAAAAAGTATGTTAATTTAATGTTTAAAGAAAAACTATTGGATACGTGAAAGATGAAATATCAAAAAATTTGAAGTTTTGTTATCGTTTTTTGATCATTTCTACTCTTTTTGCTCTAGGATAGGTTAATACCCATACTTTTTTACATTCGGGACATGTTAATCTTAGATCTACCTTACGGGAGGTTTTTGATGCCATTTTTGTTTGAGTAACCGGTCTTTTACTATATTTTCCTAAGTTACCATACCCTCGACGACGGATTTTTGCCTTACGTGCTGTGGCTGTCATTCCTCCTCCTCTACGAGAAGTTTTATTTTGTTTAACCTTCATTTCTGTGTGTTTATTGCATTTTGGACAATGTTTTTTCATCTTATCTGGAATTTTAACCATATTAATCACAACTAATACGAAATTTACACTTATGTATTATACAAAATGATTTCTTTTTATTTCTTTCCTTTAAGCACTCAAAAAATAATAGGGATAGAAAATTAATTACGGAATACAATTTTATATGCCTTAAATATTGACGTTACTAAAAAACATCTGAAGAGAAGTCAAACTAAATCTCTCTTATTGCTTGTACATCTTTCAGATCTTGTAGTGGAATTATTTGATACGTCTTGTTAGGATTTTCACGTCTAATGCTAATTGGTAAAACTTTACTCTTTAGTTCATTTTCAGAAATAACGAGAGGTGATTTATTCCCTTTTTCTTCCATATAAATCAGGACAGGTGCTCCCATGCTGAGCTGTAAAGCTCGAGCACCAATAATTCTAGCACGTTCAAAACGAGTAAGCCGATCAGGCCCTATTTTTATTTCATTTGAAACAATTTCTAAATCTTCATCTGCAGAAGTATCATTAAGACTCATGGAGCAGCACTCACCAAAATTTAATACCGAAATCAATGAATAATTGATTCTTAAAAATGTTTACATAAACGGGCAAATAAATTCTATGTAATGTATTAATTTAAACCAATTGTAATGAAATCTGTCGATACCTCTTTCTTTAAAGAAGGTAAATAGAGGAATGAATCTTTTCCGTTATAATAAATATTTTAAAGTAGTACTGAATATTCGTTAACAAGTAATTCAGACTGAGTATAGTATATTAATTAGTCTGACATGTTAAACACTAACTTGCTTAGAGTATACAAAAATATAAAAGTAGTTGGTTATAATTATCATAAAGAATGATAAGCTTAAAAATAGCAAGTCTTAAAAATTACTTAAATTATTTCAATTAAAGGATGGACTGATAATAGGATGAGTGTGTTTACTGGGTTCTCTCAGTGGCTTAAGACCAGACTAAAAAAAGAACATAAAGCCAAAATTCTTATTTTAGGGTTAGATAGTGCTGGCAAAACCACATTGACAAGATATATGCGTTTTGGTAAGTTTAATGATAATTTAACTCCGACTATTGGACAAAACATAGAATCTTTTACTTTTGAAAATTGGACTATTACAGCAGTAGATTTGGCTGGACAAGCTCATTTTCGATTTCTCTGGGAGGCTCATTATCCGGGAACTGAAGCAGTAATTTTTGTAATTGATGCTGCAGATATTGAAAGGTTACCTGAAGCAAGGGAGGTTATGAAAACACATGTGTTCAATAATCCATACATGGAAAGCGTTCCTCTGTTAATTTTAGCAAATAAACAAGATTTACCAGGAGCTGTAGAAGCACCATTATTGATACAAATGTTGGGACTACATTTGGATTTAAAAAATACAACATTTGCTGTGTTTGATTGTTCTATATTACATGGGAAAGGTGTAAAAGAATCCTTTATATGGCTTATTAACGAATTAGAAGCCCGAGACCAATAATTTTTTTACGATCAATATGATCTCTAATCCTGTTATGTTGATACTTAATATTATTTAATTAAATTAAAATTTAGTAGTGAATGGCAGAGATATCTTAAATATATCTCTTGATTGATTTTTTAAATATTTTTAATATATAGAAACGTTATAAGAAAGAGAGAAATAAAGATATAAAACGGATTTAGATAAAATAATTTCTCTTATGATTCTTCTTCGTTTGGTAAGACAACGGTATCAATAATGCTTTCACCAGCGACAACTTCGTCAATAGAGTGAATTGAACAGCCATAATCTCTTAATGCATTTTCTATACGTTTATAGTCCAAATCAGATCCTACAATTGTCACATTGATACCCTCTGTGGATTTATCCGTCTCTGTTCGTATTATATTTACCGAATTTACTCCTGGAATGCCAACAATTACCAGAGAAAGTTCGTCCATTCTTGGTTGATGTGGTTTTAGTACATCTAACACTAATCTTCGAATACGCAAATTACCTTCTTTATCATTATTTGCCATTTTTGTTTCCCATTTTTATTGAGTAAATAGGATTTATTTATCTCCCATATAATATTTGTGTTTTCTACTTGTTCTATAATCAAACCCCGAAAAGGGAAATTAAAATCCCAGTTTTTTGACAGGTCAAAAAAAATCAATTCTTAAGTAATTAAAAAATGAATAAAACCTCGCTGGTGATAGATTCACCTACTCCAAAGTAAACTTGTTTATTCAAAATAAGATAAAAAAGATACAAAATAAAAAGAAATAATGAAAAAGAATTTACTTCATTGCTTTAATACCCAATTTGAACGCTTTCAAATTCTGTTCTAAGTATTTTGAAGGTACTCTTTCTTTTAATGCCTCTCTCAATTCTTCTTCAGCCAGTGGAAATCCTTCTACTTGTGAAAGGGCACCTAGAAGGACAACATTTTGAGCTAAAGAAAGACCAGCTTCAATAGCTAGTTTTTCAGCATCAATTTGTATTATTTTGGCATTGAATTTCCTTAAATTTTCTTCAATGTTCTCTCTCGCTTGATCAGCTGCTTTTTTATCTTTTTTCCATGTAACAGGATAAAGAACAGTTCTAGATGTTATTACCATTCCGTTAGGTTTGAGATATTCAAGATATCTCAGAGTTTCATTTTGTTCTAATCCTATTAAAACTTCAGCTGAACCTAGGGGTATGGTCGGTGAATATAACTCTGTACCAATTTTTAGGTTAGTGATAACACTACCACCTTTTTGAGCCATTCCATGAACTTCTGAACCTAGAATATGCAAACCTTTTTTTCTTGCTGCTATAGATATAACATCTGAAATGGTCAATATTCCCTGTCCTCCTACACCAACAACGATCATTTGATATGTATCTTCCATTTTTAATCCTCCTTTTTAGAAATAGCCTTTACTGGACAAATTTGTGAGCACACACTACAACCAGTGCACATTGAGGCATCAATCACAGCATATCTTTTACCCTTAGAATTTGTATCAATACTCCAAGAAATGGCTGGACATTCATATCTGACAAGACAGGTTGAACATGCAATACATTTTTCTGGATCAACTTCATAAGTTTGAATATCTACTCCAGCACGACGTTTCCGTCTCCAATCCTCATTTGCGCATATTTTGCGCATTACAATAACCGTAGGACCTTCGTATTCAATTGCTTTTTCAAAAACTTCTTTTCCTTTTTCAAAGTCGTATGGATCAAACTCTACGACATATTTTACACCTAACCCCTTGGCTACGTCAATAATATCGATGGTTTCAGTAGGGTTTGGTTGAAATCCAGTCATGGCTGTCATTCTATTGTCTAAAACTAAAACATTCATGTTTGCGTTCGTATACACTGCATTGGCTAAAGCGGGTAAACCCGTATGGAAGAAGGTTGAATCACCTATTATTGCAAAAACTGGTTTGTCTTTAATTACTTTTGTAAAACCATTTGCCATACCTATACTTCCACCCATGCAGAGAATTGTGTCAGTAACCCATGGGTCAAGCGAGTAACACCCAATATCGCTTGAAAATATACCATCTTTCTTCTTTACGACTTTTGATAATTCATAAAAAGCAGCTCTATGTTGACATCCAGCACAAAATAGAGGGGGTCTAAAAGGTACAAAATCTTTCGTTTCATTTTTTGCTTCAAGAATTGGTTCAGTATTTACTAGTTTTTCTCCTCCAATTACTTCAGCTAATCCTTTTGCAACTAAACGAGCATTGAGTTCATGATATCTTTTAGTAATACCTGAAGATTTTCCATGAATCTTAGGCGTAATGCCTTTTTGCAATAGTAAAGCTGAAATTCTGTCTTCAAGATAAGATTCAACTTCTTCAATGAAGATAATCTGTTTTTTACCTTTCGCAAAATCTAAAATGGATTTTTCATCTAATGGAGCAACAATTCCTAGTTTGAGGATAGGTACTTTTTTATCTAGCAAATGTAGTGCATCTTTGACATATGCATAGGAAATTCCGCTTGTAATAATACCATAGGTATTATCGTCAGCTTCTTCAATTTCTGTTAAACCGCTTTCAGGTAACCACTCTTTGATTTTTTCCATTCTTGCTCTTAATTTGGGATGATTAGCACGAGCAAGAGCTGGTAAGCACTTAAACCGATTTGTACCGTCAAATTCACCCTCTCGATACTTTGAATCAAATTTCTCAAACTTTACATCTGCACGTGCATGCGAAATCCTTGTAGTAGATCGTAATATTATTGGCATTTCAAATTTTTCACTAATATCAAATGCCATTTTGGTCATTTTCTTTGCTTCATGAGGATTACTTGGTTCAAGTATAGGTATTTGAGCTGATACTCCTAACCATCTCGAATCTTGTTCGTTTTGAGAACTAAACATGTGCGGATCATCAGCAACTAGAATGACTAATCCTCCTTTAGTTCCCATATAAGTCATAGAATACAAAGCATCAGCTGCGACGTTAACTCCAACATGTTTCATTGCAGTCATAGCTCTTACGCCGCTAATAGAAGCGGCAAAAGCCGTCTCTAGCGCAACTTTCTCATTTGCACTCCACTCAGCATAAAATCCCAATTTAGGGGCCGCAGCATTGAGCGCCATACTTGCCTCTGAACTTGGAGTACCTGGATAGGCAGCAAAAACTTGAACACTTGCCTCGATAGCTCCACGGGCGATGGCTTCATTACCTAAACAAAGGACCTCATTATCTTCTTTAGCTATAAGTTCTTTTAAGGTCGCCATAAATTATACACCATAGAATGTGATTAATCGATATAAAAAAAGTGATTTAAAAAAGATTGTGAAATGAAGTTAGAAAAAAGGATTAGGTTTCATCAATAATGTTACTTGTCAACTGAGTACTATATAATCCGTAATAAGCTCCTTGTTTTTTAATTAGTTCTTGATGTGTTCCTCTTTCGACAATTTTGCCATGATCCAGTACAATAATGCTTGAAACATTTTTAATTGTACTCAAACGATGGGCTATAATTATTGAGGTTCGTCCTTTTAGTAGTTCTTCTATTCCTTTCTGAATTAATTCTTCGGTTATTGGATCAACAGAACTTGATGATTCGTCCATGATGAGTATCTTTGGGTCGGCAATCATAGCACGTGCTAATGATAAAAGTTGTCTTTGTCCTAAGGATAATCGAGAACCGCCCTCTCGTACGTCTGTCTCGTATTGATCTGGGAGATCCAATATATAATCATATAACCCTAAAGTCTTACATATCCTATAAACAGTTTCATCACTAGCTTGTTTTTTACCGTATTTTAAATTCTCCATGATTGTGCCACTAAAAAGAAATACATCTTGTGGTACTACTGCAATGTTCTTGCGTAAGGTTGGTAGATCAATTTTTCTAATATTAATACCATCAATTAATAATCTGCCTTGGTTGACATCATAATAACGGGAAAGAAGTTTTGTCATCGTAGTTTTTCCTGCCCCTGTATGTCCAACAAGAGCCAAACTCTCCCCTGGTTGTATTTCTAAATTTATATCTTTCAAGACTGCTATATCTTCCTCATATCTAAAACAAACATTTTCAAATTTGATATGTCCTTTGATTTTTTTTGGGATTATTGGGTCATCGGCATTGATGATTGATGGTTCTTCGTCCATAATCTCAAATATTCGTTCAGCACTAGCAAAACCACTTTGAATGACGGTATAGAACATAAATAGACTCATAATAGGTGCAAAGAATTTACTAGAATAATCCAAGAATATATATAATTCTCCGTAAGTTATTCTCCCGGTAGTTATAGCTAAGTAGCCTCCGTATAATACAATAATAGTACTACCTAATGCTGATATTAATTGAATTAATGGCATGAAAAATGAAGAAATACCTGCAGCTTCTACGTTAGCTTCAAAAGTTTCCTTGTTTATTTCTCGAAAGTTTGTTATACTTCTATCTTCTCTTGATAATGAACGAGTTACCTTAACGCCTGTAATAGTCTCTTGGAGATTGGCTGTAACTTTTGCTATTGCAACCCTTGTTTTACGATAAGCTTTTCTAACTCTCTTTTGGAAGATGAATGAAACAATTACCAAGATTGGTATAACTGTGAATGTCATTAATGTCATGCCCACGTCATAGGTAAGCATAATTGCAATTATCCATATGAGGGAAAAAAAGTCTGCAAAAATATCGATTATACCTGATGTAAGTAGTTCTCCTAGACTATCCACATCATTAGTAACTTTAGAAATTGTACGGCCCGATTCCACTTTTGTATAATAATCTAGTCCTAACCCTTGTAATTTATTAAATACGTTATTTCGAAGTTTGTAAATTATCTTCTGTCCCAATCTAGCAAAAAATATAGTTCTTGCTAGCATGATAAAGAAGTTCAATATAATAAAACCAAGATAAATACCACTCATTATGATAATCTCATCTTGAAATGCTTGGTTTCCTGGATAGATATAATAATCTAAAGTTCTTTGTACTAGTATCGGGAGTAATATAGATATTATAGAAGCTGTAATAACGATAGCTATAACACTTATCGTTTCGCCGATATAATATCTAAATAATTTCAATGTACGCTTAAACAACGTCCAATCTGAGTATTGTGTTCGTTCTTCTTTTTCCATTCTTGCTGCTCGCATAACTCTCCATGCCATTTTAATCGCCTCTTTGTACTGGTTTTTCTGGTATGACTACGGTTCTGTCCTCATAGCTTCTTGATAATGTATCATAGATATTTTTATACAATCCTTCTTGATTGATTAATTCTTCATGGCTTCCATCTTGTACAATTTCTCCTTTTTGAAAAACCAATATTCTATCCGCATATTGAACTGAGGATATCCTCTGACTAATTATCAACGTCGTCCTTCCTTCGCTCAAAATATCGAGAGATTCTTGTATTTGCGCTTCTGTATGTGCATCTACTGAAGCTGTAGAATCGTCAAAAATTAATATGGATGGGTTCGTGACTAATGTACGAGCTATAGATACTCGCTGTTTTTGTCCTCCTGATAATGTAATTCCTCTATCACCCACATGTGTATCATACTTATCTGGTAAGCTGTCAATATATTCATGTATTTTGGCAACTTTTGCTGCTTGAATAATCTCTTCATCTAAAGCATCTGGTTTACCAAAAGCGATGTTTTCTTTTATTGTTCCATTAAATAAATAAGTTTCTTGTAATACAAGCCCTATTTGTTTTCTCATCTCTTTTAGCTTATACTTTTTAATATCATGACCATCTATCTTAATTATCCCTTTATTAGGATCATAAAAGCGCGGTAACATTAATATAAAGGTACTTTTGCCTGATCCTGTTCCTCCCATCACAACAACTTTTTGTCCTGGTGGGATATCCACATTTACATTTTTTAAAATAGGACGATTTTCCTCATACTCAAAGAACACGTTCTCATATGTAATTTTGCCTTGAAATCTTGGTGGCGATATCGCATCAGGTGCCTCTTTGATTTCTTTTTTAGCAGAAGTTAACTCAATAATTCGATCACCACTAGCTAAAGTACGTTGTATGAGACCAACTAACCAAGTAAGATGTCGAGTAGGTGTAGCAAGTAAGCCTAGTAAGAATATGTATGCTACTACATCTCCTCTAACCATGGCATCATTTGTTACAGCTAGCCCACCTAGTAAAAGAGTTAAACCAACTCCAATCCCAATAAGTAGATTCATAGTAGCAAAATAAACTGCCCTATAAGAAAGAGTTTTTATTCGTAAATCTCTATATTCTTTGTTGGCTTCTGTAAACCGTTGAATTTCATTTTCTTCTTGGGCAAACCCTCGAACAATATGAGCGCCCGTAATATTCTCTTGGATAATTGCTGTCACAGATCCATACTTAATTCTAGATTCATAAAATAAAGGTCTTACTTTAGAGCTAAACCAATAAATTAACCAAATAAATCCCGGAAAAATGACAAGCAATATTAATCCTAATTGCCAATTAATTATGATCATAGCAATATATGATCCAGTAAAAAGTACAAGTCCGTTCATAATTAATCGAAGAGTAAAATTGACAAATCTTTGGATATGATTTAAGTCGGTTGTCACTCTTGTCATTATTTGTCCTGTGCTTTCTTCATCATAAAATTCCAATCTAAGTTCTTGTAACGTACGATATAAGTCGTTTCGTAATTCAAGAATGATTCTCTCACTCATGAAAGCACCAAAATATCTTGAAAGAAATTGCATTAAACCCGCAATTAATGCCGCCCCAAAAATTGCTCCCCCTAACAACCATACCATATTAATATTTTCGCTAGGGATGGCTATCCTCATTACCTCTCTTATCAATAATGGGGTTGATAAGGCCATTAGAGAAGATATAAAGGAAACAAACGCGATAAATAATAGTGTCCATTTTCTTCTTGAAAAATAAGGCTTAAGTACTTTATAGATATCTTTAACAGAACTCTGTCTTTTATGCGCAATTGGGTTGTAATGAGAAGACATGTAGTTTAAAGGAAAATTTTAACGTAATAAAGTTTATGTTAGGTCGGAAAGAACAGCATATCAAATAATCTCAAAATTTAATTCACAAAAGTTTATATCTGAGATTTTCTGTATTTTATGTGATTGCATGGTTGATATCTCTAGTTTGATAATTTTAATTATAACTTACATAGTAGTTAGTGTAACTATATCAGCAATTGTGTGTGGCAATTTATTTAAAAATTGGTGGTTCAGAGGGGTTGTGATCATATTTGGATTAACAGCTAATATTGTACTCATTATACTTTTGAAAAACTTTTTTCATTTTGTCTATTATTTGGGTATCAGTATGCAGTCAGGATTTTTTATATCTGCCTTTTTGGATAAAGAGAAAATACATTATTTTCTTCTTAGCTCACTATTTAGTTTTGCTTTAATTTTTCTTGCAAGTAAACATTATGTTTTATTTGTTTCTTGGATCATTATATTCTGCTTTATTGTCCTGTTTTTTTTAACATTTGAGCAGAAGAAGACTAAAGAAATATTTACTATAAAAGATCCTAGTCTAATTTTGTTTTTGTTATTGTTTGGTGTCGTTCTTTATCCCATTGTTAAAGCTAATCTGGATCTTGGCCAGCAATTAATCTTTCATTCATTCATTAAAAATACTCTGCTAACGCTTATGTTATTCATGACTTTTTTTATACTAGAGTTTTTCTTATTTTTAGGGCTGTTAGTTTTGGTTTCAAAAGAAAATAAACGAAAGAAGGTGGATATATGGTTTATGTAATTTCGTTATTTATTTTAGCATTATTTAATATTGTACTGGGTTTATATTTAATTGTAAGAGCAAAAGGCGATTATACTTTCCTTATTGGATGTCTTTTTATTATTGGTGCAGGTATAACTTTACTATCAATAAAGCAAATCACTATTGAGATAATTATTTTTATTTTCGCTTCCTTTCAAATTGTCATTTTATTTCTATTTGTAATATTTTTGGAAAAACAATTCTATCCAAAATCAGCGGAAAAGGGAGGTATATCCAATGAATAATCTGTCTCTCATTATTATCTGTCACTTGGTATGGTTATTACTGAGTACGTTTTTTTATTTGTTTTTGCGTTCAGATATTGAGTATTCACTCTATAAAAAGATCAAAGTATATAGTTCATTTATTACTAATGCTGGACTAGTAACCTTTAACACCATTAGTTATTTTATACAAGGTACTCAAAAGATTGAAACACTATTTTTCGATTTTTCAATTTACAATATCGATTTTTCTTTTGGTTTATATATCACTATTCAAAGTTTTTTGTTTTACATGGTTTTTGTTATCGTTTTACTCTTAGTTGATTTTCAGAATTATATGACTGCAAAAAATGATTTAAGCAAGGATATTAATCCTTCCGTTTTTTTTACATTTGTTGTTTTCTTATCATTTTCTCATAGTTTGGTTCAAATTCTCCTTCTTCTCTTTATAGTTGATTTATGTTTCATTTCTATCTATGTTCGAGAGCAAATTAATGAAACTAACACTATAAGTAATTATTCATTGGAATTGATAATCACTCAGGTGCTTGGGACTATATTATTGCTCTTTGGTTTTCTTTTAGTCATAATTACATTTGGGACGTCGGTTATAGCGGAGATGGAAATCATTTTTCAAGATGGATTAAAGGATGTAAATTTAGTACCTCACTATGTTTTGATTCTCCTTGGAATCACTTTGAAAACAGCTTTTCCCCCTTTTCAGTCATGGTACATTAACAGACTTTCATTATGTTCTACAATGCACATTAGCTCTGTTTATCTTTGTTTACCTATTGTTTGTACTATCCTTACCCCAATTTACACCTTGTTTACCCATTATTTTCTTCCAACTAGGATTATATCTGGTGTTATACTAATAATCACTTTAATGAGTACAGGATTTATGAATGATAAACTTTCAATTGGCAAAAACTTACAAGTAGCTTATCTGGCCTTTGCGTTGTTCAGTTTAAGTTTTAATCTAAAAAGTATATTTAATCATGTTTTGTTAGTGGCACCATTAATTTTTTCCTCATTGTGGATTAATCAGTTTATATGGTCGAAATACTCTCTTAAAAAGAAAGATAAACAATTAGGAAAAAAATGGCTAGTCCTGCTTTGTTATTTTATTGTTTCTACTTCTTTAATTGGCTTTCCTCCATTAAATAGTTCTGCACTTCTCTTTACATATATACTAAACAGTTTCTATGTCGGAACAAAAACATACGCAATCATTATATATGTAATAAAAACGATATTTGAACTTATTATTTTAATCAAATTATTTTATCTTTTTGAAGAGATAAATTATGATCTTCTGTCAATAGAAGAAATTTTTCTACTGCTTTGTTGTATTCTATTATTGCTCGTTCAATCACTACTTTATCCTCTCTATGGTTTGGTAAAGATTGATACTTTACCTATGAGTATCAATATTCGTAGTTTATTGAATACACTCATTCTTTTACTTGGTATTATTGTTCTGATATTATCAAGTAGTGGCTTTTTCATTAGACGAATCAATAAAATGGATGAAATAAAGAAAAAAATAGTATTAATTGGAAATAAACTAATTGATATCATGAGTTTTCCATTTTTAATTGTAACTTGTTTTTATTGCTATAATAAAGTTCTATTACCATCTGGTCATTATCTCAAAAACAAACTCTGGAAACAATTCATCTGGAAAAAAATCATATTGTCCAGTCTAAACAATATCTTCCTTTTGTTCAAAAAAGCAAACCATTTTATTAGAACAAAAATATATCCTACCATTAAGCAAAGCCTAATTACTCTTTCATGTTTCTTCCGCAATCTTGAAACTATTACTTTCCAAAAACAATTAATAATACTAATATGTTGCATTATTACATTCTTTGTCATTTTATTATTTATGGGGGTATCCTAAAATGTCTTTCGCAATTATTACTATCAAAGCTTTCTTACATATTGGAATATTACTTGGAGGTGTTCTAGTACTTCTCTTAATTGGTGCATTCAAGAACTTACTAATAAAAAGAATCCCTCTTCTTAAGACAAGAATAAGAATTATTTATGGATATACAACAATTGTGTGTATAATATGTAGCAACATTATTTATTGGTACAATCATGAAAATTTATTTAATATATCCAAATTATTGCCTATCTTTTCCTTTTCAAATTTTATTTTTCCATTATTTTTTCCTTTATCTTTTACTTTAATCATTTGTACTATGAAAGTATCTGTAGAAGGAATAGTTTTTGACGACCTCAACTTCAATCCTTTTCTTTCTATTTTAATTATTCTTATATCTGGATTTTTTATAACTCTTTTTTCATCTCTTATTTATATTTTATTCATGTATGTTGTCTTAGGTTTTGGTATCTCTCTATTTATGTTTAGTTTTGAAAAACCCGAAAAAAAAGAAGTAAGTGAATATAAGAACCACTCTAAGATGTATATTATTAGTCTACTTCTGTTTTTCTTGGGAATTATTACACATTATCTCTCACTTAATACATTCTTATTTGAAAGAAAGAATTCAATAAATTTAACTTGGTTGGGTATTAGTAGCGTCTTTATTCTAACCTTTCTTTTTATACAGATCGGTATTCCACCTTTTCATTTCTACTATTTCAATCTTAAAGAACAAAATATTGCGCCTGTAGAGATTTATATAATTATACAGAAATGGGTATCACTATTCATTCTTACTAAATATGTGCTATTCATGCGAAATCTATTTCAAAACATTTTTTTGCTAACAATATTACTAATAATGAGCTCAATAAGCTTAATATGGGGGATATTTTCAACTTTGACAATTAATAATCTTAAAAAGTTACTAGAGTATATCCTTTTGTATCTTAGTGGAATTTATCTTTTACTTCTCTCATTTACTCTTACATCTGATTCTTACCTTTTGACTATTAAATCAATTTCTGCTTTTCTCTTTCTATATCCTATTTTATGCCTATTTTCATTTTCACTTGTCCACTTTTCAAAAGAGATTATAGATAATCCTACAATAAAAAATATTGCAACCATCAGCTCTAAGTCAAACTTGGCATTCATTTTATTTATTTCAATGTATATTTTCTTGTTTTCATTTCCTATTCTTATCCTAATAATTGGTAGTTTTTTCTATATACAATTTGTATTTAGCTTTCAATGGATATACAGTTCAACTCTTATAACATTCTCCATAATTCTGTCCCTGATTTATGTTATAAAGCATGTTTCAATGCTTTTTGAAGAAAAAAAGAGAAGAATAAAAGATGAGAAAACGCTATATTTATTGTCGAATGAACAATTTTCTTATTTGGCTGTTATTTTATCCTTCTTTGCAATTATGTTGTGTATTATATTTGCAAACAATTTACTAACACTCTTTGAAAAAATGATACATCCTTTTTAAATAAAACAATACCTTTTTTAAAGAGTATTTCACATTGCAAACAATGTGTTCTTCATTTTCAGATTTTAACAAAGATATAAAGGAAATTGATTTTCATCTTCGAAAAATCTCTGAAAAATATATTGCTGAACAACCTAGATCCACTCTATTTGATCATGTTTTCCAAGAAGGGGGAAAAAGACTTCGTCCTCTTATTTGCCTCCTCTCTTTTGAAATGATTAATACAAAAATCAGAACTAATCTAAGTTATATTGCGGCATGTGCACTAGAAATCATTCATAATGCGTCTCTTTTAATTGATGACCTCTTTGATCATGATGTAATCCGAAGAAACAAAAAATCTTTTTATTTAGAGTATTCAACATTTGAAACGTTAGCTATTACTTACTCTTTGAGCAGTTATGCATATGAACTTGCAACTCGAACAAAAAAATCAGAAATAATCCAAGAAATAAATCATATCACTCAAAAAATGTCAAAAGCACTATTTTTAGAACAAGAGATAAGAGAAGCAAAACAGTTTTTTTCAATCGAAAAAATCATTGAACTTATTGATGTCAAAACAACACCTCTTTTTGAAGGGGCCACTGTTATTGGTTCTTTATTGGGAAATACTACCGTTGAGGAAATTGAAGATATGAGAACTTTTGGAAAATTTTTCGGTCGTGCTTTTCAATTGAGAGATGATTATCTTGCCATTACTTCAAATATAAAAAATATAGGAAAATCAAGCGTTAAAACAGATATTGAAAATCGTATTCAGAATTATATCGTTATAAAGACCTATGAAAAAATAAATTCTGAACAAAAATATATTTTTGAGCAATACTATTTACACAAGAAAGATTATTCTATAGAAACTATTCGCAATATTATTGTCTCTTCTGGAGCTCTTAAATCAACAAAAGATTTAATATCCACATATGTTGATTTGGCAAGCGATATTCTTTCCAAATATCCTGAATCTCACGCCAGAAAAAAATTAATCAAAATCACAAGATTATTAAAAATAGAAAAATAGTGATTAGGGGTTATTTTGCTCTTTTACCCTCTATATAGTCTTCTAACCATTTTATAGACTCATGTCTACTTGTTAATACAGCTGGTGCTTTAAATCCATATGCACTAACTGAAACTAATGGTCCAAAATCTGCCCGATTTATAGCCACCTTTGTTGCTCTTACAACATCTATTAGAGTTGCTGCACCATTAGGACCGTCTAATGTTTCATATCTAATATCCATCTTAATAGGCATACCTAAAAAGCCTTCGCCATATACCCAGAAGTGTCCAATTCTTCTGTTACCAAGGAATTCAAGATAATCACTTGTACCTGATGCTATGTTAATCTTACTTTTTGTGGCTTTTTGTATAGTTCTTTCTTTTACATGTCTTTTGTATGCTTTTCTATCATCATCAAGTGTATTTAGTGTTTCCAGACCACCTGCTACATCTAGCTGATATGTATCTATCACCTTTATACCTTGTTCTTCCATCACTTCGAGCAATCCTTTATGGAGTACGGTTCCTCCGTGCATTGACTGGAGATCATCACCTACTAATGCCACATTTGCTTTTTGGAATCTTTTTGCCCACTCTGGTTTACTTGCTATATATGTGGGAGTACAATTAATAAATGCAACATCAGCTTCAATTGCTGCTTCAGCGTAAGTTTCTACTGCTTCATTTGAACCAGTTGGGATACAACAGATAAGTATCTCTGCTTCGGATTTTTTTAATTCTTTAACCATATCTACTTCTTCGCCAGGAGCGATATTGATGGCGTTTTCGAGTGTTCCCGTAATCCCATCTTTTACTGGCCCTTTCTTTACCTTTATGTTAAAAGGTTCCACCTCAATAAATTTGGGAGTGGAATTAATGGGTGAAAAGATGGCTTCCGAAATATCTTTTCCTACCTTTGTATCACATACATCAAAAGCAGCAACGACTTCTATATCGGTTATCTTGTTACCTCCAAGAATAGGATATCTTAACGTTTCATTTTTTTCAGGATGCATTTCAATATATTTTATTCCTTGAATGAAAGCTGAGGTTAAAGAACCTATTCCTGCGATTGCTACTTTAATACCATTTTTACTCATTTATTATCACCTTCGATTAAAGATTTTTCTCCACGAATAAATCTATCAACTTCTTCTCGCGCTATAGGATCAGGTACTTGTTTGGGTGGATGTTTAAAGAAATAGGATGAAACACCTACGAGCGGACCGCCTATACCCCTATCTTTTGCAATTTTCAATGCCCTAATAACATCAATCATGACTCCCGCTGAATTGGGTGAATCTTGCACACTTAATTTTAATTGAACAGTAACAGGTTGTTCTCCAAAATTTTTACCTTTCAACCATAAATAGCAGATTTTTTCGTCTTGCAAAAATTCTACAAAATCGGAAGGACCAATTCTCGTAGGGACATCATACGGGATCATCGATGTTACAGCTTGGGTTTTAGAAACGCGTTTTGTTTTTAATCTATACTCTTTTTTCATGTTATAAAAATCGCCATTTCCGCCAACATTTAATTGAAAGGTTTCATCCATTTTAATACCGCGCTCATAAGCTAATCTAACAAGCATCCTATGAAGAATAGTGGCACCTAATTGAGATTTGATGTCATCTCCTGCAATAGGTATGTTCTTCTCCTTGAATTTTGCCGCCCATTCGGGATTAGATGCGATAAAAGCGGGGATGCCATTAGCCATTGCGACATCTGTATCTAAACATGCTTGTGCGTAAGATTGTGTGGCCTTTTCAGAACCAACAGGAAGGAAATTAATCAAAACATCAGTTTGTGTTTTACGTAAAACATCAGCTACATTAACTGGTTTTATTTTATTTTCATCATAGCAATGGAAATAATCAAAAGTATGGGACTCAATTCCATCTAAGATTGGTCCGGGTTGGACAATTACTCCTTTTTCTTGAACTTCAGAAAATTTTCTACAACAATTTGGTGATGCCCATATTGCTTCCGAAATATCTTTACCTATCTTCGTTGTGGCGACATCAAATGCTGCCACAACTTCTACATCTGATATATGATAGTCACCAAAACGTACATGCATCACACCAGGAATTTCAACATTCTCATCAGCATTTTTATAATATTCTAAGCCTTGAATTAGAGCTGATGCACAATTCCCTAATCCAGCTATTGCAATTCTAACTTTCTTTGACATATAATCACCTTTTTTAAAAGATTAGTTAGGCTCTCAAACTATATTGCCCGGTTAGAATTGAGCATTAAAAACTTTTACCTTGCGTTCTTGTTTTAGGTTAACTTAACGAAGGATTTAATGGATAAAAGAAAGTAGAGTATTTCACCTAAATAAAGTAGAACTATCAGTCTATTTAATTCATTAAACATAAACAAATAGAATATGAAAATTTATAAGATTTAGAGAGAAAAGTAGTTCATATGACTGAAGATAACGAGATTGTTCTTCTTACAGGAGGATTAGGTCAATTAGGTAGTTATGTGTACTCTCGTCTTAAAGACAAGTATTCCATTGTTATACTTGATAATGAATCAAATGCTAAAATAGCTCCTCCCTTGGATTGTACCTATATTAAAAAAGATATAAAAAATAAAAAGACTTATTCTTCGCTTCCTGATATAACACATATTATTCATTGTGCTGCCCAAATCAGCATATCTAAATCAACACAAAATCCCTTATTTGATGCCAATATAAATATTATGGGGACACTAAATTTACTAGAATATGCAAGAAATAATGATGTCAAAAAGTTTATCACCATCAGTTCTGCTGCAACTTATGGAGAACCACAGTTTCTACCGATTACAGAGTCTCATCCTCGGGATCCCTTATCTCCCTATGGATTAAGCAAACTAGTAGCAGAGAGATATAGTAAAATGTATGCCAACTTATATGGTATGGATATATGTTCAATTCTACCTTTTAATATCTACAGCCCATTACAAAAAGAAGATGATCCTTACGCTGGTGTTATCTATAAGTTCATTAAACGCCTTAAATCTAATCTTCCCCCCAAAATTGAAGGAGATGGAAAACAAACTCGCGATTTTATACACGCAAAAGATGTGAGTGTAGCTATTGAAAGCGCTTTACAAATTAACAACACTAAAGGTGAAACTTTCAATATAGGTTCTGGTAAACCTTTATCTATTCTCTCTTTAGCGAATCTCTTGATAGATATAAGTGGTAAGAATTTAAAACCAAAACATATGCCTCCTAGAATTGGTGATATACGTGAGAGCTATTCTAGTATCAAAAAAGCTGAAAAAACACTACATTTTGTTCCCCAAATACCACTAAAACCAGGTTTGACAGAAATGTTCACAAAGATTAATCCCTAATTCTTGCTAAGAAACCAATAGTTTAAGCTTCAAAATCACTAAAAATTGAGAAAAATTAAGTTAAGTACGCACAACCTTACACTTTTAAATTAAATACACATAATTATGCAAAACATTAAAATGAGACGAAGTAAATATAGATGTGATGCAAAAATACGTCCTTGATACTAATTTTTTTATTACCGGATACCAGTCTCAACCTCAAAAGTATAAAATTTTTGGAGAGCTGTGTGAAAAATTGGGTGTTGAAATAGTTATAACGAGTCAAATTCGGTATGAAATGCGTCATTTTCTTCAAAGAGAGATAGTCCCTTATATAACTGTTGAAAATATTGACCATGATGAATTTAATGAATATATGAGAAAAGCAGCTCGTATATCGGGAAATCTTCCTCAAAAAAATGATATGACAGTTATATACTTTGCACATAAAATTGGCGGCCCTGTTGTTAGTAGCGATTTACGTTTGTTAGAAGTTGCTGAAGATTTGGGACTTAAAGCCTTTGCCAATAGTGCTTTTGTTAAAACGTTCACCGATGAATCTCTCTCTTCTAAAGAACATGCTCATATAAAGGATCTCGAAGCAAGACTTTTTACTGAAGAAATACGTTATTCTGTTTCTAGTTCTAACAGATATGACCCTGTTAAACGTATTCAAAAAATAGTTGATTCTGCAATATCAGTTATTAGAACCGAATATGAACAAAAAATAGAACAAAAAGTGAAAGCTGAAGATGCTGAAGACAGTATGATTACGATTGAAGGTATGCAAGTACATGAATTGACATGCGAGATCCAAAGTGATTTTAAAGACTTAGAAAACGATTTTAAGGAAGGAAAATTTGCAATTTTAGAACAAGAATTAATTACGAGGGTTCGAGAACTTACTGATTTATTAGTAGATTGGAAACTTGCTGTCGATAATATCGAAAATCATAAGACATACAATGCAGCATTAGAAATTCTAGGAAGACTCCAATACTTAGTTTGCATTTCTTTAATTGAAAATAAGAAAGTTGAGTTATCTCGAGTATATATGGATAAACTTGTTATGATCCTTCTTGAGAATACTGGGGCAGTAGAAAATTATGGCATGGATGTTCACTTTTTAAGAATGATTATACTACTTTTATCGGGGCAAATTCATCGTTTAACATCCTATTTTACTCCTGCTTTTCAAGAAACATGTGTAGAAAATCAACGGGAAGATATCTTAAATCTAATACCTGCTCTTATACTTCTAACGGTGGTAATAGGAAGAAAAGAAATTGAAGAGACAGCTGAGGTCCCAACATATGAAAGTATTGAATTTATCAATCAGCTTGGTTTTAAGTTTTTTCAGTTAGAAGCACTCGAAGAAGCTTCCTTGATGTTTCAACAAACCTTCTATTTGGCATTAAATAGTGACAATACGGGATTAGCAATAGCAAGTTTAGAATATCTGACCTGGCTTCACTTTTCGGGTTTAGATCACCTTAGACAAATTATCAATTCAATGTATAGTAATCTTATAAAACAAAAACCCACAATCAAAACTTCTTATTCACCTAACCTTGAAATCGACATATTTCCATCTAAACTTTCCAATTTCTTAGGTAAAGAATTTGTAGATATTGAAGAGTTACCCGAAGAAATTAAAGCTCCTTGGTATTGCATTGGTCAAGATCAATTAAAGAGAAGAGGGAAAGGCTCTGATCTGTTAATTAAAGCAATCAACTGGGAAATTAATGCTCGAATAGGTATCAAGGATGAAAATAGAGCAATATTAGAAAAAGCCTCTTTGGGATCAACCATTTATCCAATAAAAGGAAAAATTAAACTAGAAAAGCCTACAGCATATGTTAGAAGAAAGTATGATATAGAATTAATAATTGAATTTGATGATGAAGACCCTCCAGCTTTCATTTTTCGTTCAGCTGGGGGATGGGATTCCTCGGGATTAAATTGAACTTATTCTTTCTTCTTCCGATACTCTTTTTTATCAGATTATTTTATGTAGGGTATGGACTTTGTAGAAAGCGGAATACCCGGTTTAGATCGAATGCTTAAAGGTGGTTTACCTAAAGGTAGAACAATTCTAGTATCAGGTCCCGCTGGTGCTGGTAAAAGTACTTTTGGTTTACAATTTTTATATCATGGGATAATAACAGCAGGTGAAAGTGGTGTTTTTGTTAGTTTTGATGAGAGCCCAAAGCAAGTAAGGCAAGAGGCCTTAAATTTTGGTTGGAATTTAAAAGAGCTGGAAGATCAAAATTTATTGGTTCTCATGGATGGTTTTTCTCCTCGTGCTGGTGTTAGTTCAAATGAAAAATACCAAACTTTAGTCGATGTAGATGAATTAATTACCAATTTAATTAGTATTATTGACGAAATAAGTGCTGAGCGAGTGGTTATTGATTCTATTACTGCTCTCGCGTTGGCTATGGTGGGAGAAAAGCAGATACGAAAAGAAATCCTTAAACTTAGTGCTGTAATGAGCTCTCTTGAATGTTCGACAATATTAACTAGTGAAATGCATGAAGGGATAGTTTCTCGATTTGGTGTAGAGGAATTCATGAGCGAGGGGGTCATTATATTGAATTATCAATTTAGAGATTCTCTTGGTGTGCGTAGTCTTAATATACGAAAAATGAGGGGTATAGAACACGAAATGTTTGAAAAGCCATTTAGAGTTACTTCAAAGGGAATAGTGGTGCATTCTGAAGAACAATTTTATTTCTAAAAACTTAATCCACTGAGTGATAATTCTAATCTATCATAGTAACATTTAAAATTATTAGATAAATGCTCGAAATAGGTGTAAATGAATGGGTAATATTAGAACTTCCCAAATTAAACGACTAGCAAAACAAATTGTTAGAGATTTTAACGATCAGTTGGCAGAGGATTTTGAAATTAATAAACATGTAGTTGAAGAAGTTTGTTCACCAATGTCTAAAAGAATGAGAAACAGGATAGCAGGATATGCTACCCGTATTATTAGACAATTAAAAGAGAACAAAATACAAGTTATAGAAAGCCTATAACTCTGCTTTTACTTATTTTATTTATGAAAATTCTTTTATTCTTCCTTGAACTATTGAAAATATGAAGTTTACATCCCGTCTGAAGCAATTCTATAAATATTCTTCAGCAGAAAGAAGAAATATAATTGCAGATATGCTTAATTTATCTCCAGAACAAATAGATATACTGCAAGGTAAGAATATAGATGAAGAAATTTATGAGATTTTAGTTGAAAATGTTATAGGCAAAGTTTGTTTACCTCTGGGTATTGCAACTAATTTTCGAGTAAATAATAAAGATTATTTGATCCCAATGGCAATAGAGGAATCGTCTGTAATTGCAGCAGCTAGTCACGCAGCAAAAATCGCAAGAGCATGTGGCGGGTTTGAAGCTGACTATACTGGTTCATTTACTATTGGACAAATTCAAATTTTAGATATAAAAGATTTTGATAAAGCTGAAGAAGCAATTAGAGAAAATAAGACATATTTATTAAATAAAGCTAATGAGACAAACGATATTTTAGTTAAATTGGGAGGTGGGGCAAAAGAAATTGAATTAAAAAAAATAAAAGGAGATATCGAAACATATCTTATTGTGCAATTAATTGTTGACACAAAAGATGCAATGGGAGCTAATGCAGTAAATACTATGTTAGAGCATCTAAAGGGGGATATAGAAAAACTCACAAAAGGACGCGTTCTTTTACGCATTTTATCAAATTATGCCACACGCAGAGTCGTTACGGTGAAAGCTACTTTTGATAGAGATTTATTGGGTGGGAAAAATGTTGTTGACGATATTCTCAAGGCTAATGATTTTGCCTTTCATGATGTTTATCGGGCAGTTACTCATAATAAAGGGATAATGAATGGGATAACAGCTGTTGTAATTGCTACAGGTAACGACAGTAGAGCCATTGAAGCAGGTGTGCATGCATATGCTGCTAGAGATGGAGTATATCGCTCTTTATCTCGTTTTGAGAAAGATGAAACGGGTAACTTAATAGGGGAATTACAAGTTCCTCTGGGGATAGGTGTATTGGGTGGAGCCATTAATGTTCATCCGATTTACAAAGTATGTTTACAGCTTATGAATGTTAAAACTGCAGAAGAGCTATCTAAAGTAGTTGTAGCAGTGGGATTGGCTCAAAATGTTGCAGCTTTACGTGCGTTAGTTGCTGAAGGGATTCAAAAGGGGCATATGTCTTTACATGCTAGGAATATAGCCATTGCAATCGGTGCGGAAGGCGATGAAATAGAAAAGATAGCAAAACAAATGATTGTAAATGAAGAGGTAAGCTATGATGAAGCAAAAAGAATTTATAAGGAGACAAAAAAGGGTAAAACTTTTGACTAGTTTTTCACTGAAATATTTTTATTAAATTGATATAATACCATTATATGAATAAAGAGAGCAAGCGAAAAATTTCAGCTGATAAACCTGTTTTTGAAGAGGGAAAACAGTATCACATTGAGGCAAAAGTTGGTGATTTGAAAGGACCTGTTCTAATGCCTGGTGATCCTGAACGTGCGTTGAGAATTGCAAAAACATGGGATACTTATAAAAAAATCGCTGAACATAGACAATATTACTCGTATACTGGTAATGTTCATGGTACAGATATAAGCGTCACATCTACTGGTATTGGTACTCCTGCGTGTGAGATTGCTCTAACTGAGTTAGCCAATATTGGTTGTAACACTTTTCTTCGAGTTGGTTCAACTGGTGCTATCCAACCTGAAATTGAACTTGGTGATTTGATTATCAGTACAGGTGCGATGAAAATGGAGGGATCAAGCAGATGGTACGTGAAAGAAACTTTTCCGGCTATTGCACATTATGAAGTCGTATTAGCATTAATAGAAGCCTGTGAAGAATTAGGGTATGTTTACCATCTAGGGATTACAGCTTCTTCATCAAGTTTTTATCTGGGGCAAGGAAGACCTGGTTTTAAAGATTATAAAGTTAGTTGGACAGAAAAAATCGTTCCCGATTTACAAAAAATGGGAGTACTCAATTTTGAAATGGAGGCTTCCCACATATTTAGTTTGGCACAGATATATGGATTCAGGGCGGGGGCAATATGTGCAGTATATGCTAATAGACATAAAAATGAATTTGCAACTAAAGGAGAAAAAGAAGCGATAAAAGCTGCTAATTTGGCAGTAAAGATTTTACATGAGATGAATCAAGATAAAAAAGACTCAAAGAAAAAACATTGGCATAGAAATATGTTTTAAGACATATTGCAACCTACTTTTTTTATCATCTACTTCAATCTGTATCGTTGAGCTAATATCTTCAATCTATTCGCCTTTAATTAGCTTATTATGAACTACCCCACCCTAAAGGATGGCGTTTCTTGCTTCAACGAAGTGCCCTCAAAATGAGGGCTTACCTCTTCTCCACAAGTGTCGTCTATAGTTCCCGTCGTCCCGACGGTACATGGTTCTAGTACACACAACGTACCGACTCTACATCGGAAGTCCTCAATACTCTTACTTAGGTCGATACATATACCCATTATCGTTGTTTAATGTGTAGCCCTATCTTCTACTTCCATCTTTTTCTTTTTGTTTCGTACCACTCTTGGTTTTCGAGATGGTACCAAGACACGTACACAAAGACAGCATACTTACAAAATGTTTGTATGCTAAAACGTGTATTGTTTTTTCTTCGTTTCATCCTCGCCCTCAAGGACGGGGTTTTCAAGAAGACGTTCACATAAAAGGGAGGGAGGGAGGGAGGGTGTGAGAGTAAAAAGGGTTCTCACACCATATAATGATTCTCATGGGACATATATAAATTCTTTGTAAATTGTCGTTTAAACTCTTCTTTTATCTAAATTTTTTATTCTACAACACTTATTGATGGAAAATAATAATTCTTTGTCTCTTCATCATGTATGGCTAGATTTTTTTCTACCATTAGATTCATTGCAGTCTGTGCTCTTTTTCTATCCCATCCCATAAAGTCATGTATATCTTCTATGGATAAAGCTTTTCTTCCTGTAGCCATTCGTAGAATATCTTGTATATCACCAGATAATTCTATTGGTTTAAATCTTATCAAAAATTCATCATCCGTAATCTCTACTGTTTTAGGTATAACTTCTGTTACTTCCAATTCTATTATTGTATCTAATATCTCTGTGTCATCTACTTTCCAATTTTCTCTTGTATTTCTAAAGTAATCAATGAAATTTTTAGAACTTATTGCATATATCCCCTTACCCGCTAATTCTTCATTTCCCATATATAAGATTTCTTTGATTAATAAGTCCTTGAAATTTTGCTTTCCAAATAGTTTTGGAGACTTGACCTCACCCGATGTACCTAATGTTGGGGATAATCCCGCTTTCTTCTTCATTTCTACTAATTTATTCACTATAATTCGAGATGTATCCAATTCTTTTCTTGAATCTTTCTCAATTTTTGTAATTCCTTCTCTTAAAACTCTCTTTTTAGTGGCTTTATCTCTTTTTTCAGTTTCAATAATCTCGTTACTAAATGAATTGTAAGCCGTGCTTAGTGATCCTTTAAATGCATCAGCTGAAAGATTTTTTTCTTTTTTTTTCTCTTCCTCTTTTCCTTTTCCCATTCTTACCATGAAAAAAGAAGTTTTTACCGTATAAAAACGTATCCAAACCAAGTCTACAAGTTAAATATAATCATTCCATCTAGTAATAGCTTACCGAATCTGGCGTAAAGCAAAAGTTTTAGAAATCTCCTTATCCTTTGTTCTTAAGAAGTAAAGAAAACATATTACTTACAATTTTATAGGATGACAAAAATTGACAAATATTAAAATTATACCCTATGGTGCAACAGACCATGTTGGGAAAAGCGCTTTTATGCTTGAAGATAAAGACCATAAAGTATTACTAGATTGTGGTATTGAACTTGTTCCCAAAAAACCATCTATTGCGCCTAAAGGATTAGACCCTGTAGCGGAACATTTAGACGCGGTATTACTTAGCCATGCACATTTCGATCATAGTGGGTATTTACCTTCTTTAACGAAACATGGTTATCGAGGAAAATATTACATGACCAAACCAACGAGGGATATTGCATTAAAATTGTGGTTAGATCATTTAAAAATTGAAGGACCAAGACATTGGTCAGAAACAAATTTGAGGTGGATTTATCCTCAAGACATTATAACCCATGATTATCATGAAGAATTTAAAATAGCAGATGGAATCACTGCAAAATATTATAATGCTGGCCATATCTTAGGCGCGACCCAGATTTTATTAGATTGGGATGGACATTTGATTTTATACACTGGTGATATTAATGATAGAGTAACACCTCTATTTGATGGATTTGAAATACCTCCAGAAATTGAAGAAGTAGATACATTCATCATTGAATCAACTAATGGAAAACGCTATGTACCAGAAAGAAAAAAAATTGATGTAGGATTAAAACTTTTAACAAAACAGACAGTTGAAAAACGAAATAAAATGCTCTTACCATCTTTTGCTGTAGGTAGATCACAAGAACTTATTTCTACCTTCGCTCTGGATCCAGAGTTTGATTCTATTCCCATCTATGTAGATGGAATGATTAATACAATGAATGAAATTACAGAAAAATATCTTATTGACCAATGGGTTTCTCCTCGATTTCTCAATGAACTGAAAGAAGCTGATTTACTCTCTCCTTTCCGTAAGAATAATATTATTAACATTTATGATATAACAGATAGAACGCATGACTTTAGGGAATATATAGCAAAAAATGATAAAGGACTTGTTATAATAACAACTTCAGGTATGCTTGAGGGTGGAGCTATTCATTCTTATTTAGAATACTGTGGTGGAAATGAAAACAATGTTTTAGGTTTTACTGGATATCAAGTGGACGGTACAACAGGAAGACAATTGTACGATGGTGATAAGCAGATTGAATTATTTGATGGATATAGACACAAAAAAACGAAAGAGATAACTGTTAAAACTCAAATCATGAAATTTCCTTATTCCGGTCATTCTTCTGCTGAAGGATTGGCTGAGTACATTAAACGTGCGGTTAATGCTGATGTATTCCTTGTTCATGGTGAGCCTAGAAACCAAAAATATATAATGGATCTAGTTTCAGATTACGCCAAACCAAAAACACTAGATTTACAAAAAAAAGAAGTTGTGGTAGCGGATTAAAATGAAGTTAGATCAACCTCCTTATTTACAAATTGCATTAGATCTTATAGATGCGCAAAACCTTGACGATATCCTTCAAGGTATCCCAAAAAACAATAAAATTTTGTTAGAAGCAGGAACCCCCACAATCAAAAAATTTGGGATAAATCTGTTAAATTCAATAAAAAAATATCATCCAAAGAGTTATATCATTGCAGATATGAAAACTCTAGATGTGGGATGGTTGGAAGTACAAATCGCTGTAGAAGAAAATGCTAATGCTGTAGCTGTTAGTGGATTAGCTCCACGAGAAACAATTGAATCCGCTCTATTTGAAGCAAAGAAGCATCAAGTAGATATTATACTAGATCTCATGAATGTTTCTTCACCAATGGAGTTGCTTTCTAGTTTAAGTGAAATTCCCCCGATTGTTTTATTTCATCGAGGAATAGATCAAGAAGGCAATCAAGAGCACCCATGGGAGTTGATATCTTTGATAAAACAAGAATATCCAAATACCTTGATAGCTGTAGCAGGGGGATTAAATCTTCAAACAAGTGAAAAAGCCATTCAAAAAGGCGCAGATGTTATTGTAATAGGAAGAGCTATAACACAAGCTGATTCAATTGAAGAAACAGTAAATAATTTCTTAAAACTGCTGTAGAAAATTTATTAGAAGAATTTTCCTTTTTCCTTTTTCTTTTTCACAGGATATTAACATGATTACTAGGTGCTAACACTTTTTTTATGTTCTACGTAGAGGTAGATGATATTCATTATAACTAATAAGAAAGTTGTTGCTGCTGCATAAAACCACTGATGATATCTTGTATTATTATAAATAACACCTCCAATAGGTGAGGTTATCATCAAGCCTACAAAAAAACTGGTTGTAATAACTGAATACATGAGATTGAAGTGATCTTTCGGTAAAGTTGTTGTTAAAATGGTTATCACAATAGGAAAAAACAATGCGTGGCCTATGGTTCTAACGAATAAAAAGATTACAAAATAGAAAACAGAATCATAAAAGATAAACATAAAAAAATGATTGGCAGTTGTGATTAGAGAAGATACTAATAGCAAACCACTAATATTGTTTTGGCTCTTAGTTATTATTACACCTATTAAAGGGGAGATGATTATAAAAGCCAGCTGGGAGACACCTAGAAAAGACCCAATTAAGCTCTCTTTTAAGCCTAAAACATTCTTTCCATAAATCGAAAAAAGTGGGCTTGTTAAGCCTTCTTCTAGGCCAAATATTAAGAACTGAATTAAGAAAAAAACGAACGTAAAGGATAAAAATTCGTGGAGATTAACTTTTGTTTTTCCCTCTTTTCTGTTTTTTTCTTTCCTATTTTTGTAACTTATTTCTCCTTCTCCCTCTCTAAATAGTATGAGAAATACGATTAATCCTAATGCAGTTATTAACGCCGCTGTTATCAACATGAAGATTGGAGGAAAAAGTTCTAATATGAACCCCAGAGCTAATGAACCAATAAGGTTTCCAATACGACCAAAAGTGGATAGTAAACTGCTGTATATGCCCTTGAATTCAGTTTCAATATCTGCCAAAGCGGATCGCCCCACTAATCCGAAAACATTGTTGCTTATTTTGAGAATGATAAATAAACTTACAAGCCATATGGTGTTAATAATGGGCACTGTTAATCCAATCATTGAAATCATCATTAACAGATAGGCACTTATGGCCATCTTTTTTCTCCCTAATGATTCAATTAAACTACCTGCTGGGATCCTAGTCAATATACCTGCAAGAGAGTGTGCTGAAATAATTATTGCCCATTTTGTGACTATTTCTGCTTCAGATAACGATGTATTCTTTTGTAAATACAGAGGATACAGATTTCTAATTGAAATATATACCATAAACACAAGCATTTGACTTGTAAAAAAGGCTATCATTTCCTTTGTTTCTTCTGATTGGATAAATTCTTTAAATTTGTTTTGTTCTACTTTTTTCTCCCTTAAATTAGCCGCTTGCATTATATTCATTTCACTTAAAAACTCTCTATTAAAATATTTTTTGAAACGCACAATATTTTTATTAATGTGTATCAGATATTATCTACATAATAGAAGGTAGTTACCATGAAAGATAGAGTTTTTGCAGATTTAGTCGTTGAAAATGGAAATATATGGACAATGGATGAACAAAATCCGCGAGCGAATGCTTTAGCAGTTTTTTTAGATAGAATAGTTAAAGTAGGAACAATGGAGGAGATATCTGAGTTAATTGGTCCAAAAACAAAAATTATCGATGGTCAAGGTAATACTGTTCTGCCTGGATTTATTGATGCTCATACACATCTAGCAAGTGTGGGATTGAACAGCATTCAAATTGATTTGGGTGGAAAAAAGAGTATTAATGAAGTTTTAGGGACATTAGAAAAAGAAATACACAAAACAACTGAAGGCGAATGGATTATCGGCAGAAATTGGGATCAAAGTGAGTGGAAAGAAGAACGGTATATTACTGCGTCAGATCTAGACACACTTGGGGGCAGGAATCCCATTTTACTTAGACACGTCTCTGGTCATCTCTCAACAGTTAATACAGTTGGTTTTAATCGTTTAGAACTCAGCAAAGATATAGATGGAGTTGATTTAGATGATGATGGTGAAATAATTGGTACTTTACGAGATGTTGAATTAGATGATCATCCTGAAATTAAACCATCGTTGGATGAATATGTTGATGCTTTAAAGCTGGGTATGGAAAAAGCAATAAAAGTCGGTATTACCTCAATTCATGATAACCTTACTTTTGATAGTCTTAAAGCTTATAGGAAAATTTTAGAAGATCAATGTATGCAAATCCGGGTATATGGCATAGTTTATCAAGATTTATTTACTGAGATAAAAAAAGTAGGCATTAAGAAAGGTTTGGGTGATAAATGGTTCAAGATAGGAGCAGTTAAACTGATGACAGATGGTGCCATTAGTTCGCGTACAGCTTATCTCTTTGAAGATTATTCTGATATGAAAGGTGAAAAAGGCTTCGCATTATATGATTCTGAAATGCTTGAAAAAAAAGTTGAAGAAGTACATAAGGCAGGATTACAGTTGGCAGTTCATACAATTGGAGATAAAGCAGTTACTAAACTTTTGGATGCAATAGAAAAAACAATACCTGCTGATGAGTGCAAAAATGCCAGACACAGAATAGAACACGCAGAGCTTGTTCTGGAACAAGATATAGAACGAAGTAGAATATATGGGATCGTTTATTCGATGCAACCTAACTTTGTTTGGCGATGGGGAAGAATAGGTGTAAACGGGATGTATGAACAACGTTTAGGGAAAGAAAGAACATTAAGAAATAATCCATCTCAATGGGTACTTAATAATGGTCTAATTCTAGCTTTTGGAAGTGATTGCATGCCAATGGATCCGTTATTTGGAATAAAAGGGGCGTTATTCCATCCCAATGAAGAATTACGGTTAGATCTTGAACAAGCAATTAGATGTTATACTTTAGAACCAGCAAAAGTATCTGGTGAGATAACTGAAAAGGGCAGCCTTTCTTATGGAAAATTGGCTGATCTTATAGTATTAAATAAAAATATTGAAAATATAGGGTTAGAAGAATTTGATTCTATTGAAGTTGATTGTACTATTGTAGGAGGAAAAATAGTTTACAAAAAAGACAACATCACACAAAACAAGAAACAGTAGAAAAAAGTTGACCTATCAAATGGATAAGATAAAGAAAAAGCTGAAATCCTCACCAATATTTTTTTACAATTATAGAAACAACATCTTTATCCATAACTTCATGATCTAATCCCACTCTTTGATTGGGATGTTTTGAGCTAGGTCCGTCTACTATGGCATATCTAAACTCTTCAACAAATTTTCTGTGTACTCTGTAACAAATATCTCTAATTGTACTACCTGAGCTTATGATGAGTGGTTCATCATAATCCGTTTTTTCACCTTGTTTTTTCATATAGATCCTTATTAACTCAAGTTTGTCTATTAATTTTTTCTTTAATTCTTCTAGGTTCTCTTCTTTTAATGCGCTTATAAAAATAGCATCAGGAAAATGACTTTTTAGTTTTTTAATTTTCTTTTTATCTACTAAATCAATTTTATTAATAACTACTTGGAGTTTTGGATACACCCTGTTTCCTTCGATCCAATCAATAATCTCATCATCTGTTGGGTCATCGCGAATTGTAATCAATGCATTAAGGATCCGATATTCTCTAAATATATCAGCGACTTGCTCTTCTGTTAAATGAGTAAGACGTTTAATAGAGGCAATAGCCAATCCTCCTCGATTTGTTCTTGTCATTGATATATCTGGACGTTTTTTGCTTGGACGAATTGCTACGCTCTTTAATTCATACATGATTTTATCAAAATTTTTTTTGGTATCGTATGGCTCTAACAATGCTAAAATTAAGTCTGCTGACCGTGCTGCAGATAAAATTTCTTTACCTCGCCCTCTCCCTTTGGATGCACCTTCAATAATGCCTGGTAAATCGATTATTTGTACTTGTGTTCCTTCATATTCCAGTATACCTGGAATCGCTTCAAGAGTGGTAAAATCATATGCTCCAATTTTAGAGTCTTGATTGGTAATCTTGGAAATAAGTGTGGACTTTCCTGTACTTGGTAAGCCTATCAACGCCACTGTTCCATCTCCTGATTTTCTAACATCAAAACCATAACCTGGACCACTTGCGGAAGAAGAAAATTGGATATCTAACTTTTTACGTTTAAGTTTGGCAATTTTAGCTTTTAGCACACCTAGGTGCTGATTAGTGGCTTTGTTCTTCTGGGTTCTAGCGATTTCGTCTTCAATCGCTTTGATTTTTTCATCAATAGTAGACATAATTATCCCTTTAAATGGAGGCAGATATTACTACGTGCTTTAGCTGTCTATTTTTTCTTGAGATTAAAATCTATTGATTGTCGATTTCTTAAAAACTATAGGATATTTATTGATTACACGACTGGTGTTGAAAAAAATCAATCCAATACACTAATAATAAGTACGGCACGGACTAATAATAAGTACATTATTTTTATAACGTAAAGCTGATGGACAATATATCAAAATATGCTGTATAACATAAAAGCTTTCAAAAGTATATCTTAAAGTATTTGATATAAACATTATATTTAAATACATAGTTAAAAGACAAAGTATAGTCATAAATAAGGTGAGAAAAAAAATGAGTGACAAACTAGAAATATCTGAAAAAGAAGACATTATGGCTTTAGCAAAGGCTCTTTCTTCAGATACAAGATTTAAAATAACCAAACTTTTAAAAGATCAAGAAATAGATGTTAGTACTATAGCAATAAAGCTGGGGCAAACCGAAGCAAATGCATCTGCTCAAATTAAATACTTAGAAAAAGCTAAAATTTTGAAATGTAGATATGAACCTGGTGCACATGGGGTAAGAAAAGTTTGTAAAACAGATGTAAAGCAGATTGTAATAAAGATTCTATAAGATAGAAAAATGGTTTTTCTTTATTTCTTTCTAAACGCAATTGCCAAATCTTCTATGGCTAATCTATGAACCTCTTCTAGTTTAAGGTCTATTCCTTTGAATAGAGATAGAAGATTTGACTTATTGATCTTTTTTTCTAAAACACTAATAATCCCTAGTCCTTGGCTATTTAGAACTTTTTCAATCTCTTCTATTCCTTTTCTAGGTTCATTTAAGTTTTGAAGAACAGAGAAACAAGTTATAATATCAATTGAATTTGGTTTTATTGGTAAATACTCTGCATCAAATAATATAAATGAATTTTTTGGAGATTTGTTTTTTGCAACTTGTAGCATATTAATACTAATATCCCCGCAGATATACGTAATATTTTGCTTAGTGGGTATATACTTTTTCATAAATTCCATCAATAAGCCTGTTCCCCCACCAACGTCTAATAGAAACTTATTAGTATTTGACCCTGTTTCATTTAATGTCTTTACCATAGTCTGCATATACTTTTGCATTTGTATATTCCTATATCTATTGTCGTATTTATCTGCTGTTTCATCATAGGCTTTTGTAATTTTACTTTTTTTTCTCACCCTTAAATCGCCCTTAAATGTATCCTATTTTACTACTTTTTTGAACCTTTTTATGATATGAAATGAATTGATATTGTCTAAAGGAGTATTTTTTCTGGCTTTCTGGCTATACTTTAGTAGCTGATGACAAAATTACAAGTACCTCAAATAAAAAGTATTTTAAGTTTAATCTACTTATTTTTTATAATGCCTATCACTCTTCGTGCCAGTAAAGTATTGAAGGAACTTAGTAATGAAGATATACGAGTTCTTCATATGGTAGAAACATTACTAAAAAGAGGAGAGTATGCACCTGTCCATTTAATCACTAAATTTTCTGGATACTATGAAAGTGATGTTGAGATGAAGTTATCCAAACTCCATAAACTGAATCTTCTCCAAAGATGGAAAGGACATTTTGTTGGTTATACTTTAACAATTTCTGGTTTTGATATTCTAGCTCTTAATGCTCTCTACAATCAGAAAGAGATTTATGGTGTAGGTATGAGCTTGGGAGTTGGAAAAGAGAGCGATGTTTATTACGGTATTGACTTTGAAGAAAATGAAAAACTCTTAAAATTTAACCGTACTGGAAGAACAAGTTTTCAGCATGTGAAAAGAAAGCGTGGATATGTAAAGAATAGAACACATTATAACATGTTCTTCTTAGCTGCTGTTTCTGCTCAAAGAGAATATGAAGTTTTACAACTCCTTAATGAGAAATCATTTGCTGTCCCTAAGGTTTTTGCTCATAATCGGCATCTTATTGTTATGGAGATCTTAGAAGGTTTGGAATTGATAAACATTAATGCTAATCAAATTAAAAACCCTGAAATAACGTTAAAAGAAATCATTGAATTCGCAAAAAGATTATATAAAGAACTTGAGCTGATCCATGGAGATTTGACAGCATATAATATACTATATAATGAAAAAACCCATAAACTTACGTTCATAGATTTTCCACAAGCAGTAAACAAATCACATCCCGAAGCTTTGAATCTATTGAAGAGAGATTTAGAACACATTTGTAATTTCTTTGCAAAGAAATATAATATAAGTGCGGAAGTAAAATCTGTCTTAGAGTATATTACAAAGGGATAAATTAATATTAGGTGATATTTATAGCCAAAGAATCATCAATTATCATAGGAATTGATATTTTACCTAAAACCAGCGTTTCGTCTAAACCTTACTATGCTGTATTTGTGTATGATACACAAAAGGAAGAAGGAATAGAATCTTACAATAAAGCAAGTTATAGCAAACTAATACGAATTGTACAAGAATTTAAAGCTGATTATTTGGTTTCTGATAATATATACGAGCTAGTTGAGAGACCACATCAAATTCCCTATTTATGTTTACAACTAATGCCTACCACTAAACTCGTTCAAGTGACAGGCTCACCTATTCATGGTTTTACTTCTTTGACTAAACTAATGAATGATCAAGATTTATCTGTAAAAGGAAAACTTCGCCCATTACAAGCTGCAGAAGCATGTGCTATTTTAGCTAGTAGACGACTGGGATACTTGATTGAACCTTTTGAAGATGAAACAAATATAATTGTAGCAAGATCACGATCAAAAGGTCCGGGTGGCTGGTCTCAAGCACGATATGGTAGGTTATTAGATACAGCTGTAAAACAGGAAGGATTAAAAATAGAGGATATTTTGAAAGAAAATAATTTCGATTATGATGCTAGATATGCTAGAAGTAAATACGGTTCCAAAAAAGTAACTTTTTCTGTTTATGCTCCTATTCATGAGATAACTAAACATGTTAAAAAAGGAAAAGGAAAACTTGTCAGAATCAAAATTGTACCTGTTAATAAAGAGAGAGTTGAATTTATTCCTTTAACGCAAGAAGTAACTAAAAAACAAAAACTGCGCAATCTTATAGTCGGAATTGATCCAGGTTTGACTGTTGGTATATCAATTTTAGATCTAAATGGTAAAATACTCAATGTTGATAGCCATCGTGAGGCGAGTCGAGGAGATATTGTAAGAAAGATTAGCCGATATGGAAAACCCTCTATTGTTGCAGTAGATAAGTTTCCTTATCCTCAGTATGTTGAGAAAATTGCAGCTATGCTAAACGCTAAATTATATGCTCCAAGAAGTATAATGACTGTCTCAGAAAAAAATGATATATCTCGTAAACTTGCTGTCGAACAAGGTATCATTACAGATGATGCTCATCAGCGAGATTCACTAGCTGCAGCTCATAAAGCTTATCTTTATTACAAGTCTGATTTTGAAAAAATAGAAAACAAATTCTTTGACACTTATGGAAAATCATTACGAGATCAAATAAAAGATATGTTTGTTAAAGGTATCTCTCTTTCTCAAGCTGTGGAACAGATTCAAAAACAATTAGAACAAGAACGTGATGATGAACAACCAGTGTTGATTGTTGAGAAGAAAGAAGAGAAGGAAAAACAGCCTACCATTGAGGAATTATCAAAAAAGATAGAGTTGTTACAAGATAGAGTTGATTATGAAGCTAAAAAGAATAGAGAAATTTTTGCGGAAAATGAACAATTAAGAAAAAAAATAGAATTTTTGCAATATAAAATCTTTGAAGGTAAATCAGAATATATTCGTCAAGTACAGAGAGAGAGAGTAATACAAAAAAAAGATGACTTTATTTCTTCACAAAAAGAGAAAATCACTCAATTAAATAAAGAACTAGAGCGTTTCGCTGCAAGAATTGATGAATTAAAAAGAGTAGCATGGTTGCGGGGAAAAAAAGGGTGGGTCCCACTTAAGGTAATAAAGAAGTTCACTAAAGATGAAATAGAACGAACAGCAAATAGATATGGATTGAATGCTAATGATACCGTTCTTATATTAGATACAGGAGTTGGAGGAGAAACTACAGCTGAAATGCTTGCTTCGTTTAATATAAAAGCAATACTTGGTGATCCTTCTCTCCTATCTTATTATGCGAAGAATAAACTTCTTGAAATGAGGATACCAATTGTGGATATACCAGAATCTGAAGATATTGTACGTATAGATGAAATTGCTATAATCAAGGAAGAATTATTGGAAGAGTTGTTAAAGCAAGCAGAATCTAGATTAGAAGAAAAAGTTACAAAGGAAAAAGAAGATCTATTATCAAATCTTGTAACTAATTACCAGCAAGTAAGACGAAAAGAAATTAAAGAGTATGACGAAATAGTACAAGAAGAAATTAAAGAGCGAGCAGAATATCGAACTGAATCATATTCAGATAATGAAGATTAAGGAAAATAATATTTCTATTCTTAACCTTCAATAAATTGTTAACAGTAGAAAGTACCATTGCGAAAAGATATTATTGAGAAGAAATTAACGGATACTTTTAATCTTCTGGAGCCTCTAATTGGATTAGTAATATATTATTACCGCGTACAAAGAGATCTCCATATTTGGATACTTCTTCGTCATCTATTACTTCTACAGCTTCAGAGAGACGACAGTTCATATACTGATCGAAACTTTCTAATCGTCCTGCATACTTCACATTATCCTTCAAACGTATAACAACTTGTTTGCCAATGACCTTGCGTAAATTATTGATTGGAATACTAGACATTAATTTCACCAAGAAGTTCAAATATACTTCTTCAAATACTTCTGCTAGAATATTGCTTAAAAATATTTTGATAAAAATGTATTTGATTTTGAGAATGATTATTACAAAAATTAAAGTGGATGTTTTTAGGCTCTTAATAACAAGAAACCATCTAAGATTAATCATTGACAGAAAAAGACTTAGTTAAGGAGTTTTTCCTTTCACCTTATTTATTTTTTATTATCATGTTATTTCTTATTCTTCATTATCGAAAGCTCTTGCTACATCAATAAGGCTCTGTGTTTCTAAGGATTTTGTTAGTCTCTCTCTTACTTTAAGAAATATAGGATAATTTACTGCATTTCCGACAATTATTGCTTCCCCTATTCCAAGAATAGTGATTGCATCAAGTGTTTCCCTATTAATCCCCTCAGACGATTTAGCTATAAAATCTAGATCATAGGGATTTAATATTCTCATTATAAGATGAGTATTGCATTGACTTAAAGCAGTTGTTGATAATTTGACTGGTCTTTGGCTTATCAAGAGAAGGGATAAGAAAAATTTCCTCCCTTCACGAGCTATCGTTTCAATTATACTACGGGATAAAGCAAGAGAAATACTTGCTTCAGGACAAAATTGGTGACTTTCTTCTACAATAACTGTTGTGGGGGGGATCTCGTTTTTTTTTCTAAAATCAAATAATCTTTGAAGAATATATGCGACTATCATTTGTTTTTTTCTTAAGCTTGTAAATTCGCTTAAATCTATAATAAGGAGATGGCCCGGTTTGATGCTTTCTTTTAAGTTAGGATTTTCTGAGGGACCAAATAAACGAGTATTTTCAAGTGTATATAACCATCCAACTAGTGCTTCACGACTTCTTGCATTAATTGTCTCATCAATTTCAATTTCTTTGATGATATCATTTAATAAATAAGACTGTCCATTTCTAATTTTGTTTTGGTAAAGTTTCCCTAAAATTTTATAGAGTTCTCTTAGTTGGGCAGGAGAAATTTGGGGTTGTAACATGGCAAATTCTCCTGCAGTAATCTTATGTGTAGCAAATTGAATAAAGGGACCTGGAAAAACTTCTACTTGATCTTCAAACGGAGAACTGGGTGAACCCAACCCCTTATACTCGCCATGTACGTCAAATAGAACAAGTGCAATACGTCCATCATTCTGTTTACGGGAGAGTATTTCTTCAATTATTACAGAAGTTGTATAAGACTTTCCAGCACCAGAAATTGCTAAAAGCGCTGCATGTTTTTGTAGCATTCTAGTGAGATCTATTTCGACATCTAGTTGATGTTCTAGAATATGTCCTATTTTCAAACCGTTTTGATGATTGAATCCTAAAAACTCACGTAAAATGGAATTTTCTGCCAAATAGACTTCCAAACCAGGAGAGACGGGTGAAAGTAGACGTGTAATGCCCCCATCAGTAATTATACCTAATGGTTTGGCTTTTGCTATAATATATTCCCATGAATCTGAAGGGAAGATAGATGATAAGGATCTACCACTCTCTTCATATCCTTTTACTGCTGAGGGAGAGGAAAAATACCTATTTGTTTTAAACACGTCCATTATAGCCGCAATTACTTCACCTTCATCAATCGGTACTAGAACGTACATCCCTAATTTGATGGTAATTTCTGTTTCGGGTTTGTTTAGTACAAAACTGAATTCATGAGGGTTAGGTGTGTCTTGTTGTACAATTACAGTTCCAATATTCATTCTATTTTTCATTGATTTTTATCTCCTTGAAAATGGTGTTCGTGTTCTTCGTTTCTGAAGAGAGAAACTTGAGTGCCCAATTTTTGCTGCGATTTGATCAATCAATATATCCGCATCTATTTCATTAATTTTTGCACGATGATCTGCTTCAATAATGACACTAGGTAGTCCATATTCTCGATTGTAACTTGAAATAGAGGCTATTAAAGAGGCTATCCTTTTTGATAAGGTGCTAGAATCGGAAAATAAAATGGGAAATTCTACTCGTAAGGGATTATCATATCTGGCTGTTTTTTGATAAAAGCAATGTATGGGATAATCTTTTAGATCGTGATCGGTTTCATCGTTGAAGTATGATAAAAAGAATTCGAATGTTCTCTCATATTTATCTAATACAGGATAAAGTAAATCCATATCCCGTAATAAACGCACGATTGGTCTATAATCTATTGATAACAGTTCTTCTAGTTCGGGTCGTTTTGTTAAATGTGGCAATAGCATTGATAGTTTTGCACTCAAAACAGCAGAACGTGAATCTTTTACTACTCCACAAAGTAAAGTGTGATTCTTTGCAGACAATGTGTAGAGTTTTCTATAGAGTGTTTTTAATCGTATGTATTGATCAAGTAAGTAATTACTCTGTTTTACTTCTCTTAAATCGACTAAAGGTGAAACAGAACCATCCAATATTATGATATCAGGTAAGTCCTGTTCAAGTAACGATATGGCGCACCTAATTTCTTTTTGCATTCTCCACATGCCAATAAGTAAATCCACTTCGGTGCTCCTTAAAGGTTCAATACTAGTTAAAATGTCGGGGAAAGGATTTTTACTTGGGAAATATCTTACATAGGGTTTATTATTGGGTTGATGAAAAAATAGTACCCCAACAGCTCTAATTAAAGCAATATCAAAATAATTAAGAGAACGATGACATATACCTCCGTCAACCCCAGCAAATTTTAAACCTTCCTCATCAGATTTTGACACTTTCACCACAAATGAATTATCATGCGTATTGAACTGGAAAGCATCAGGAAACTTTGAGGGATTCAAGCTATACTTTATTTTCTTGAATAGGTCTTGAAACATTTTCCTATTTAAGTTATATTTTTCAATTTTTTTTGTAATATTGTCAATTGCTACATCAATATTGTTTTTTAATGCCATAAAGTTCACTTGACAAATAATTATACTTTATTTTAGTATTTAAAGACTTTTTTAGTATTTAAAGCAAAAATAAAGATAAAAACGTTCCATTAGATAAAAAATGCATGCATTCTTATTGGTATTTACTATTATGATGTGCTATAGAACATTGAACAAATCGAAAATATGGGGGTGATGGGTTTTGAGGTCTGGACCTAAACTCTGGATGATACTGCGTTGCAATAAAACATGGGTGATTTTTTAATTCTAATGTTTCCATTCGAACACCATCAGCTGAGGTTGCAGAGAAACACAATCCTTTTTCTTCCAATTTCCCTAAATACTTTGGATTAACCTCATATCTGTGCCTATGTCGTTCATAAATTATTGTATTTTCATACATCTGTTCAAATTGTGTATCAGGTTTAATCAATACTTTATGCTTTCCCAACCGCATTGTTCCTCCCATGTCAACAACATTTTTTTGCTCTGGTAGCAAAGTTATTACTGGATATTCTGTATTTGGATTTATTTCTGTAGAATTAGCATTTTCCATTCCTATTACATTGCGTGCATATTCAATCACAGACAATTGAAACCCAAAACAGATCCCTAAAAATGGTATTTTTTTTTCTCTTGCATATTTGATAACAGCGATTTTACCTTCTGCTCCCCTTGAACCAAACCCTCCT
Source organism: uncultured archaeon (assembly GCA_964534625.1). GTDB lineage: Archaea > Asgardarchaeota > Heimdallarchaeia > Heimdallarchaeales > Heimdallarchaeaceae > CAZHRF01. The sequence continues at coordinate 12,464 of CAZHRF010000006.1, read as the reverse complement.
GGTACAAGTATACCATCATATTTGTTTAATATACTTAATTTGTTTTCGTCTATTTCAAAATTTTCAGTTGATATAAAGTCAATATTAACCTTTGCACCATTATGTGCTCCTGCATGATATAAGGCTTCTTTAATACTAATATAGGAGTCAGCCAATTTGGTATATTTTCCCGTTATTGCAATATTAATAGTCTTATTGGCATGAAGAAATTTATCAACGAGTCTCTCTTCTTCAGACCAATCAGCGCTAATATCTTCAAATCTCAACATAAGATTTAATGCTGATCCAAATCCTTGTTTGTCTAAATAATGTGGTGCCATGAGTACATGGGGTAAATCGGGTAAAGAGAAAACCGCATTAGCGGGAACATCACAGAATAACACAATTTTTTCTTTTGCTTTTTCAGTTAGCGGGTTTCTCCCTCGTGCAATTACAAAATTTGGACTTAAACCCATTGATTGTAATTCTCTTATCGCATGTTGAGTGGGTTTTGTTTTTTGTTCATTTATGTTTGGAGGCTCTAAAATATACGTTAAAAGTACGAGTAGTGTATCCTCACTAGGCATTTCTCTGCGTATTTGCCGTATAGCTTCTAGGAATGGTTGACTTTCAATATCACCAATTGTCCCTCCAACTTCTATGATTAAAACATCTATTTGTGGGTTCTTATCAATAAAAGAACGTATTCGGTGCTTAATTTCGTCTGTAATATGTGGAACAACTTGCACTGTTTTACCTAAATAATCTCCTCTTCTCTCAGCTTCGATAACAGACAGATATACTTGTCCAGTAGTGATATTTTGTTCTTTTTGAATTTCAAGACCTAAATTCCGTTCATAATGTCCGAAATCGACATCAAGCTCAGATCCATCCGAAGAAACGTATGTCTCGCCATGTTCATAAGGGTTCATTGTTCCACTATCTATATTTAAATAAGGATCAATCTTCAACACATTAACCTTTTTTCCTCTTAATTGTAGATTACGTCCTATAGAAGTAGTAACAATCCCCTTTCCTAACCCTGAAATTAACGCTCCACAAACAAATATGTATTTAGGCATATAATAAATTTGCTGAACTCGGTTATAAATTTTAGGTTAACATAAACCGAAATCCGATTACAAGGTTTCTTTACTTGTCACTATGTCTTTCCATTTTTCTATTGCATCAGAAACAATTTCGAATAACCAACTTTCTTCAGGTGTCATGTTACGCGTAGTTGTTGTAATATCCTTCCCCTTAGCTGCGATTCTGATTATTTTATTTAGTCTCTGTCTCATTAATACACTTAAATTGGTAATTATGGTTTCCTTTTTTTTGAAAGAACTAAAACTGTTACCCGTCTTTAATTCTTTTATGGAATTCTTGGCTAAAATATAAAAGAATGTATTCACTTTCTGTAATGGAGAATTCTCTTGTTCACTATCTGACATTTTATGCAGTTGAGGAATATCTATGTTCATAATATTCATTTCAATCTCAATATATTCTTCTTTTTCTAGTATTAATGCTAACCAAAAAGGTATCCGTATAACAGAGCCTTTTCTTAATCTGATGGTTTTTTCACCAATTAGTTGCAAATCTTCCATATTCTTAAGACATTTAACTTCTATATCTTGACTTTCAAAATCATATTGTATACGTTCTAATTCTTTTGAAGCAAAGTCTTCAAGGGGAATCATATATTAATAATTAAAACAACTCTTTTTTGAATATTGCTCTAGTACTCATTTTTTAAAAAAATTCATCGAGGGATTTTTGTGTTGCTGTCCAACTAGTATCTGCTTTTTGTTCATCTTCTTTTATTGTTAAATCTTGTACCAATATTTCCCCTTGTTGTTTTCCAAAGATTTCAATATAAATATTTTTTACTAATTCAGCACCAAAACCTGGTAAATCAATAATTTTTGAAGGTTTCGTTTGTTTTAAATCTTCAACTGTCTTATATCCATGATTGAATAACGTTCTAGCTCTCACTCTTCCGATCCCTTTTATTTGTACCAAGTTTAATAATTCTTGTTTGATACCATCAATGACTCGTTGATGAAGAATGGTGATTTTTGCAGAAATTTTTTCATATCCTAAGAGTTTACTTATTTCTCCTGCTGCATACAATATCCATTCAGCATTATTAACAATGCTATATACATCTCCACTATATACATTATATTTATCTAAAATAGTATCCTCGGGAGTCTCTTTTATCCAATCTCTTAATATCAATGCTGTTTTTACTCGGTTGATGAATAGTTCTAAATCAAATGATGTTTGGGGCATCTCTGTAATGAATTCTTCCTCATGATTGGTTATAAAATTCATCAATTGTATTTGTTCATTTTTCCTTGCATTTATAAACCGTACATCAGGAGTTGAGCACACTAAGTGAAGAAAACTCAAGTCCTTCAGAAAATAATCTGCCATTTGATTCGCACGTATTATTCCTGATCTTAATACAACCGCACTTAAAGGATCAATATATAGTTGGCTTACTCTTTTACCAAATTTTGTTGGAAGCAGATATTGTTCATCATTTGTAATTAAGGCTTCTTCTCTTAGAAAGTCTATGACATTAGATAGAATTGTAGATAAATTTGCCGGATTTTGTTGAAATCCATAAAAAGTTTGACTAAAGAAGTCATACACTTCTTCCATAGTTTGCGTATTTTCAGAAGCAATTTGACCCAGAATAATACTACGTAAAGCTGGTTCGGAGGCTAGTTTAGAATCTATATCTTCAGTATCGGATAGAATATAGCGATTGAATAAATCTGTAGCCTCTTTTTGAGATCTAGCATATACAATTGCGTCTCCTTGTTTATCATATTGCGGTCTTCCTGCTCTCCCTGATTGTTGCTTAAATTCTAATACAGGAATGGGAACATTGCCAAGTGTCACATTATATCTATAAACACTTTTGATAATTACATATCTTGCTGGAAGATTTACTCCAGCAGCTAAAGTTGGCGTCGCAGATATTATCTTTATGCATCCTTTTTTGAAAGCTTCTTCTATTACCCTTCTCTCTGTTGGACTTAATCCTGCATGATGATAACAGCTACCATTTTTTAGTAGTTCAGCTATCTCTTTGGCTTGTTTCGTTTTTTCTCCTGAATCTACTATCATATTGGCATATCCTACCAACTCTCGTTGTTCATCTATCGACAAAGTGTTTTTGACCAATCTGGCCATTTTTTTGGCGGTAGATTCAGCTGTTCTCCGTGTAGTATTGAAGATAAGTGCTTGTGCGTTGTTTTTTAGTATATATTCTATTAGATTTAAAAAGCTATCATCTTTGTAATGGGTGATTTTTTTTTCTTTTTCATCTGCATAAATTATTCTGTTCCCATACAACACTCCCTCTTTTAGCTCTACTGGCCGCCAGTCACTTGATATCAGTTCGGCTTGTAACCACCTCGCAATTTGATCTGCATTTTTAATGGTGGCACTAAGTGCAAGTATTTGGGCTTTTGTTATCTGTCTGAGTTGTGCCAATACGACCTCTAAAGTTGGTCCTCTATGTCCATCATTAATAAGATGTACTTCGTCAACAATAATCACCCCCAACTGCGTCAACCATTTTGAACTGTGTCTTAATGCTGAATCAACTTTTTCGTTTGTTGCTATAATTATATCTGAATAGTATGCTTTTCTGTCCTCTGCATCATAATCGCCAGTAAGTAATACGACTTTTTTGTTTAATTTGTTAAAATATTTCCTAAATTCTTGATATTTTTCATACGCCAATGCTTTTAATGGGGATAAATATAATACTTTTACTCCCGGTTGTTCTAAACTTTTAAGACTGGCTAATAGTGCCAATAAAGTTTTTCCTGAAGCTGTCGGGATAGCCACGACCATATTTGTTCCATCTAAGAGGCCTTGTTCGATTGCTTTGGTCTGAGGGGGATATAAGGTTTTTATACCCTCTTCATTTAGTAAATCTATAATTTGAGGGGGAATAGGTAGTGATGAAATTTCCATTCAATCTGCTCCTTTTTTTAGTTGGTTATACCAACTTAACATATCCTTCTTTTGGCAAGTATATTTCACCATTTTGCCGTAGTTGCACGATTAATCGATCAATAAAATCATTATCGATTCCTTCCTTTTTAGCAAGTTCTTTTATCTTGTCAATAGAAACCAGTTCGCTTTTGCCTTTCTTCGTTTGGACCTTGATTATATCCATAACCACTTGCATATTTGAACGTGAAGCACTAGTTGTACCTGAAATAATATAGTCAATATCAACTCTCCCCGTAATGGGATCTTTCCCAACTTGTTCTAATGAATCATTTAGAAGACGAATTGCAGCTTCTACATGGTCGATTGTTACATCATCTTTAAGTGCCATACGAGCTTGGGCTTCGGAAAGACGTATAATCGCTTCAAGATATCGTGGAGTAATAGCTAATGTTTTATCATCAGATTGCCTACGCAATCCCAAATAAAAATCTTCTATACGTTTCATAGCTTCATCTGTTAAATTAGGTTGTACATGTTGCTTAGCATAACTAATATACTTACGTAATAAAATCATATCAATAGGGGGATCCGAATATTCACTTATTTGCCCGCGTCTAAGATCTAAAATATGACGTGCCATTTTACGATCATGGTCGGGGGCAGGTTCGTCTTTTACAACAAAAAGAAGATCAAAACGTGAAAGGATAGTAGGCGTGAGATTAATATTTTCTAAGGCAGGACGATTCTTTTCATAACGACCAAAACGGGGATTGGCAGCTGCCACAATAGCAGTACGTGCATTAAGTTGAGCAACAATACCCGCTTTGGCTATGCTAACCGTATTATGCAGGACTAAACCCTGACTAATAAAAGTCTCTGTTGGTTCAACTGTAACATCGTATACCCAATCTGTTTTGTACTTGCCTTCATTCTTGATAATTTCAACATTTTTTACACGTAACCTTGTGTCAATATACTGCTCATCTTCAAATGAGTGTTCATTTACACCAGGCGCGAAATCACCTTTAGAAATCTTTTCAGCTGCTCTAGTTATAATCTTACCTTCTTCTGAAACGAAAACAGGGTGTTCAGGTGTTACTAATATATTTCTACCATTATCATAGGTTATCCTAATGAAATAATCTGGTGCCGTATGGCGACTAACTCTATTGATATTTGTACGGTAAGTTGTTGAAAAATCAGTGGTAAAAATACCAAGATCCAAATCATCAATATCAAGGATCTCACAATCAATACCATCAACTTTACGGGAAGGATACATCAAAAATAGATCATCTACAAAATCACCAATGGAAACGGAAGTCTTGTCACTTAAAGTAAGATCGAAGGAGGGATGATAACTTTGTTGTTCCATAGCTTCATGAATAGAAGAACGATCTAAGTGGTTCATCTTGTCAAACTCGTCTATGCAATTATGGACTATTACTCCATCTGCAAGGAAATTATGATACTCTGGAACATACAAATCGTATACATAGCCATTATATTGCTTTTCTTTGATATCAACAATTTGTTCTAAGAAGAAGTCTTCTCTTAGAAGCATGTTTATTTTTGCATTAACTTTGTCACTTAAACATGGTAAGCGATTTTTAATTTTTCCTAATTGTCCTCTACTAGGTAGATATTTTTCTTTTTGATACGAATAAATCGTGCTCCAAAGACCCTTTTCTAGTAAAATAGGGGTAGAAAATTCTTTTCTTATATCTGAGCAGATTTCTGCTACAACTTTTTGAGGTAATTTATCTCGACTAGAAGATACTTTATTCTTTCTTGATTCGATATTTTTTGATTTCACACTATAATCACAAATTGTTTTTGAGAGACGTTTAACGTCTTTTCTTGAAGTTATTAGAATAGAATCAACGTTTGGATTCTGAGTTTTTTGTATTTTTGCATAAATGTCAAATCTTCTGAGCGCTAACAAAATGTTTTCATTAACGTCTTGGCTATCAGAAAGTAACGAATCAAAATGCACTATTCTGTAAGTTTTTCCGCCATTTCTGTTTGATTTTGTTGAAATACAACCATCAGCATCTATACATCCAGCAAGAAAAGCTTTAAGCTGTTCATCCTTTAGTTCTAATATATGAGATAGATTATCACGAGTTATGTGTTCATATAATGTACCAAGGAGATTGGAACCAATTTTTAGGTGATATTGAACACTCCTTACATCTTGACCTCTAATATTACTTTCTGTCTTTCTTTTATAGCTATTAATTTTTCTATTCGAAAAAGTATTGAACATTTGTTTGATTTGACTAATTTGTTTCATATTTGGTTCAGATTGACTAATCGCCAAGTTAAGCGATCTTCCTGTATCTTGTACCCACCCATCACAATATAAGAATCCAAAATAATAAGCCATTTCTGGTGTTATTTTAGAGACTTTTAATTTTTCCCCAGATGCAATTCTACCATATTTAAATGGGTGTTTTTTCCATTTAGTATAAACATTGAATTCATCAAGGATTGATTTGAAAATTGATATCCTTAGAGGTGATTTTCCAGAAAAGACTCCTTTATCGATACCATATTTTCTATTAAATTCAGCCAAAGATGAGTATTTCCTTAAAATATATTCTCTGAGTTTATTCTTTTCTTCAATAGATAGAATCGCTATCCAATCATTAGGCAAAACATCTAAAACAAATATATCTTTTGTATTATTCTTTAGTAGCAATGGAGCAACAACAGAATCACCGGAATTTAATTCGTTAACTTCTTTCCATTCTAGCGTTGCACCATCAATTATTTTATGGTCTGGGGTCAATTTTAATTTAAATCCAGTATCTGTTGTTAATTCCAATATACGACCATCATATCTCTTACGACGTATTTTTGAACTTATTGCGCTCTTTGAGATTAGAGTATCATCCAATACTAATGTTTCAATTTCTATGTCAGTAATCTCGATTATTTCTTGACTGGTTTTGCCCACGTATTTATTATTCTCATCAAATAACTGCTCAATTCGTACTATTTTTCCATTGGAAACAACCTTGGAATCTGGTAACATGCACGCAATTCCACGATCTCCAAGCACTAGTGCACCTGCTTCTAATGTAAACTCTCCTGTATCTGCATCTCGTACAACTGCTGCTGTTAACCCTGCTGCTGACGATCCTTTCCCTGATGTAAAAATTCCTCTTGGAGCTAATCTATGAGTAAATTGTAGTAATTGACTATTATGTACCACAACACCATTAGCTATAAAATTATGAGTAATAGGTACTTGCAAATCATAAACATAATCGAATTTAGGTTTAATTTTCTTAATACCTATAACTTGATCCCAAAATATATCGGAGGTAGAGTGCTTCTTTAATTTCTTTAAACTAAGCGATTTAGAGCTCATTACAGTATTTTCTAAATGTTTTACTATTGTTTGCAATTTAGCCATTGAAGGATTACAATCACCCTCTTCATAATGCTGATAAGTTGTTCGAGAAATCCCCATTTTATATTGGGATAGGTCCAGTTCTTTTCTAGTATTTCTAAATAATTCTTGCAAATTTGGTACTATATCAATATTAGATTTTATCAATCTAGGAGTTGCTATAAATTGACCTGTTTCTAAATCTTGAGCACGGATAGAAGCAATTTTCCCTTTTTTTATTGTGAAAAATGGATGAGTAGGTGTAACATGTAGTTTTTTCCCTGTTTTTGTGGTAATCAGGTAAATATTCTTAGGACTTTCTCTTTTCCAAAATATATTGGCATAATGTTCAACAATTTTTCCATCGGGTCTAAGTGTCATTATTGGTAAAATTCCTTCTGCATAATAGCCATCATCAATTTCTGTTTTATTTATAGACAATTGAGATTCAACTATATCACGTATTTCTTTTAATTCACCATTGGCCAGTAACACTTTGGTGTCGGGAGCTACACATTTAGCTACTCCCGGGTCTCCTACTATCAGTAAGTTTGACTCTCCCCTTTGTTTCATTCCATCTGGTGCTACTCTTGACACTCCACCAAAAAGTACTGTTGCTATTGCTTCTTTTATTGTTTCCATTCCATATATTGACGGTGCCACTGATCGAATTATTTTTTGATGGATATTTAGATCTCTGGATAATTCAACTATTTTTCTCTCTGTTTCTGGATCAATATCTATCTCCTCAAATTCTTTCTCTCTTGAGGAAACAAAATTCACTTCCATCCATGGGTTGAATGTTGCTAGTCTTCCTTTTTTTCCTTGGAAACTAGCCTTCATTCTTACTATACCACTGACAATAGATCTATCTCCTGCCCGTACCTTATCTACAAGATCACCAACCAACCTAGCAGGAAGAGAACGGGGAATTTGTCCAGGAGGGAGGTTTTCGGGGCGTTCTTGAATAGTAACTGTTTGTAAATCGGTATATGTTGTATAGGGATCATCAGTTAATAACTTAAATGGTCCTTTTTTTCCACAATTGGCGTTAGGACACTGTGTTGGTTCTGTATACAATCCCAATTCTTGGTGCACAAGAGATGTTTCTCCACAATTTAGACATTGGAAAACACCTTGAACTAACAGTGGTTTAACCACACTTTGTCTAACAATCATGCCTTCTACAGAAATAAGATTTCCAAGGTGAACAGAACGTAGATATCGTAGATCTACTTGGTCGGGGATATTAGTAAAACGAACACGTAAATCATTTTTATGTTCTTCTGCATAAATCGGGTCTTCAATTTTTAAGACCTCTCTAAATGCTTCATCAGCGTCATGGATGATAGTTTCTGGGTCTTCCCTCAGTTCTTGAGCTGTACCTGGATCAAACCGTAATAGATCATCATAATTAATGTAAAGTGAGAGCAATCCTTCTAACGATATTTTTTGAATTTGTTCAACATAAATATGCCTTCCAGATTCGTTCACATATCCTTGGAAGAAACTTTTTAATCTCTCAATATACTGAGATTGCATGTTTTCAATCATTCTAATACCCCAAATGTTCTGAATCGTTTATGACTTCTAAGAATAATAAGTCTTTGTTTTTAGTTGTAATAAGCAAATGTTCAATAAATACAAACAGGTTTTCATATATAAATATACAGAAAAAATGCTTTATACTGAATGTATACTATGTATCTAAAAGGAGAAATATCACTATGGCATTGACACCAACTCATCTTGCATTACAAGGACTATTTGTCTGGGGTTTACTCCCTAAAGAGAAGAAAGAATATTATAAACAACATAGATGGACCTTTCTGCTTATTAACCTAGTAGCACTATTACCCGATATAGATATTTTCTTCGGTATACACAGGGGACCAACTCATAGTATTGTATTACCAACTTTTTTTCTTCTCGGAATACTCATACTTGAACAACTGAATCAATCAAGGAATATATTTGATCAAGAGAGTAAATATAAAAATTATACTATGAAGTTAGCTGCTATCATGTACTTTTTACATGTTTTTTTAGATCTTGGATGGGGACCAATTCAATTATTTTGGCCACTCGATTCAAGATTTTATGATTTGACTGTTTATTTTAGATTCTCTAATCAAGCATGGTTGTTTTTACCTTTAGTTTTGGTTGGTATCTTGCCTAGATGGACAATTTACTCATACAAGGAAGGAACAAATCTTTTCTTCATCAATGTATCACAAGAAGAGCGAATGCAAATATATGGTGAGTATATTGATTTGTATATTGACCAGTTAGCAGTTCAAGTTTTGATAGTAGTACTATGGGTATTTATTATATTCATACCTACAGTAAAACGTAAACAACCAAAAGAAAATCAAGGTAAAATAAACGATTTTTGTACGAACGTTTATAGACATATCAACAAGAAATTCACTCTGTTTGGGATATACCTTTTATTTTTAGGACTCTTAATGGGCCCTATTATAGGCTATAGTTATTCTAGAAATTATGTGGCAACAAGTAGTCTTGAAGTAACGAACTCACATTTCGATCCTACACTAGGACTAATTATCGAAAATGAAGAAAACAATCTAGAATATCTAAATATATCTAGCAAGCAAGGAAGAGTAGATTATAATCTTTCAATCCTTTTAGCAGAAGAGAATGGTTTTAATGCTTTTTTTGATCAATTTGAAAATATTACTAAAGCTTATTATCAATTTAATATCTCCTATGATGAATTATTCGCGAGTTATGAAAATCTAAAATCTGATCTATTTGACAATGCTACATATTATACGAAAATGAATGTTACTACAGATGACCTCACAATTGATGTTTTATCATTTGATTTACCAGAAACTGATATTTATTATTTGATATTGCTTGCTGATGATTTTAACGAAACAACATCATTTAGATATAGAATTGAAGTAAGTCTATCATATACGTTTGAACGAACAAAAGCAAAATATCATGGGCTAGTTTTTGATTTTCTTGGTATTTTTCTTATAGTAACTGAACAAAGTGCTATTTTCTTTAAAAAAAGAAGAAGAAGAAGAGACTAATCTGTTTTGCTTTTTTCATTTCCTCTCTTTCTTTACATTAATAGTTGATTACAAAGAGTTAGTAAATCTGTATCTGTAGATAATTCAAAGATTTCAGTATTTTCTAATTCTTCAACTTTGTTTATAATAGCTCTATCTCTATGACTCCTCACATATATCAATTTTACATCAGTAAATTGAGTAAGTAAAGAAAAAGGATCCTTTCCAGCTGTTTTTTGAAAATCTGTTACTAAAAGTAATCTATTCCTTGTTTTTCTGCTCATCATCATTTCTTGTAACGATGCTTTTAAACCTGCATGAATATTCGTTTTTCCTCCACTCTCGATAGTTAAAATTTCTTCTATTGTTTTTTCTATGTGTTTGTATTCTCTTATCTCTTTTAGAACACGTGCTTGGCTGTCAAAAACCACTATAGAATAATCCTCTCCTTTGCTTGCATATGAAAGGACTGCAGCAAGTAAGACAATTTGATGAATTAAAGAAAATACACTTAAACTTTTATCAATACAAATGAAGTAAGCTAAATCTCGCTTTCTTGTCTTTTTGGTTATGATTGAATCGTATGTAATGTGTTTTGTACCCGATTGTAATATGTTTTGTAGGGTAAGCATTAGATCCCATTCAAATCCTGGTTCATAAGAAGAAAAAGATGAAAGGCCAATCGATTGACTTTTCGTGAAAATATCTGAAGATTTTTTTACAATGTAGGGTATCAAACGTTCTATGATAGTTTTTCTTTTTTCATAACTTAGTGTACTCTTTGTCAAACTAAAGAGTTCAAGTAAATTTTTATCTAGACCTTCATTAAAAAGTACATTGCTGAGTTCCATGCTATTCAAAACAATACCTACAATCGAGGGATAATTGGTGGCAATAATCCTTAACCCCTCTAGACTCTGACTTTCTTTAGCGGTATTCGCTAATTTAATTATATGTGAAGAATCGTCTTCGCGTTTTCCTAGTTCTAGATAGATATCATTAAGTAATATTTTATGTTCGATTTGCTTGGTTTTATTTCTTAAAAACGGTTCATCCCCTTTTAATTGAGGGTCACCTTTTATGCTTTTTTTGATTCTATTCTAGGATGGTCTTGATATTTAACCAATAATTTATCGGTAATCTCGGTTAATATGGATTCTTCATTTTTTGCTGAAGTAGATTTGATGGTTATTTTTCGAGAATGAATAGGTAGGACCACTGATAATAAAGTATTGCGGGTTATCGTTTCTTGGGGGTATAGTAAATGAACTAATTGGATAGCCCCTCTAACGGTTGACGCTTTTTTTAATTCAGGATGAACCAAAGTTGCTTGGACAAGCTCACACGCGAGTTTTATAAGAAATGTATCATTACATTTTGTACGCATTGTTGTAATCTCTATCATCTCTTCCAATGATTGAGGAAGTAATTTGATCCAAATACAACGGTCATAAAAAGCTGATGGCAAAGGATTGGTTGCGATCGTATCTTGTGGGTTAAAGGCAAAAATAGGTAGAAAACCGTTTTTAGCTTCAATTTCTCCTAATTGAGGTACTGTGATCAGTTTTTCATCCAACGCAGATAAAACAGCGTTAATAGTTTCTGATGGAGCACGATTGGTTTCATTAAAGAAAAAAACACCTCCTTCAAGCATGGCTTGAGTTAAAGGACCAGGAATGAATGTATCCAAAGAAAAACCTTTCTTAAGTACAAGAGGAGGGTCAAACCACCCTTTTAATTTAATAGCTGTTAAACTGTCATCGCCATCGACACGATAAAAAGGTTTATCCAAGAGTTTGGCTAACGTCTTTGCTAACTCAGTTTTACCAGTTGCAATGGGGCCTTCTAAAATAATAGGTAATCGTTGATGCACAGCTTTGTAAAGTAAAACAAGCTCTTCATCACGACCCACAATATGCTCTCTAGCTATATTAAGGAAATCAGAATACGAGCCAATTATATTCATAAAATTAAACTAGAAGTGTAAAATAAAAAATTAGTGATAAAGAAAAAAAAGGGTTCGTAGTTCCATCCTCTGAGGGGACAGAGGAAGGAAG
>CAZHRF010000005.1:0-105972 GCA_964534625.1 uncultured archaeon | reverse complement strand
AAAAAAATAGAATAAAAAAATGTATTGGCTTTTAATATTTTGAAACAAATCGATATCCTGTGAAAACTTATTTTTCTTTATAGAGTTCAAAATTTACTTCATCGGTATTTAGCCATCCTGATCTGAGGAGGGGATCAGTGTAATCTTGTGTGAATACTACTCTCTTTATTCCTGCATTAATTATTGCTTTTGTACAAGAACTACATGGTCGCGTTGTAGTATAAAGTGTTGCACCTTCGGGACTAAAACTTGCTGTGGCAGCTTGTATTATGGCATTTAGCTCTGCGTGTACAGCTGGGCATAGATCATTTTTTTCTCCCGATTTTTCATGTAATTTGGGGCAGTTTGCAATCGTACAATGACGGATATTTCTTGGAACACCATTATAACCTGTTGATATTATCTGATGTTTGTCATTTACTAAAACAGCACCTACTTGCCTTCTTACACATGTTGATCTGGTTCTGACTATATTGGCTATGGACATAAAATACTTGTCCCAACTTGGCCGAATTACTTCACCATTTTTATTTAGGGGGATATCGCTCATTATTATGTTTTATTCGATGTTATTAATCAAATTTTTTATCGGTATCTGGGTCATCAATTAATTTGTTAAAAACTCTTTTAGCTTTTCTTATTAATCCACTTGTATAATGTACTCTGATTATTATTTCATTACCATTAATATTTGTTATAAAAGCAAAACAGCTGAACAGTTTTTTAATGGACTTATGGGTGGCTCTTACCATCCCTATCTGTTTTTTGTGATTATAATCACTAAAAAAGAGCCCAGCATCAGCGGATTCTGTTACTCCAAACAAAACTCCATAAGTTTTCCAAACCGTTTCTTTAATTACATAAATGTTCTTAATTTCGTGACTGGATATGACTTCATAAATTATATATCGATCTCTATACAACTCTACCATTCATTCTACCTCCTTTACTCCTTCAAATATATATCGTTCATCCAGTTTAATGACATTTTTTACTATAATTCTTAATTGGTTCTCTAATACATATGATTTTGAAAGAGAGAAAGGAATTGAAATAAGTGAACCTAGATAACGTAATTGATCTGCTGTTCTTAAGAGAAATATTTTAGAGGGATTGGATGATAAAATCAATTCTACTTTTTTCTCTAAAAGTAAATTTACTAGTTTTTTTCTTTCTCTTAAATGATAACTAATCTCTTTCAAGTTTTTAGCGTCTAGAATAGGAGAAAAAGTAATTTCTAATGGTTTATTAAACTCTTTTAAAAGAGAACACACACCTTTATCGATAATTTGGCCTTTGGAAATATCGTCAACAGTCACAAAATCAATTCTGCGATCATGTAAGGACCATTTTAATAATTTTTCGCTGTTAGCGCTTACTGCGATTAAATCAAAGTTAAATCTGTTTTTTGATAAAAATTTTTTAACTTTATTGATATTAGTTTCAGTAATTGTTTTTCTTGTTGCAATTAAAATGTGATTATTATTTCTTATATAGTGAATAAAATTTCTAATTAAAATATCTTCATCTATTGTATCATAGTGATGAAAGAGTGTAGTTGGTGAAATTAATGGATATCTATCTTGGAATTCTTTAATTAATTTGTCTCTTTTTACAATATCTAAATTTTCGAAGACTAGAACTCTAATGTTTAGCTTCAGCGCCAATTCAATGAGTTTTTCTATCTTTTCATGACTAGTATCAAGTAAGTAATTTTCACAAGATATAACATGGTTTGAGAGATAATCCTTCTTCATTTGCATTTTCATCTTAGATGGATATCTTCACCTTCAACTCTTCAAAAACTTTATGAACTTAAAGTGTTAGTTTTTAGTTTTTTTAGCCAAAAAAATGACATTTCTCGATCTATATATTTTTGTATTAAGGCGAGGGATTTATATATCTATTATTGTGAGCATTGCACAGATAAAAATATTAACACATGAAAAAAATGTGTTATAATAAATCTTTAAATTAGCTCAATTTAAATGAAAGTGAGATAATACACGGAGAAGATTAAACAATGAGTTTATACGAAAATATCTGGAGAAACGAAAAAAATAGAACATTACTTTTAAGTGGGATCCTAACCGTAGCAATGATTATTTTATCCCTTCTTTTTGCTTCTTATTCTGAAGAAGAATCACCTAATTGGCTCAGTTGGTTATATTTGAATGAATATAAAGTTGGATTAACTATACTTCAAATTATACTATTATCGTTTATGTTCTTCTTTTTAGTGATTTTCATTGCAACCCTATCAGAAATACAAGCAAGTTTACCATCATGGGGAAGTATCATATTTAGTGCAATCTTTACCTTCCTTTTTACTTGGTTAGTCGTTTCAATTCGACCTGCTGGTTTAGCTGTTCAAGAAACTAATTTTAGTGGAGCAATGATTTGGACGATTTATGGTGGAGAGCTTTTTATGATGATACTTTTTACACTCTATCTTTATTTTACAGAAACAAAAGATAAGCAACAATGAAATTTTTAATTATAGGGAATATTTTTCCTAATTTTTTTTAAAATGATTTTTACAATAAATGACAATAACAAAACTAAAAATCGAAAAAATGTTTAAGTTTAAGATGAATGGATATGGAAATAAAAAATATGAAAAGTATTCTTCAAAGGGACTTGAGAGATTAAGCCTTAAGACTTTCTTCAATTAATTCGGTGATTGAATTTTTTCCCTCTTTAACTACTTTCATATTAATTTGATATATAGCATCAGAAACTGTATTGCCCCTAACACTCTTTTTATAGCGTTTTCCTTTTCTTTCTGGTTTATACCCTACACCGCCACTCAAGAGGTATTTTCGTCTTCCACTTCCCTGTATCCCTGGTCTCATGGGGAAACCATCTTTATCACTACCTCCTGTTATTATGAATTCGTATGCAGGAAACCCAATTAATTTACCATCCACTTTATCGCCAATTTTTAAACCGATTAAACTGTTGGCTTGAGCCTCAGTAATAATTTTTGAGTGGCATTTTCCTTCATTATCGCCAATATTTAACTTAAATTCTGTTTTTATTTGTGACAATCTTAACACTCCTAATTTAGTGGAACAAGATAGATATATCTTTCTTGATAAAATCCACAATAAATTATTTTTAATAGTTTGCATCATCGAGAAAAAATAAAGACCAACCAATTAATCAAGTTTATATACCTCCCAATATTTATATATTTAGCAAATAGGAGCTAATTAGGATGCCTCGTGATTCAATTAATTTCAATAAATCTGAGATAAGTAATAGTACATATAATAAAGCAAGAGCAAGAATTAGACACTGTCCTGATTGTAACTCCAATAAATTGACATTTGATTCACAAAGAGGCGAAATAGTCTGTGGGAACTGTGGATTAGTAGTAGAAGACTCTTGGATCGATAGAGGGCCAGAATGGCGTGCCTATAATAAAGAACAGCACGATAATAGAGTTAGAACGGGGAGCCCAAAAAACTTGTTGCAATATGATCCATATGGAACGGTTATTGATTATAATAATAGAGATATTTTTGGAAGAAATATCTCACCAAAAAAAGCCAGTCAAATGTTCCGTTTGAGAACATTACAAAGAAGAGCTGTTTTTCAATTTGGTACAGAGAGGAATCTACGTATTGCACTGAATGAAATAAAAAGGATAAGTAGTCAACTAAATATTGCCCAGAAAATTAGAGAGACAGCAGCAATTGTTTATCGAAAAATCCTAAAAACGGGTTTAATTAGAGGGAGGTCTACAGAAGCTTTAGTAGCTGCGTCTGTTTACTTGTCTTGTCGTTTGAATAAGAATCCCGCAACATTAAAAGATATTGCTGAAAAAACAAGATTAAGCAAAAAGAAAGTTGCTAGGAATTATAGATTACTTCTAAAAAATCTTGATTTTAAAATACCTTTAGCGAATCCAGAAGGAAAAATAGTAAAATTTGGTTCTATGTTAAATTTACCCCAGATTGTTATAAATGAAGCAAAGGAAATCTTTAGAAAAGCAAAGGCAGCAAAAATAACAGCTGGAAAAAATCCAAACTCCTTAGCTGCTTCTACACTATATATTGCAGCATTAAATAATGGTATAAAATGTTCACAAAAAGAAATGGCTAAGGTCTGCCAAATTACTGAAGTAACACTAAGAAATAGATATAAAGAACAAGTTGAAGTCTTAGATATCAAACTTCACTTGTAATTCATTTATTGATCACTTATCAACGATTTCAACAGGTGAAATCTCGACTTCTTTTACCTCAGGAACTGAATTTAGTATCTCTTTTATTTTGTCAAAATCCACTGATAAATCCTTCTCTGCCAAATAACCCTCCCAAAAACATCTAGACTCTATTAGACACAAACCTGTGCTGTATATGACTTTTCTCGCAAATTCAGAAATCTTAGTCATAATCCTTGCCACAATCTCTGGTGTCAACGGATAGATTTGAATGCTTATGCGATAAACTTTTGAGTTTACTGGAAAAAAGTATATTGCTCTAGCATTTGATGAATATACACTTAAAATTTGTCCTTTTTCCGTAATCTTTGATATTTCCTTGATCACATTGTCCGAAAGACTGACTTTTTCACTATTATTATGAATTGTTGACGTTGTTAGATATTCCATGATATTTCACCATATTCTCTTGTCATTAACCTTTACAATAATGATTATTCATGTGACTTTTTATACTTTTTCTATCTCTAGTTTAACCTTACATTTTAATATTATAATTTCAAAATTCTCGTATGCAACTAAATTTTGTTACTCACAACGAGCATAAATTTAAAGAAGCATTGGAGTTGGCTAATAAATTTAAAATTAACGTGAAATGGTATAATTTAGAATATGAAGAATCTCAAAATGATTCATTAGAAGTTATTGCCAAAAAAAGTTGCGAGTTTATTTTAAAAGAGGAAAAGGGGCTCTCTGAATCAAGTTTTTTTTTAGAAGATGCAGGTCTGTTTATAAATTCTCTTAATGGCTTTCCAGGACCCTATTCTTCTTTTATATTTAAAAAAATAGGAAATAAAGGTATTTTAAAACTGATGGAAGAAAATCGAGAGAGAACAGCTGAATTTCGCTCATCTATTGCTTATTACTCAATGGGTGAAATAAAAATTTTTGCTGGAGTAACCCAAGGAAGAATCTCTAAAAAAATGATTGGTGACCTAGGATTTGGTTATGATCCAATATTTATTCCAAAAAAATCCAAACTTTCTTATGCACAAATGGACATAAAACTGAAAAACATTTTTTCTCATCGGCAAAAAGCACTCAGTCAGCTATTTAAACATATAAAACCTCGCTGATGACAGGTTCATCTATCCCCGAGTTGGTTTTGTTGATCACAAGAAACTAAAAAATTTGGTATGTTTTAATCTTCCTAAAGGACAGGGTTTTCAAGAAGAATTCCAGTAAATAAATATCTTTTCTCAGCTTAATCAAAGCATTTATATTTTAACCTAATGTTTTTCCATTGGGTATGCTCACCAGATACCGCCTTCGTCTCTAAATAAATGGTGATTATTAATGGCAAGAATGCATTCAAGAAAACGCGGAAAAGCCGGTTCAACTAGACCTTACCGTACAGAAAAACCAGACTGGCTAAAACATGATGAAGAGTTTATTGTAAAGAAGATTGAGGAATTGCGACGTCAAGGTCTCTCTTCAGCTATGATAGGTGTGGTTTTAAGAGACAAATATGGTATTCCTAATGTTCGTGATATATTAGGGAAAAAGATGATTCATATTCTTGAAGATTTGAATTTATCGCCTAAATATCCTGAGGATCTTGTTGATCTAGTTAGGAAAGCTGTGAATTTACGAAGGCATCTAGAAGAAAATGAAAAGGATCTTCATAGCAAGCGAGGTCTTCAACTTATGGAATCTAAGATTAGAAGATTAGTTAAATATTATAAGAAGAAAGGCGTTTTCGCACCAGATTGGAAATATAAACCTGAAAATGCTGGTCTTTTATTATAAGAGCAACATTTTTTAACTTTTTTTACTTTTTTTTACTGGAATTAGTGGAAAGTATGACAAAAAATATTGAGTTTAAAGATATAAAACAGTTAAAGAAGTTTGCTAAAGAATTTGGAGAAAATCTGTTCGGAATGGAAAGTAACATTAATTTAATAATCTCTCCAACAATTGATAATATTTGTGCTGCTGGTATTTTAACTAAATTATTTTATGAAAAAAAAATAGGTTGTCACATATCTTTTCTTACGAATAATAAAAATCAGAATGATATCAGTAAATCCAGCTATTCTAGTTATTGCATTATAGGTAAAAAGGATTATCCCTCGATCATTTCATTAATTAAGAATAAAAGTGATTCTAAGTTTTTCTTAATTGAAAAAAGTTTCAAGAAAGAAGAAGGAAACATATTTTCCCCCCTTAAAGATTTTTTCAGCCTTTCAGTTGATGGGATAGATATAGATATATCTGATAGTACGAATGCGGTTTTAGCATATTTTGTTGCAGAATTTATAGATGATACATACACTCGTTTTTCAGATTTGGTAATACTTTCTGCTCTTGGTGAAAAACAAGTTGATAGTTCTACTCAAAAATTAACGGGATTAAGTCGTTTAGTCCTAGAAGAAGGCATTAAATCTCAAAATGTAAAAGTCGAAAAAGGTACAAAACTCGTAGGTAGAAAAAGTGAACCGATTCATTTAGCCTTAAAGTATTCAATTAATCCTTTTCTACCTGGATTAACTGGAAATGAAAAAGCATGCACTTCTTTCCTTTCCAAACAGGGGATAAGAATGCGTGATGCAGATGGCGAATGGCGTACTTTATCTGATTTGTCTATTGACGAAGTTAGGAAGCTAAATGACGGTCTTATTTCCCTATTAATGAGTAATAATGAACGTTCAGTACAAGAAACCTATAAATTAATAGGACCCGTTTATATATTCACTACTGAACCTAAGGACAAACTAACAAGAAATGCAGAAGAATATCTGCGATTAATAAAAGGTGCATGTTTAAAAAAGAAATATAGTTTGGCTATGGCATTAGTATTGGGCGATAGAAAAAGACAATATGACCATGTTGTAAGATTTCTCAGTGATTATTTTGGAGAAGCAACATATATTTTGGATCAATTAGAACATCACCCTGAAAAACTTGAAGAATTTAAATATTACAGATTTATGGATAGTACTGATTTGTTTTTAAATGAGCCTTCCATGGAAATATTTAAAGCACTAATTTATGGTCTAGTTATCCCATTAGATAAACCAATTATTATGCACATTAAAGAAAATAAAAAATCTGAATTGTATGTCTATGAAAGTCAAACTATGGAAAAATTAGGGTCATCAATTTCTCCTTTATTCTCTACACTATTAGGAGATTTAATTGAAAGCTTTGATAAACAAGGAGACTTTTATTATGTATTGTTGGCTGATGAATTTATAGAAGATGTTTTACAAAGAATTAATACTCATTTTGATGGTGCCTTAGAATTAGATGAGAAAAAAACAAGTCAAACAGAAACAAAAAAAGATAATGAAAATGAAAAAAAACAAGCTGAAGAATTCAATGAGAAAAAAGGACAAGAAGAATCAATGAGTGAAATAGGATCTCAATGCAAAAAATCATCTAAAGCAGAAAAAAAAGAACAATCAAAAGCAATTGATGAGAAAAAGAAATCAAATCCAAAATCAAAATCTGAAAATTTAACTTCATTTTTGAGTGATGAACATGAATGATAAAAAACAAATAAGGTGCTGTATTTCATTCCACTCCAATTCATCTAAGTTATTGAGAATTATAAAAAAGGCAATTTCACCAGAAAATTCATTACTTGATAAAAATTCCGAAATTCATATCTTTAGAGGAAAAAATATCCTTAACATCAATATACTTTCTAGTTGCAATTTATCGTCTATACGATATATAGTTGACGATCTTCTATTTACCACTGGCCTGATTGAACGTGTATATGATTCTGATGTGGCATCTACAACTTTAAGTTGATAGGTTTTCTACCATTAATCATAACATTTAAAACGAAAAAGTAAATCGGAGACACATATATTATTAGGTGTATGTCTTTGTCAGCTCAGAAAAGTCCGCGCAAAAAAGGAAAAAAAGTTCAAAGAAAAATCGTTGACAAGTGGCGAGAAAAGTCATGGTATACTGTAGAGCCTCCTGCCTATGTTACAGATAAAACTCTAGGAGAAACTCCTGCTGATGATGTAGAGAAACTTTTTGGTAGAGTTATCGAAATGGCAGGGATGGGACTCGCAGATGATATATATGATGATCGAACCCTCAAGTTGCGTTTTAAGATTATAGATGTTCAAGGAAACGTCTGTAAGACTGAATTCATTGGTCATAAAATAGCAAAAGAAAGAGTACGTTCCCAAATAAGAAGAGGCCGTTCTAGAATTGAAGAAATTCAAAATATAATAACAAAGGATAAAGCCAAAGTTCGAGTTTATTCTATTATTATTACTCCTATACATTGTGGGAGTAGCCAACAAAAAGATATTAGGAAACTAATCCATGATATAATTGAGAAAGAAGGCAAGGAAAATGTGTTTAATGCTTTTGTTCTCAAACTAGTGAATGGAGAGCTTCAATTAAAAATTAGAGAGGCTATAGAAAATATATTTCCAACTCTCTTGATTGAAGTAAGAAAAAGTAAAGTTGTTTCTTTACCTGCTGAGAGAGCAAAACTTGAGAGTTTAATGCCTGAAAGTGAAAAAACCCTTTGATTTTTCTATTTTTTTTATTACTTTAATTTTTCAATTGTATTTTTTAATACTTACTTGGTTGCTGCTACTATTTTTATAATATCATTATGTTCTATTTCATAATCAGCACCAATCCTTCTCCCAGTAGGAGCGATTTTACCATGGATAAAACTTTCCGCCAAATCGGTATGAATTTTTTCTGCAAATTCTTTTGCTGTTGTTCCTTTAGGTATTAAAAACGCATCAGGTAGTACATTTCCATCTTTATCAGCTAATCTACTAATATCTTCAACTGGATATGCAACTATTAAATCTAATTTCTCATAAACTACATAATCAATAACGTCTTGAACTCCAGTTGAAGAATACTTTTTGAGAATATTTTCTTTTATTTTATGTAAAAGAATTTTCTTTTGTTCAGATAACTTTTCTTCAGCTATTATTGTAAAATCTGATTCTCCAGGCACATAAGAAATTGTACTCGATTCCACCTCTTGACGCAA
Source organism: uncultured archaeon (assembly GCA_964534625.1). Classification (GTDB taxonomy): domain Archaea; phylum Asgardarchaeota; class Heimdallarchaeia; order Heimdallarchaeales; family Heimdallarchaeaceae; genus CAZHRF01. The sequence goes on along the minus strand of CAZHRF010000005.1, from coordinate 96,757 downwards.
AACAACTTCAGCTAATGCAGATGTGGGAAATACCTTTTCATTTACATACTGTCTGACTCGTTCTAGATTTTTTTCTGCAGTTTGCTGATCTATTTTATTTGCCACTATAACTATTGGTTTTGATTTTTTTCTCATCAAAGTAACTAATCTCGAAAGATTTTCTTCCCATGTTTTTGGATCATCGTTTATAATATCTGTCTCTCTGATGACATTTTCAATGGTGGGTTTGGTTATTTTTAATCCAGATAATCTATCTGTAAGCATACTGGAGAGACTTAGTTTTTCAGCTGATGCTTTCTTTTTCATACTCTTAAACTCTCTCATAATAATATTATATATCCAAGCATCAATCTCTTTTTCCAGGAATTTTATGTCATCTATTGGATCCCAAGTACCTTTCTTTATTGAGTTGCCTTCGGCGTCTAATGAACCACTGATATCTACAATGTGAATCAAAACATCAGCTTGCCTTAAATCATCAAGGAACTTGTTACCTAAACCTCTACCCTCTGAAGCACCAGGAACTAAACCTGCAACATCCAATATTTGTATGGGGAGATACCTTATTCCATCTTTACATATGGAATTTTTTGGATTGCATGTCACATCAAAATTTTGACAAACACAAGGGCTCTTTACATAAGCAGTACCTCTGTTTGGATCAACCGTTGTGAAAGGATAATCGCCTGTTTTAGCTCCTACCATTGTTAAAGCGTTTAAAAAAGTACTTTTTCCAGAACTGGGCTTTCCAACAATACCTACTATCATAATTTCTTATATCTATTTGAACTATATCAAATTAATGGTTTTTCTGATATGTAGTTTCTTTTTTAATAACGAGACTAAATTTCAAAGAATGTTACCATTAAGGCTTAAGAAAACATAAAATAATGCTATTTTCTAATAATTTTTGTATTGATAATGGCAAACTGATGCTTTTTTTGGTATACCAGTGATCCTTTCTTATCTTTCAACTGGATTAATTTTGATATTATCTTTTCAGTATAGAGGTCTGATTTAATAATTTTCTCTCTATTTTGTTGGTACTGGGTCAATTTCTTGTCATCTATAACCAATATGAGGTCTCCATTCCTTACAAGAAATTGGTGTATCAAATCTCTCTTATGATCTTCGTTTGTTTGTTCTGACACCTCACCTTTCATAATTAGTTGGCTTTTTCCATCGAATATATAGTTATGAGAGAGAGTAATATATCTACCATAATTTGTCACATTAGAGGGTAAAATTGGTAATATCTGAGTCTTTTCTTCTTCAAAGAATTTTCTGAACAATTTCAATTTTCCATCCTCACTAATAGTACATAAAAAGTCATTATAATAGCCAATTCCAACAATTTTTTTTTCGTGTATTTTGGATTTTTGAATAATTTGTTGTGAATCATAGTCAAAGAGGGACACATGACCTGTTTCATAACCTATGATTAATCCTTTAGGGGTTAAACATGCAGAGGTTATGCTTGAAAAAGACTCTACTCTTTTTTTTATGTTAAAATGGTGGTCTAATATTATTATCTGACCATTAATCATCCCTACCACAATAGTATCTTGATCTATAATTTCTAGGGAAATTGGATGAGTTGGGAGTTGTGTAACCTTTTCAATTACTCTTAAATTAATATTATACCTCGAAATTTCTTTGCTCATAGAAATCGAAAAAAGATAATTATCAAAGACTTTCATTCCGGTTATATGGCTTGAGTGAATAAATAAAGCACGTTTTAGTTTAAATTTTTTTAATGACCAAAATGAAAGCAGTCCAAATTGATGTCCTAAAATTAGAAAATTGTCAGAGAAAACACAGGAATAGACTGGAATACCTTCAAATCGAACCATTTTATAAAATAAGTCATGAGTGTTTTTGTCAGCAAATTCATCTATGGTTTTTTTTGCAGAGCGAATTGTACGAAAAATTTTTGAATCACGCATAAAAAGATGTTTAATCTTTGACATGTCCTTTACATCATAAACTGTTGTTAACCCTTGTGTATTTGTAGTTACTAAATATCTACCCTCGGTGAAGAAATTCTCCATCTCAGGCACCCTTCTTCTTCTTCCTTTAACTAATTGATTGTCTTTTAGGTCCCATTTTGTAAGTATTCGTTCCATCCCCGCAGATATAATGTGTTCATCTGTTTGGGCTATCTGTATTATAGAAGAAATATGTGCGTGTTTTGAGCCTAATAGAGTGTAAGATGACAAATCCCATAACTTAATAGTCGTATCTTTTGCTCCAGTCAATAGAATATCATGATATTTATCCCAACAAACAGCAGTAATTGCTGAATCATGAGCATAAATGGTAGCATATTCAATATCGAAATCTTTGGACCAAATACAGATACGACCATCCGCTCCAGCTGAAATTATCTTATCCTTAATTCTAGTAATAGAGGAAACAGTTTTATTATGACCAGATTGGTGGAATGGTATCTCGGAGACACTATTAGTCATGGATATAAAAATAAAACTAAAGTAATTAAAAAACCCTTGCTTGTTTAAATAGTTGAAAGATAAATGGCCTCAATTCGTCGTGAGTTCCTCATTGCAAATAATAAATTTGCTTAGTCTGGAGCGGTACTATCATTGGCCAAGTATACCCTTCCTTTGGTCTTTTTAATTGTTACTTTTAAATATAAAAAAGGAAAAAGGTTATTTTACTTAGGAATAACACCAATCTTGACTTTGTAGTCGTCAAATTCCCATTCTTTTACCATTTTACCTTTTGGTTCAGCGGTAAGAGTTAATTTTGCCGCGAGCGTTTCTTTTTTTATAAAATCCTTAAATTGTTCTATTGCTACTTTACCAAAGTTTCCAGGTTTTACGGATACTTCAATATTCTGAGTATATTCCAAATCCAAGTCTTTTCTCATTGTTTGGATTCTCCGAATAATATCTCTAACGTATCCTTCTTGTTTTAATTCTGGTGTGATTGTTGTATCAAATAGTATTTGATACCCTTCTACTTCTTCACCCTCGAAACCTTCTGTCACTTGAATATGGTATTCAACATCTTCGAGAGTAAGTTCATAATTTTTACCCGCAACTTCAATAGCAAAAGATTCATTACTTTCCAGTTTTTCCACATATTTTTGTGCGTTTTCAGAGGACAAATTTTCCAAGTGTTTTTTTATCTTATTTATAGCAGAAGTCACTTTGGGTGCTAATACGGGGAAGTTTGGTTTTATAAGATAAGAAACCAAATCTTTTGATGTTTTTTTGATATTGATTGATTTTACATTCAATTCTTCCATTAGTACCTGTTCATACTTGTGAATAAGATTTTCCTTACCTTTAGGTGCAATGACTATTAGTTCTCCTAAAGGTTGTCTTAATTTAATATTTGCTTGAGCTCTTATGCTTCTTCCAGCTGTAACAATAGACAATATTTTATTCATGTCTTGAGACAATTGCTTATTAACTTCATTTTGGTCAATTTTTGGATAATAGCATAAATGAATACTTTCTTCTGAATTAGGTTGGATGTTTTTGACCAAATTCTCATATAGTTGTTCTGACAAGAAAGGGATAAAGGGAGCTAATAACTTGGTGATCTTAACAAAAGTCTCATAAGTAGTTAAATAAGCAGAAATTTTATCCTCGTCTATTGTTTCTCTCCAAAATCTCCTTCTAGACTGACGCAAATACCAATTACTTAATTTATCTATGGTGAAATTTTCGAAAGCTTGAACCGCTAAATGAACTGAATATTGTTCCATTGCTTCTTGCACTTCTTGAATTAAGAAATTTAACTCGCTTAATAGCCAACGATCAAGTTCAGGACGTTTATCCATCTCTAGTTGATGGTTTAATGGATTGAACGCATCTACATTAGAATTAGAGATGAAGAAACTATAACTATTCCATAAAGTTAGCATGAATTTCTGCATAGCTTGTCTTACAAGTTCAGGTGAAAAACGTGCATTTGACCAAGTAGGATTAGAAAATAAATACCATCTTGTAGCATCGGCACCATAGGTTGGGATTACATCATCAGGCGAAACAACATTTCCCTTGCTTTTACTCATCTTGTTACCTTTTTCGTCTAGAATTAGCCCCATAGTGAGACAATTTTTGTAAGCTGGTTTGTTAAAAATAACCGTGCTAATGGCATGTAGTGTGTAAAACCATCCTCTTGTTTGATCTAATGCCTCAGTAATGAAATCAAATGGAAAATGTTCTTGAAACATTTCTTTATTTTCAAATGGATAGTGATATTGTGCAAATGGAGCTGAACCACTATCGTACCAACAATCAATGACATAAGGAACCCTTTGAGCCGTTTTTCCACATTCCGGACAATCAAATTTTATTTCATCAACCCAAGGGCGATGAAGACTGAAATCTTTTGGTAATTCCTTTCTATAATAATTTTTCAATTCTTTGAGACTTCCAAGGAATGTATAATGACCATTTTTACATTCCCATATGGGTAAAGGCGTTCCCCAGAACCTGTTTCTAGAAAGTGCCCAATCTCTTACACTATCGATAAAGTTACCAAACCTACCATGTTTAAGATGATGTGGATACCAGTTTATTTTATCGTTATATCGTAATAATTCATCTCTTTTTTCTGTCATTTTGATATACCAAGTAGGTGTACTGTAGTATAATAGTGGTGAGTCACATCGATAACAGAAAGGATAAGTGTGTTTTACTGTCTCTTGTTTAAATAACAAGTTCCGCTCTTTCAAGTCTTTAATAATTTTGGGATCAGCTTTTTTTACGTGTAAATGAGCAAAATCTTTTATTCTTTCATCAAAAGTTCCATCTTCTAATACTGGATTTATGAAAGGTAGTTCGTATTTCCTTCCTGTTTCTGCATCATCCTCACCAAATGCTGGTGCAGAATGAACTATTCCTGAACCATCCTCTGTTGAAACATAATCTGCAAGAGTAACAAAAAAAGCTCTTTCTTGTGGTTGAATATAAGGAAACAGTTGTTTGTATTCTTTATATTCAAGGTCAGAACCCTTGAATTCATCTAAAACTTCATAATTTTCGAATAGTTTTTTAGCTATAGTTTTTGCCAAAATTAGTTTTTCAGTATCATGTTTAATAAGAACGTAATCGACATTGGGATGAACGCTTAAACAGACATTTGATATTAGTGTCCATGGTGTTGTAGTCCAAGCAAGGAAATATGTGTCATCAAAATCTTTAGCTTTAAATTTGATGTAGATCGATGGGTCTGTGGTTTCTTTCATGCCTTGTCCTGCCTCGTGAGAACTGAGTGGTGTTCCACATCGAGAACAGTAAGGAACGACTTTATGACCCAAATAGATTAAATCCTTGTCCCACATCTGTTTAAGTGCCCACCATACACTTTCAATATATGTTTCATGCATTGTAACATAAGGATTATCCATATCAACCCAAAATCCGATACGTCTTGTCATATCACGCCAAGCTTTTTCATAAATGAAGACTGAATCTTTACACTTTTGATTAAACTCCTTTATTCCATATTTTTCAACGTCTTTCTTGTCATTAAGATTCAATTTTTTTTCTACTTCTCTCTCAACTGGCAGCCCGTGAGTATCCCATCCCGCTATACGTGGAACAACATGAAATCCTTGCATCCATTTATACCTGAGAAATACATCTTTGATAGATCTAGTTAGGACGTGTCCCATATGTGGAAGACCATTAGCTGTAGGGGGACCTTCTAACCATCTAAATAGTTTCTTCTCCTTGTTTTTTCGTTGACTTTTTCGAAATATATCTTTTTTTTTCCAAAATTCTAAGATTTTTTCTTCTTTATTGGAAAAGTCTGGCATAGCTTCAACTGATTTGAAAATTTTCTTCTTATCCAAGTTAATCAACCTCTGAATTATAAGAACTAATTGTCATAAAAACCGGATGAATCTTTGATATATGTAAAAATGCAAAGTTATTGCTGGGGTATAATTTCATGATCCATCCTATAAACCTCTAACTTTCATAAAAAGGTATTTTATTTTAAATTTTTGTTTGTAAGTTAAGGAAGAGACAAAAATAGATTATTTAACATTATAAATTAGACGTTTATTAAATGTTCTCTTACGTGAAAACGTTACATGTGTGTTTCAGTTAATTAATAATCCTTCATCACATAAAAATTGCTTAAAGCTTGCATTTTTATTGTAAGATTGAAGTTTAATCTCAATTCTGACAGTATTTTGACTTTTACTGACTTGAATATTATGTAAAAATGCCTGTTCTTTATTAATTCTGATGAAAAATTTTGTATCTTCTTCATTAAAGCGTTCCTTAAACTCACTAAATAATTTTGATTTATCTGTATCCGAGAGTTTTGAAATTATATTCTTGAAGATATTTTTTACATGTTTCTTTTTTTGAACGTTAATGTCTATAAAGTGAATTGGATTGCCATATCCACCCTCAAGCGTATCTTGGATAACTTGAGATTCATCTAGTATCTCTGGTGTAATAAAATGATTCAACGTAGAAAGAACCTTTTCTCTATCTTCTGTCGCATGAATTGATAAACTCATCTTAATTCTATGGACACTGATACTCATTTAAATCACTTTAAAAACAAAAAAAAACTAGTTTCCTCGTCTTCCGTGTGCTCTTAATGAGGGTCTATTCTTTTCTGTTCCTTTTCTTTTAGTGGTTTGACCTCTCATTTTTTTGCCTGCTCTAGTTTTACCTCTATAAACTCTTCCCCTATGTTTGGGTTTTTTAAGATAATATTTCTTATCTCCACGGTATTCATAGGTTGAAATCCAATTTATTCTTGGATCTTTCGCTATAACTGGATGTTGTGGATCAACAAATATAATCTCAAACCACTTATGAGTACCATCTTGTCCAACAAAATAACTGTTCAAAACTTCCAAGTTGGAATACTTCCTATTTGCCCGTTCCTCTGCAATAAGCTTAATGCTCTTCTTTGGCGTTGTCTTGTTTACACCCAAGTTTCTGCTTTTTCTACCTCTAACTGGTCTTTTTTTCCTTCTACCGCCTTTTCTAACGCGACTACGAACTATTATATATCCGGGTTTTGCTCGGTAGCCTAAACTTCGTGCTCGATCAATTCTGGTTGGGTGTTCAATTCTTTCCAGTGCTCCTTCTCTTCTCCATTGAATTATCCTCTTTTTACTTAATTCAATGAACTCTGGAGATTCTCTATTTCGCCAAAATTCAGCTACATATGAATACATACTTTTTACCATAATAATCACCTAACGATTCCTTACGACATCTCGTTAGTTAAGTTCCAATTTAAAAAACTCATTTTAAAGCTTATGATGTTGTTGAATTTTGTTATTTAACTAAAATATTCCATTTGATTCATTCATAAGGAAACATTCAAAAGAAATTGTTAGCATGTTTAGTTGGTTAATATGAGTTACATGGTTTATGAAATAGGAAAAGTTTGTATTGAGAAGTATGCTTGTTTTATCGAGATAAACGAGGAATTTGTAGAGGGATTAAAAGATCTTGATCAATTTTCGCATCTATTCGTATTATGGTGGATTTCTAGGCGTGATACTTCAGATGATAGAACAAAATTAGTGACTACTCCCCCCAGACTTAAAGAACAAATAAAAACGGGTGTTTTTTCATGTAGGAGCCCCAGTAGACCAAATCCGATTGGATTGACAAAAGTGAAACTAGAAAAAATAGAAGATAGCCGTATTTATATCGATCGAATTGATGCAATAGATGGCACTCCCATTTTAGATATAAAACCTTATTTACCTGGCGATAGTATAAACAAGGAAGACTTAAAGGTACCTGGGTGGTTTAATCATCTTAAGAAAAAACAAACTGGTTGAAGTTTATTTTGCTACCATAAAATATCTTCCTTGTGCTTTTTGTTTTTTATCTAATTGAGACCCTCTCTTATTGACACGTGGTCGTAAGGTTCTAGGGTCTTGTCTAAATGTTAGATCCATTTTTTTAAGGAATGTATTCATTCCGTCCTGAAGAGTTCTAATTCGAGATACTTTTCCTTCGACACTTGGTTTTCCATCAAAGACCATTAAACGATCACTAACAAAATTCAACAACATAACATCATGTTCTACAACTGCCATGGGCATTTCATAATGAAGAGCAACTCGTTTTATGACTTTAGCTACTGTAACGCGATCTTCTGCGGATATATACGCTGAAGGTTCATCTAATAAATAAAGATGCGCTTTTTTGCCCAAACACCCAGCAATAGCTACTCTTTGCAACTCACCACCAGATAGATCACACAACCGGCTATTCATGACTTTTGTAACGCCTAATGGTCTTATAATCTCACTTTTATGCCAGGCACTTGAAGTCATCATTTGATTGATATTTCTAAGATATGAATCGACTGTTTCTTCAGATTCAGTATAAAGGTATTGTGGCTTTGCAGAGATAGTAATACTTTCAGCTTCTTTTTGGAGTTCTTTATCTCCAGAACCACTAATCAACTGAACTGGTTCTTCCATTTTGGTGGGCTCTAAAGAACCAGCAAGCATTTTAATAAATGTTGTTTTTCCAATACCATTCGGTCCAATGATACCAACTACTTCACCTTTTCGTAATTCTCCTCCTTGAACCTCTAATTTAAAGTTCTCGAATTTTTTTGTCATATTACCATATTTTATGGCAACTCTTTCTGAAGCAATTCTGTCTTCTTGACTCGCTTTTTTGAATATGATGGGTTCTGGTCGAAAACGCATGTTTTCCGAGGGAATATAGCCATCGAGAAAAACATTGATTCCCTCTCTCACAGAATAAGGGTGGGATACAATACCATATGCTCCCGCATTGCCATAATATAAACAAACTTGTTCACTTAAATAATCAAGCATTGCAAGATCATGTTCTACAACAACAATAGTTCGTTCTGGTGATTGCATACCATTTATATAATCCGCAATTTTTACACGTTCCTTAACATCTAAGTAGGACGTTGGTTCATCGAAAAGATAAACATCGGCTTCTCTAGCTACCGCTGCTGCACAAGCGAGTCTTTGTAATTCCCCTCCACTAAGGGTTGAGATATCACGATCCCAAACTTTGTTGAGAGAAAAAACGTCCTTTAGTTCATCACTAATTTCCCTCTCATCCGCCTTTTTAATTAAATCAGAAACGGTGCCCTTGATCACTTTGGGGAGTTTATCAACATTTTGAGGTTTCAATATAACCTTAAGATTATTGTTGACTAATTCTTCAAAATATGTCTGAATGACCGTTCCTCGGTAATGTTGAATTATCTCATCCCATTCGGGAGGATGTTCATATTTCCCTAAATTTGGTTTCAGTCTCCCTTGAAGAATGTTTAAGGTTGTGGTCTTACCAGAACCATTTTGACCAACAAGACCTATTGCAGATCCAAGTTTTGGCATAGGAAGACGATGGAGTTTAAAACCATTTTGACTATATCTGTGAGTAACTTGATCATCTAATTCTTCAGGTAAGTTAATAATTTTGATACATTCAAAAGGACATTTTTTTGGACAAATCCCACACCCTGTACAGAGATTTTCGTGAATAACTGCTTTCTTTTCTGGTGGATCAAAAGTGATGCAGTCTTTACCTGTTCTGACTACAGGACAATATTTGTAGCATACTTTTCCGCATTTATCTGGTTTACATGTTTCTTGGTCAATTACTGCAATACGGGTCATAGATGATCAAAAAACTACCAGAATCTGTCTTTAAAAAACCTCCTACTGTTTTGAGATTTACAAATAATATGCCATTGATTATTTCTAAGTTGAAAGATAATGTATAAATACAATAGTGTGTATATTAACACGTATTAGGAGAAGAGGATAATATGGTAATCCCCGATGAAATTCTTGTCAGAGAAGCTGCATTTGTTTATGAACGAGCTTATGGATTTGAACCAATTGATGGTAATCTAAAACGTTGGAGAGGCTTTGTTAAGATGATAACTCAAACTGGTACAGCAATGGTTGCACTTGAAATAGTATTACCTGAAAATTTCCCAAGTGTTCCTCCAATAGTTTATGTTAAAACACCTATATCTCATCCGAATGTAGAAAATGGTATTCTCTCGATGAGGATGTTAGCAAGATGGCGACCCAATTACCATCTTTTTCAAGTGATGGTCGAAACACAAAGACTATTTTCAAAAGTGAGAGGGAGAGTGCTAGCAAAGCCAAGTATGAGACAACAAATACAACCAAAAGAGCAACTAACGCCATTATTATCACAAAGAGACCATCTTGCAACTTTGGTTGAACAAAAAGAAAAAGAATTAAGAGATATAACAAGTAAGAAAAATCGCAATCTTTCAGAACAAACTATAGAGCAGGAAAAACATAAAAAACTTGATGATGAAATATTAGAGATTGAAAATCAATTATTTGCAATAGAAAATCAATTTGAGGATTATGATATTTCTAGTATTGAATTCGCTAAAAAGTATCATAAATTGAAAAAAAGATTATATCTTTTACAACTACCAAGTTGAATTTACTAATATCATTTTCTTTTTACTTTTGCTTAATCATTTTTTTGGTAATATAGTACCATGAAATCAACCATATAGCCACAAGTAAGAAACTAGTTCCAACTTTGAATAAACCAACTAAAAATGCATAAAAAAAGTCATGAGGATTAGAAACATTGACGATTAATCCATTAATAAGTGCACATATGGCTAAAAACGTTATAAAAACATATATCTCAAGCAAATATAGTTTAATCAATTTCGGGATAATTTTAAAATAATTCATTGTATCACCAAGCGAATAAGTATTGCAGTTAAAATAGCTAGAATGCCACTGAATATCGTTAAAATATTAAAACCCTTTACAATATCATTTTCGCGTAAAGGACCTTTTTGTAATATTAAGCCGACTAGGGTAATAGGCGCACGAGGATTGTCCGAACTTTTTATTTTCCAATCACTTGTCATTTCTGTTGGTCTAGCTGGCATATTTCTTCTTTCAACAAATCCCTTCAAACTACTAATTATGCTAAATGAATTCATAATAAAGGGTATCATGGCAATAATAGTAACTATTTCAAGTTCTCCCATAACAGCTATTGCACCTATGGCAGCACCAATGGATAGAGAACCAGTATCGCCTGCAAAAATTTTTGCGGGATATCGATTGTAGATCCAAAATCCAATTAACGTACCGATAATAATTAAAATAAATATAATTGAAATAGTGACATCATTAAAATTAATTCCAAAAATTATCATCCTAGAAATAAGAATAATAACAAGTAAAATTATTACAGTACTAGCCATTGATCCATTAAAAACATCAAGCATGTTTACTGCATTTGCAGGTACAGAAATAACAAAAGGTAAGAGTATTAAGTAGACTATTGTTAACCTCGTTCTTCCAATGAAAGGGAGAACGGGTTCTGGTCTATATTTCTTGGAAATAATTATGGGGATTGAAGCAAATAGTAACAATACTGGTTTGAGAATGGCATTTAAAGGTTTAACATCATCAATAAAACCAACAATAGCTGCTATAGAAACAACCATGCAAAAAATTGCTATCGATACTTTGTCCTCTGAGCTTGGGACCAAAAATATAGTAATAACGCCTGTTATGACTATAGCAAATATCATAACAATACCACCCATCTCTGCTACTTTTGGTTTTTCTTCTTTATGGATATCAACTCCATATATACCAAACTTTAACATCATCTTAATGTAAAAAGGGAATACAGTAATCGTTATTATTAATGGAATAACAAAAGATAGAATGTAAATAACAATAGGTAGTACCATTAATTAGCAACCCCTAACATGTATATAAGAAACTTCCTCTAGGAGCTATATATCCTCAAGTTTTTTTAATGCGTCGAGTAATTCTGCCTTTTCGCCAGAAACTTTTTTATCAAACAATTCTGCAGAAAGTTTTTTTTCTGGTGCAAGTTTATCATAATCTTGCTGTCTTGATATCTTTGGTGTTGGTGTTTCTGGTGCTGGTATTGGCGCTGTCGATGTCGGAGCAGCTTTTGAGGGAGAAGGAATGTTCCCTTTTACATCTTTAGATATTGGGCTTACCTCACGCTCTTTCACTTCATCCACTTTGGGTGTTTTAGATACCGATATTTCTGCTTTTGTTTCTCTTTCGGGTATTTCTTGTACGACTGGTGCTGATTCTGATTCTGTTTGCATTGGCTTTGGTTTTGGTATGGCGGTTGGTGTCGGTGCTGGTGTTTCTGGTGCTGGTGTTTTTGGTGCTGGTGTCGGTGCTGGTGTTTTTGGTGCTGGTGTCGGTGCTGGTGTTTCTGGTGCTGGTGTTTCTGGTGCTGGTGTTTTTGGTGCTGGTGTCGGTGCTGGTGTTTTTGGTGCTGGTGTCGGTGCTGGTGTTTCTGGTGCTGGTGTTTCTGGTGCTGGTGTTTTTGGTGCTGGTGTTTGCTCTTTCAAAGATGTTTTAAGATCCTTTCTTGAAATTTCAATCTCAGATAAACGTTTATCGAATACTTCTAGACGCTTTTGAATTTGTGCTAAGTTATTACTTTCAGTAGACTTAGATAAGTTGTTCTGTCGAAAAGAATTTAAATCCAACTTTAATTGTTCTGTCTTATCCTCAATAGCATCCAATCTATTCGATAACTTTTCAACAACATCATCATAATCTTGCAATCGTTCTTGAACACCATCAATAATACTCTCCATCATATTTTTAAGCATAGATACGCTACTAATTAGTGATTTAATCTCTTTATTAGACATTTTAATCTTCTCGTATTTTACACATTTAATTTCTCTCTCTTATATTAAAATAGTTTGCTTCTGCCATTTATCATTTTAATGAAGTGAAATTAATTCTATTTCAGCGAGTTTCTCATAAAAAGCAATCAATGAAGAAATGTCAATTATATCAGCAGTAGCAAAACAGAGTGAAACATAAATTTCAGATAATGTTCTTTTATTATTAATTAAATTTATAAGCTCAAGAACAAATCCTCCATAATCATAATGTTCATTTTTAAGGAAATCATATAGTTTGTTAATGTCCTCTTTCTCAACATCTTTCATTTCCGGTTTTTCTAATTTACTCAATACTTTATAATTAATGGGACCTTTCCACAATCTTTTTGGGACAAGTTCCATCTTATTAGTTAGTTGTTCTTTTTTACTAGCCAATTCGTTTTTTTCAATATAAGTGGAAAATAGTTTCATAATGTTTTGATAATCATTTTTAACAATGTCTTTGACTGTTTTAATGACTTCTTTATGTGTCAAAGAATCGAGTATACGAAATTCGAAGTAAAGAGCATAGTCTATAAGTTGTTTGTATAAATCTATCGGATGATCACCGTAATTATTATTCTGATTATAATTCTTGTATTTCTCTAATAATAAAAATAGATTTGCTCTTCGTTTATGGAACCCATGCCAATAGCCTTTTAGATAAATATTTTGATATTTAGTTGGTGAATCTAAAATAAGTACTGTAAGTACTGTCAAGACTCCTACACGTTTTAAAGTCGTTGTATCAACTTTGTCAATTGTATCTAGATTTGTGTGATGAAATTGATCTGGATGACCAAACATAACAGCAGGGATTCTAAGTGGTTCATCTGTAAAAAGTATATGATCAGAGCCACCAGAATAGGGTTTCATTCTATAATTCCACGGTCTCTGCCAGCCATTTGGTTCAGTTAGTCGTTTATCATCTTTGATAATATCAAGGAGTGCTGTTATAAGATCATTAATAATAGATGGCGTTGTGATACTAGTTTGAGAGACAACAAAAGGATATCCAATTAATTGTGGGTCCTCACCAACCATATCCAAGTTCAAACAAGTTAATGGTTCAAAATCTCCTCTCTTTTTCATTTGTTGAATCCATGGAATAGTACCGTGAAACTCAGGAACCCACAAAAATCGAATTGAAATATCTGGTCGATCAATTTTGTGGTGTTTGATTAAGGATGAAATAGTTTTGTATATCTCTAACAATAGAGCGCTACCTGATGCATTGTCATTAGCTGAAGGTTTCGGATGACATATATGTGCACATAATATGATCTCTTTATTTGGTTCTTTTGAACCTTTGATAACAGTACTTAAAACATGTAGTTTGCCCGGATATAGTTTGGAATCTATGTTTGCTTCAACTACAATTTTTTTGCCTTCTTTTAGATAGTTTATGAGTTCAAGAGCTTTTTTGGTCGAAATAGAGAAGCCCCAAGAACTCTTTGACAAATTATCTGCATCTGGCCATAATCCAACATATCTGATCATTTCATGATACTTTCCAGCTTTTTCTAAAGACGGATAAGCTATAATGCCGCTAGCTTTTTTTTCTGCTAATTTTTCAATTAAGGACCGTGGAGCACCTGAAGTTAGTACAACTTTTCCACAAATATCATTCTTTAGATCTTCATCTGTTGCTTTCCCAATATGTACAACTTCTGCAATCACCGATTCTACTGGTTTTGAATGTGTACAGATACTTTCTGGTTCAATAGAAAAATCTGCAAGTATTTCTTCTTTTGGTTCTATTAGCTTGAGTTTACCACTTGTAATATCCCATGAGAGCGGGGAAGACCAATTATAAACTCGTTTAGTACCATCAGCTATATATTCGTGAATATGGGCTTTCTTATCTCCATAATCTTCTAGTTTGCTCTTAATAAATTTCAAACTCTCAAAAAACGGAGTGCTCGCTTGAATTCTGTGATACTGAATAATCTTTTCGATAACTTTTTTTGTTCGTATTCCGGATAGTTCTAAAGAAATTTGATCAATTAACTCTGTTAGTGGCATTAAATAAATAAAGGAGAGAACAAATTTATTGTTTTCGCATGAAAATGAGATGATTGATTCTATTCATTTCTGACATGTTGAACAGAAAAACGTACTTCTCTTGTCCTGTTTAATTCTTTTTATTCTCTGGTTGCACTCAAAACATTTTGCTTCCTCTCTTCCATAAACTCGATGCCAATTTTGTGCACCACCTATTTCACCTGTAGGTGTTTTATAAGGTTGAATATTGAATGTACTCCCATTACAGTTTACTGCTTTTTGTAAAATTGTGGATATTGAAACACAGAGTTTTTTCTTCTCTGCATATGTTAATTTATCAACCTGTCTTCTCGGATCTATTTTTGCAAAAAATAGTATTTCTGATTTGTAAATATTTCCTACACCTGCTACTAATTCTTGATCAAGTAAAACTTGGCCTATTTGTTTGAAATGATATTTGTTTTTTTCTAACAGTTTTAAAAAAAGATTACAGTTAAATGGCTTTTTTAGTCCATCGGGACCAAGTTTTTTTATGGGTTTATATTCTAAAACCTCTTTTAACGAATTATATGCTCTAAATTGCCCAAAATTTCTAACATCATCAAATATGGCATGAGGTGGTTCCCCCATCTCTAGTATTATCTTTGCATGGGAGGTAATGTCTTTAATATTATCAACAAAAATCCACTTTCCTGACATCCCTAGATGATTTAATATTACTTTTTCTCCTTCAAATATCCAAAGTAGATATTTCCCCCTTCTTATTAAGTTGTATATTTTTTTATTAGTAAAACCGTCAAAATCTTTTTGTTTATTCAAATACTTCGAATACTTTTGAGAGAGTTTTGTCATTTTAATTTTTTTAACTGTTTTATTAAGTAATAGCTCCAATGATCTTTTTGTACATTCTACTTCTGGTCCTTCTGGCATGAAACCACTCTGTTTAAAATACTGAAAGCAAAATTCAATTTAAAGATTATTAAATTCCAACATTTATCTGTTGTTCAACAATTGATGTTATTATATCCTTTTTTATACTGTCTCTGTTTGCTCTTGTAACTTCAAAGATTTTTGTATCTGAACGTTTTTTTAGACGTTTAGTAAAAGGATTGTCTCTTAACATAATTGTAGCTACTACTCTTTTTTCATTTAAATGTTTTTCAACAAATTTTTGAAAGCTTTTTGAAAACAGTTCCATTTTGCCTATTTCATCAATTATGATTATATCGTGTTTATTTTTCTTTAGTTCTTTCTCAATCTCTAACAAGGCTAATTCCAAATTTTCAATATAAACATTATAACTTCCAACTTTCTCGTTACTCTTTTTTCCCTGTTTTGATGCTAAAAGATACTCTTTATAATCTAAGGTAGTAATCTTGAAACCCATTCTTCTTTTTTTCTCTCTAATCTCCTTTGTGATGAATCCTGTCATTTTAAGATTCAGTTGTTTTATTATTTTAATTAAAAGTGAGGTTTTGCCAACACCTGGTTTTCCTGTAATAAGTATATTGAATTTTTGTGTTCTGTCCATTTTTCTTTATCTCTTCAACATTTTTTTTCGTGTTCTCTATTGTAATAAGAGTTATAAATCTACTCTGTGAAGTATCACAAAATAACTCTACTATTAGTAAATTAATAGTGATAAAAAGAGTGTGATATAATATGATGCGCGATTTCAAAGGCGTTACTTCCGATAAAAGAATTGATTTACAAGATAAGTCTATTGTAAAGTACAGCAGTCATGGTCGCAGATTTGAAATGTTGGTAAATCCCGAAGCTGCATGGTTACATTTACAAGGTGAAGAAGTAGAGCCAGATGACATCTTCGAAGTCTATACTGTTTATGAAAATGTTTCTAGAGGTATTCGTGCTTCTGATGACGATCTTACCGTTGTTTTTGGTGATAAAAATGAACGTGAGATAGCTCTAGAAATTCTTGAGAAAGGAGAATTAAAATTAACTCAAGAACAAAGAAATGAGATAATGAAAGAAAAACGAGAGGAGATTGTAGATTTTATCCATGTTCATTGTATTAATCCACGTGAAAACTCACCCATCCCAAAAGATAGAATAAATAATGCAATTATTGATCTAGGTATTAATATTAAGTATCGTGGAGGGGTTAAAGAACAAGCTATGGATATCATTAAACAACTTAAGCCTATTATGCCCATTCGTTTTGAATCTGTAAAATTAGCATTAAAAATACCTGCTAGTTATGCGGGTTCACTTTATGGTGTCATTTATGATTTAGGTGAACCATTAGAAGAGGAATGGTTATCAGATGGTTCTTTGGCGGTTGTTGTTCAAATTCCTTCGGGAATGCAAGCAGATTTCTTAGATGAGGTTACTTCAAAATCAAAGGGTAAAGCACAAGTTAAAGTGCTAGAACGTTTAACTGAATAAATTAAATATAAACGAGAGGTTAATTATATGGCTAATAAAGTATTAGTAGATAATCACGCTATTGTTATTCCTGGCGAAAAAGTAGCAGAAGGTCATTTCAAGTATGGCGAGGGAATAAATAAAAAAAATGGCAACTATTATTGTACAATTGTTGGACTTTTTCAAGACAGAGGTGAGTATATCCGTGTGAAATCGCTTAAAGCGAAATATATTCCCCGTCCTGGTGATTTAGTAATTGGAAAAGTTATGGAAGTTGGATTGGTAAACTGGCAAGTTGATATAGGTTGCCCATATCCGGGTATATTACAAGCTTCAAATGCTAGAAGAAGAAGATTTGACCCTGTTAAACATGACGCTAGAGAAATTTATGATATTGGTGATATCATTCTTGCTAAGGTAATTAGTTTTGATAGAACAAGAGATCCTTCTTTAATAACAAATGAGAGGGGTCTTGGAAAATTAAGTGGGGGTAGAGTTATTCAAATAGAATCTGCTCATGTCCCTCGAGTTGTTGGTAAGAAAGGAACAATGATTAATATGATTAAAAGATTAACTCGCTGTCAAGTTATTATTGGACAAAATGGAAGACTTTGGGTTCAAGGAAAAAAAGATGAAGATGAACTTTTAGCTATTCAAGCTTTTAAGAAAATAGAATTAGAAGCCCATACAACTGGTTTAACTGATAGAATTCGTGAGTTATTAGAAAACAATTAAATAATTGATTATAATTAAAAAGGTGATTAAATGGCTGGAGATGGAACAGAACAGCTTATTGATGAGAATGGAAAAAGGCTTGATGGTCGTAATCTTAATGAATATAGACCAACAAGCATTAAAGTAGGTATACTAGAAAACGCAGATGGAAGTGCAGAAATTCGTCAAGGCAAAAATATTATTGTGGCTGCCATATATGGACCAAGAGAATTACATCCAAAGCACCTTGCTTTGCCAGATAGGGCTCTGGTTCAATGTTTCTATAGAATGGCAACTTTTTCAGTTGATGAAAGAAAAAGCCCTGCCCCATCTAGAAGAGAAAGAGAAATATCAAAAATATTAAGTGATGCTCTACAAAGTGTAGTTCTCGCTAAAAGATATCCTAGAACAACAATAGATGTATATGTACAGGTATTACAAGCAAGTGGTGGAACACGTTGTGCATCTTTGACTGCTGCTGCTGTTGCTTTAGCTGATGCAGGAGTACCCATGCGAGGAATAATTGCTGGAATAGCTTCTGGCTTAGCCAACGATAAAGTTGTGCTAGATTTAGCTAATATTGAAGATCAAAAGGGTGGTGGCGATTTGCCTGTTGGTTATGCACCAGCTTTAGATGAGATTTCGCTACTACAATTGGATGGGATCTTTACAATAGAGCAATTTGAAGAAGCTGTAAATACGGCGATCAATGGCTGTGAGCAAATATATGAACTACAAAAAGACGCGCTTAAGAAAGTATATTCCAGTATTCGTGCAGAAGTTGCTGACGAAGACGAAGATGAAGAAGAATCAAAACAAATCATTGAAGAATCATTGAAAGATTCATCAGCTGTTGTAGAAGGAGACGAGTACGAAGATGAAGATGAAGATGAAGATGAAGATGATAATCCAACCCCTGTTAGTGTTGATGATGTGACGAAGGCAGTCGAGGAAAAAGATGAACCTGAAAATTTAGGAAAAAAGGATGAGGAGGTTCAATAATGTCAGACGATTTTATTATAAGTGAAATTGAAAAAGGATATATTCTCTCTTTAATTGAAAAAGGAAAGAGAGCTGATAGAAGAGAACTAGATGAACATAGACCAATAAAAGTTGAACTTGGTTATATCGAAAAAGCAGAGGGGTCGGCAGTAGTTTCAATAGGTAATACAAAAATATTAGTTGGAATTAAAGCGGAAATAGGAACACCCTATCCAGATACACCAGATTCGGGTGTAATAACCACTACTGCAGAGTTGAGTCCAGTAGCCGCTCCTTTTTATGAAAGTGGGCCACCTAGAGACGATGCAACAATACTAGCTAGAGTTACAGATAGAGCTATAAGAGAGTCTCATTGTGTAGATCTAAGCAAATTATGTATAGTTCCTGGTAAATTGGTATGGATAATATTTATTGACATGTATGTTCTAAACTATGATGGTTCTCTTTTTGATGCCGCTACACTAGGAGCAATTGCAAGTCTAGCAACAACAAAGATACCTAAAATCGAATTAAAGGATGACGATGATTACGAAATATTGGATGAAACTTACGACTTACCAATCGCTCACTATCCAATAACTGTAACAAATTATAAGATAGGTGATTATACAATAATTGATCCAAACATGAAAGAAGAAAGAATAAGTGAAGCCTATCTAGTATTGGCGTTTGATGAGGAGGATCATATTGTGGCAGCTCAAAAGGGTAATACTGGTGTATTTAAACGCTCAGAAATTATGCCTATGGTAAGAAAAGCCTTTACAAGGTCAAAAGATTTAAGAAACCAGTTAATGAGTGCGATTTCAGAGTATAAAAAACAAAAAGAGGTGTAATAGAATGGGAAAAACAAAAAAAGTAAAATCAACAGGTCGCTATGGAACAAGATATGGTTCCACAATAAGAAAGCGTGTTCGTGAGATAGAACAGAAAAGTAAAGCCACATATAAATGTCCTGCATGTTTAACTAGAAACTTTAAACGACAAGGTGTTGGTATTTGGGAGTGTAAAAAATGTGGAGAAAAAAGAGCTGGAGGAGCTTGGGAACCGATAACCAGTTCAGGCCGCAGTATATTACGAAGAATTACCCGTATAGCAGAACAACAAGAATAAATTTTTCTTTTCCTTTTTACTCTTATTTGTTTTTTGTCTGTTTTTTTTGAACTTAACAATCCTTATGTTTTTAATTCAATTTAAAAACTGGGATATAATGGCAAGAATAGGATTTACAACATCAAGAAATCCTGCAACAAAAACAAGATCATTCATTAATGATATTGTTAAAGTCATACCTGAATCTATGAGTGTGACAAGAGGATCATCGAATGTTGATTTGACACTAAACGAAATGATTCATAAAGATTGTAAAACAGCTGCAATTGTTAACTCAGTAAAAGGGAATCCGAATTTTGTAAGGATGTTTGATTTGTCGACAGGCGTTCCTAAGAAACTTGCTTATGCAATTAAAATTAGAGGATTAACCTTATCACGAGAAATCAGAACTGTGAAAACAAATCAACCACAATATTCGATATTGATTTCTACTCTAAAAAATGAGTTTAAAGAAAATGCATTAAAGAGATTTCTCAATATAAAGAAACACAGTATAGAAAAACTGGAAGAAACCAATTATATTACTGCATATGCGGATTATATAGAAGAAAATGGAGAAGAATTTATTTTTATTGAATTTACAAATAAGAAAGATAGGCCTGTTGGTCCAAGAATGAAGCTTAAAGTAATACCAAGAGAAATATAGAATTAGCGGTGAAGTGATGATTAATTGTGTGTGTTTGGATATGGATTTTGATTTTGATACTGAAGAAATTTGTAAAAATATTCATGACACATTAATAATTGAAACAAAAATAAAACTAAATGATAGAGCAAATGTAAATATTACAAGGAAGGGAAAAAAATTATTACTAAAATTAAATGCTACAGATACAGTTTCAGCAAGAGCTGCAGTTAATTCTTACTTAAAATGGCTTAATTTGTCATTGGAATTAATAGAGAATATTTAATGTTTTTAATGAATTCCTGCCTTTTCAAGTTTTCTTCGAACAATTGGTCTGAAAATGAATCTTTTTATCAGTGTTTTTGTGTATAGTCGTTTGTTGAAATACTTTGCTACTTTTATGTAAGAATCAAGCAGATCCCACACAGTTGGATGGGGATTAATTTCATTTACAATTATCTTATCATAATTTCGTGAACGAATATCTGTAAGTATTGAGTCAATAGGTAAAACACCGGAACCAAACGCATAATGGGAGTCATCGCCTTCTAAGCAATCCGAGAAGTGTATTTCTTCTAGTTCGTTAAAAGGAAGGATATCCAACAAATCCATATATTTCTCTTTTCCATTCCTCAAATATGAGTGAGCAACATCGAATAACCACCCTTTCAAATTATTGTTTAAATTATCCTTGAATTTAAAATATAATTCCTTAAATTCTAAATCTGAATAATCTGGTACATTTTCTACCACAACAGGAATTTCTAATTGATTCAGATTTTCAACAAGAGTGTGAAAATCTCCTCGTTTCTGGGGTGGATGAAATACCCCTAGTACTATATTTAACGTGACATGATTGTCGTTTATCAGTTTAATAATGGATTTAATCTCTTTCTCTTTCTCTTTATACGATAAATCAAATCCCTCCACTCCTTCAACTGGAAGATGAAATGTTAAAGGCATATCCCCTACTTCTGAGATTATATCTGCTACATTTTCATGATTTGTACCTGTAGCGTTAATCTCGCAACTTTGGATACCAAATGTTTTTGCAAAACGTAATAGATGTTGGGTTGAGAGACCTTTATAAGTTTGAAGTGATTGACCTATAAGTATCATATAAAATTAATAATGAATATAGGTCTATTAACTTTTGTTATTAGTTTGGTAAACTCTATATATATGTGTGCGCTATATACTTATTATGATACTAAAAAGACTGAGAAACACATTTACTGGTTTCTTAACCAATTTTCTAGTAGTACTGATATTTATGCTTCTGTTGTGGCCAACGATTGACCAACCCGAATTGCTTAGTGCAAATGCCCAATTAAAGGTTTCACATGGATTTTTTGGACATCTTTGGTTAATACTATTAATGCTACTCGTAGTAAACCTTTTTATCCCTTTTAATTTTAGCATACCCTCTCCTATACCAATGATGAAAGATATGGATCTTGTTAACTCATTTGCTAATCCTGGTATGTATTTTTTAATTCTAGGTATTTGGTTTTTAGGCGCATTTGCTGGCGGTTTAGCCTCACGAGGTGGACTTAGATCTGGTACATCCTCTTCAATAATGAGCTTTATAACATTAAATGTATTATTTTCTTTGTTATCTGTAATAATAGATATACAAATTGCTGGATTAAGTGGCGTGTTTTTATTCATTGTGATATTCTTTTTTACCATCACTGTTGGGTCGTTTTTCTTTGTTTCAATAATAGGTTTTATTGGAGGTTCAATTGGGGGCATTCTAGGTAAGTTGATATTTAAAAGACCAAAGTCAGTAAATGATAGTGTAACCGAAGAATAATTTTTATTTCATTTTTTCTTTTCTATAATTCCGCATGTTTTTTATATTGAAATCTAAAGAGTACCTATAGATAGCATATGGCTGTAAACATTACTAAGGAACAGATGCCGTGGGTAGAAAGACTCAGACCACAAACATTAGTTGATTTTATCGGAAATCGAAAAACAGTAGAAAAAATCGAATATTGGCTGAAAACTTGGAAAAAACAAAAAAAGAAAGTTGCTTTACTTTATGGCCCAGCTGGAACAGGAAAAACAAGTGTAGTATTATATCTGGCTAAAAAATATGGTTTTGAACTAGTAGAAGTTAATGCAAGTGATAAAAGAAACAAGAAGGCTATTGAACATTATGTTGGTAAAAGCTCAACGGAGGGTACAGTCTTACAAGGGGCAAGAGTAAAAAAAATGTTACTTGTGGATGAGGCTGACGGATTGTTTGGTCATCAAGATAGAGGGGGAGCAAAGGCATTAGCTAGAGTGATAAAAGA
This sequence comes from uncultured archaeon, assembly GCA_964534625.1. Classification (GTDB taxonomy): domain Archaea; phylum Asgardarchaeota; class Heimdallarchaeia; order Heimdallarchaeales; family Heimdallarchaeaceae; genus CAZHRF01. The sequence continues at coordinate 73,903 of CAZHRF010000005.1, read as the reverse complement.
GACGAGAATACCCATATTATGTACAGCCAATGATCCAGACTCGAAATCATTGAAATCAGCAAAAAAAAGTATGATTGTTTTTGAATTTGAGAGACTATCTATCCAAGAAATAATGAAATTATTACAAGTAGTAAAAAGAAAAATGTCTCTAAATGTACAAGACAAAGTGTTACATAAAATAGCAGCAAATAGTGGTGGTGATGCTAGATCAGCTATAAATGACTTGCAAGGAATTGCTACAAGCCATTATAAAGGTGAGTTTGCTTTTTCACCAAGAGATACAATAATGGAAATTGAAGAAGCATTAGAAACAATTTTTAGTGCGAATGATTATGAGGTAGCACAATCTGCTACATACAACTTAGACGTGGATTATAGGGATTTGAGAGATGCGGTTTTTGAACATGCATATAAACAAGCCAGTAACAATGAAGAACTGTTCAAAATGTATGAATTAATAGCTTTAGCAGATTTTTATCTTTCAAAATGTTATGAAACACAAAATTGGTCGTATCTAAAATATTACTTTAGTTTAATAGCTTGTGTAGGATTGCAAAAACATACTCCATATAAAAAAATAAGATTCAATAAATCTTCATCGTATTGGAAAGTGTGGTGGAAAGTAAGATCTTTTAGATCCAAACTAGATAAAATAACAGAAAAGAGTAAAGATTTTTTCCATGCTTCTAGCAGTTCTTTTGAGCATGATTTTTTTCCTTACTTGAAACTTATCTTTGAAAATGATCCTAAAATGGCAGCAGGAATAGCGGTATGGCTTAGGTTTGATAAAAAAGAAGACCAAGATTTGATAAAATTTCTAGCGGGAAACTCAAAACAGCAATATAAAAAAATTATGTTACATTATGAAGATGCCTATAGACAAATGGCCGAACAATACATCAGAAAAGAACAGAAAAAAGATGAGGAAAGTGTACTTAATTCCTTTATTAACTTTCAAAAAGATAAAAGAAGATCAACCAAAGTGCCAATTCTGAGGAAAAGAAGATTGGACAAGTTTAATGAACCGGATGAACCGGATGAACCGGATGAACCGGATGAACCGGATGAACCGGATGATATAACTCTGGAAAATGCGTTATCAGAAAAAGAAAAAAATCATCAAGAGAAAAAAGATCATAAAAGCCCCCAAACGTCTCTAGATCAATTCTTCCAATAATGTGTATATCGGTTGTAAAACTATCATGTTTTATAGCTAGGATAAACAAGACCATTGTTAATGAGAAATCTTAAAAGTTTTTTAAAATTAATAACCACATAATTTTCGGTTTGCATTCTTTTTTTAATCATTCGGTTTGCATGAAGTATTTCAACTGCTCGTTTTACTTCGCCTATATGAATTCCTGTGCTTTTAGATAATTCTTGTATTGTCATCCCCTCATCGAACAGACTTAATGATATGGCAATAACACCAATATTAACTCTATCCAGCACCTCAGTAGGTAAATCATCATTGTTTCCGTTCTCGTTGCTTAATGACATAAGATTCAATCCTATTATTTTTCGTGGCTAAGAATAAAAGAAAAGAAAGCTTCAACCATACTTGATGGAATACCTATGTCTTTTAATTCATTAATAATTGTATTTTTAGATTTCTTCTCTTTATTATTTTCATTATAATACTTAATAAATTCACAATATTCCCAAGGATAGACTACCCAAGCTTTTGTTTCTCGAACATAATAGTCTGGTTCAATTATACTATGATCCTTATAAAATAAAGTAGCTGTTTGAATTTTTTTTGGATTCATTTTTTTAATGTGATCTATAGCAACAGCCAGACTTTTTCCAGAATCGGCAACATCATCAACAATTAAGACTTTTTTATTACTGATGTCTTCTGAAATTTCTTGGGATATAATCGGTTTCTCTGAAGATTTTGATGTGTGTTCGTAGAATTCAATTTTAATATTGGCTGTTCGTTTGTTGCCATTGAAATCTGCCAATAACCGTGCAGGGATCCATCCCCCTCTGGCAATACCAACAATAACATCAGGATAAAAATCATCCTCTACCATCTTTTCGAATAATCGAAAAGACATTTGATAGCTTTGATCCCAAGAAACTATTTCATATTTCATTACATGGCTCCGATTAACTATGCAAAAAACAAATTAAAAAGATTCTTCTAGTACCAATGAAAAATGGTTAATAATTATTAAGCAAAATAGAGGTTGTGAAGTAAAAGATATAATGCAGAGAAGAGTTTATAAATAGGAAGTAAAGAAAAAAAACACCAAAAGGTGAAAAAAAATGCCAGTTATAGTAGATGAAGATTGTTGCATAGGATGCGGCGCTTGTGTGGATGTTTGTCCTGAAAATGTTTATGACATGGTTGACGATATCGCAAAGCCAGTAAGAAAAGAAGACTGTACGGATTGTGGTCTATGTATAGATGAATGTCCTTCAGAATGTATTGATTTTGATTAGATTAATATGGAGAACAGTTCATCTTTTTTTTTTCTTTCTTTATACTTTCATTGTTTTTTGATTACATTCGTCTTTATATTCACAATCTGCGCAAAATTTTCCATTCCATATCTCTAGGAAAAATTTACTACATTTGTATAAAGCTTGCTGGTCTTGAAGTTGCACTCCAACCTCCCAATTATTTTCTGACAAATCGGGTCTACCCATTCCTGCTGCTGTTAGATTGCCAGATCCAATATATGCTATTTTGTTATCCACTATAATCATTTTCGCATGCATCTTTGGACAATGCTTAGTTAAGGAGGGGTTTTTTTCTTTCACTTTTTTCAATAAACTAGATTTGGTTTCATCTAATCCTGAGATGATCCGCACATCAATTTTATGACTAAGTAATAATAGAATTTCAGCTAACCTGAAAAATTTTTTTTCTCCTAGTTTAATAAGAAAATTTGTAGATACCCCTGTAGTTATCCATAACCTCTTTGATGAGCAAATAGCTCTTTTTAATAAAAATTCTTCATATATCTCTTGATTAAGAAGGACATCACACTTCATTTCTAAGGCTTGATATTTTATTTACTATAAAAGTTATGCTCACCATAGATAGTTTTTTGTAAAATAACTAAAATATTTTTTTTTACCACACATTTATTTATACTAACTTTTTAACTTCTAATAATGGAACATCTTGAATGTATATATATTAAAACTCTTTCAAATAAAGCGGGAAATAACCCTAGATACTCGATATTAGTTGAAAGGAATTTTAACCGTTTTGTTCTTAATTTATGGGAACCTTGGACAGATCTTGGTGATTATCTTGTATCGTATACAAAAATACGTGTGTTAAATGTCAAGCGAGTTGAAACAGGTGATTCTTTTTTTTATTCAGCAGATAAAAGTTCTATAGTTATTGTGGATCCCGATATACTGGTGAATGCATCATCTCTTTCCAATATCTCATTTTGCCCAAGAAGTTTTTACATAAATCAAGTTATTGGGGACAGTCCCTCGCCTTATGTGGCTGTACGAGGTACTATTGTTCACAATGCATTGGGCGCAGCAATTTCCTCACGGTCTAAACCTTCTAAGGTTTTGTCAGAAGTAATTGATAGTTATGCACTTCACATTGAACAATTAAATTATTCATCACAAGATGTTTATCAAGACACTTTTTCAATGGCAGAGTCTTTAGATCCATTTGTTGAGGAGCTTTCAGTAGATTCTTCACCGGAAGTACTTTTTCTTTCTCCAATTCTAGGTGTACGAGGAAGGATTGATCTTTTAAGTCAAAATAAAATTTATGAATTAAAAACTGCTAATGTTTCAGAAGATGATAGGTATCGTTTTTCAGATTTAATGCAAGTAGCTGTTTATCGTTTTGGCATTAATGGTTTTGATACTGATTTTAATACTGATTCAAATTTTGTCCTTTATGTTGGATCTGGCAGTTTAGTAAAAAAGCAATTAGATGTTAATTGGGGAGTTATACGCTTTGCAATGGAAATGAGAAACCTTGCGTATAGGATTTCATATCTGGGATTTATACCTCCTGTACTTTCGGAAGAAAATATAAATAAATGTTCTAAGTGTTCTGTTAAAGTCCTTTGCTCAATTCTTTGTGCTGGATTAAATCATCAAAGAACTTGCCCAACATGTCCGCATGAAACCTTTTGTTCTAAAAAAGCTTTAAATGACAATTATATTGCATATTTTGAGAGATATACTAATTTGATTAGAAAAGAAAAAAATGAATCGAAACGTAATCTTGCAGATTTATGGAACCTATCCATTGAAGAAAGAGTTGAAAAAGGAAAAACTATTACTAATCTCTCTCTCGAAAATCAAATTACAGAGGATGGTGTTACAACATTTATATTTTCGTGTGAAAATAAATCAGAATTAAGGGAGGGAGATATAGTTCTTCTAAGCGATGCTAAGGTTGTATCAAATCCCGTAATAACTGGTGTAATATCAAGAATAACTGAAAATATTGTTGAGATAGAAACGAGAGCTGCTATAACGAAAATCAATTCAATTGATGTGTACTACAATGATATAAGCTATAGACGGCAACAACGAGGACTATTTCATCTGATATTTAAAAGAAATAATTTCACAGAATATATTGTTAATGGTAAAAAATCTACCGTCATCAAGCAAGATGGAATGTTTATTAGAAATAACAATGTCCAAAATGAAGCGATACAAAAAATTTTGGGAACAGAAGGTTTTTGTCTTATTCAAGGACCAGCGGGTACTGGGAAAACACATGTTATTGCGAAAGCAGCTATAACTCTAGCAAATAAGAAGGAAAAACTATTGTTAACTGCGTTTACAAATAGAGCGGTTGATAATATGGCATCTTACCTTATTGATAATGGTTTTAAGGATTTCATAAGATTAGGCAGTTCTCGTGTAATTGATGATAATCTAAGCGATAATACATTATCAGCTATGAAAGACAAAACGAATTTGAATGTAAAACAATTGTTGATGGATATTCCAATCTTATTAGCTACAACTTCTACAATTTCTAGTCCAATATTTGAAAAATTGGGTTTTCAAACTATAATAGTTGATGAGGCTAGCCAAATGACAGAACCAAATCTCTTATCGGCAATTTTAGAGGGGGATAGATGTGTTCTTGTTGGAGATCATAAACAGTTACCACCTGTTGTACAAAGTCAACATGCACAGAATGAGGGGCTTGGAGTTTCACTATTCGAAAGACTAGCAAATAAGCATCGTGATACCATTCATCTTTTGACGCATCAGTTTAGAATGAATGAGAAATTGATGGAGTTTTCTAATCAAGTATTTTATGATGGAAAATTGCGTGCTTTTGATAAAAAAGTAAGTTCTCAGAATTTAAGTGATTTAGTCAGATATGATAAAAGTAAGATAAATTTGGAACATATAAATATCTACCTGCCTGAATATCCGCTTGTTTTTATACCCGTTAGGGGGGATTTCGTTGCCTCAAAAAAGATGAATGTTGAAGAAGCAGAAGTGGTTGCCAAAGTGATAAAAGGCTTTTTTTCTTTGGGTATATCACGTTCTCAGCTGGGAGTAATAGCTCCATATAGAGGACAAGTAGGGGAAATAAGAAGGTTGGCCCCCTCTATGTCTGTGGTTGATACTGTGGATAGATTTCAAGGTAGTGATAGGGAGATAATTATGTTATCTTTAACTGAAACTGAAACAAAAGGGAATGTGGGTTTTTCAGATCCTAGAAGACTGAATGTAGCAATAACAAGGGCAAAGAAAAAACTTGTTATAGTGGGTAATCCAGAAGTAAGAGCCACGATTTTGCAACAGTATGTTAGCTATTTGAAAGAACAAGCTGAAAATATACTGATTAAAGAAGTAATACCAATAAAAAAAGAAAGAGGCAAACCAAAACAGCAGATAGTTATTGTGGCTGATTCAATTTCCAAAGCAGCAAAGTTTATACAAAAAATAAAAGCTAAAGGAAAAGGAATTATAAAAACAACAGATACAAAAAATATTTGTATAATCTGTTCAAAACCTGTTTATGAAAAAGGAGTTGAATGCCCACTTTGCAATAAAATCTTTCACTTCAAGCATTTGGTGGCGTGGGTTAAACAAGAGGGAAGATGTCCTTATTGCAAAACCTCTCTTACAATCTTTGAAAATTAAAAATAATAAAACTAAGTTTTATTATTGGAAAATACTAGTGACTTAACAACAACAGGAACAGCTTGACCACCCGCTTTTGGTTTATCAATATCAATAAAATCCCCTTCTTCAACTGCAATTTCATCAATTGAGATAATATTTTTCTTAGTATTAGTTTCACGTCGCATAACATTACCTACAGAGTTCCCGATATCAGTATCAAAAACCAATATGATGGGTTTTTCATATTCGATGGTTTTGGGCAATGCATTAGCAATACCCGTGACAAACAAGCTTAACCCCTCATATGAACCGCCTATGGCTCCTTTAAATAATAATGCAATGGTATCTGCTCCTTCCTCCACATCAAACATTTGAAGACTCTTGTTAATAGATTCTGTGATCATTTTGGAAGTTATTTTACCTTTTAACTTTGGTTCAATGACGGGGATATTATGAATAGGAAGTGTATCTTCTGGATTCGATATGTGCGTAGTTACCCCACTAACTTGTAGAGTATATTGACCCGCTCCAATAACTGTTGCTCGAATTAATTCTTCAGGTTCGTGAAGTTCAAAATTATTTTTTCTAGTTAACAGACGAATTTCTTGACCGAGGTATATCCCTAAGTCGTTGAAGTCCTCACGAGATTTATCATAGATATATTCTGCAACACCTCCTGAAAAAGAAATTTCATCTATATGATCTGGATAACGTATTTCTGGTGTCATAAGAAGCCTTCTCGTTATGTTTGATTTTACGTCTCTTTGTAAGACTTCAATCAGACTTTGAGCAAGTAAATGAACAATATTTTTAATTTGATTATCGGTTAATTGCATTCCATATTCAAATTCAAGACCAATTTTATCTTCTAAAACTCGAATGGGTTCTTCTATTCTAATAATTTTTTTATTGTCGTCAAAGGCTAAAAGTCTCCCTCCAACATTAATACAGCTTGTTTCCAGTATCTCACCATTTGATATAACTGCAATATTGCTTGTTCCACCACCAATATCGATGTTTATGATGGTCTTTTTTGTTTCTTTGGTATATTGGACTGCTCCTGATCCCATAGCTGCAATAAAAGATTCATAATTTGGACCAGCAGAGGCAGCTACAAAATTACCTGCTTTGTGAGCTAGCGCAGTAACTATCTCTTGGGCATTTAGTTTCTTTGCACTTTCACCTGTTATAATAACCGCCCCCGTATCAATATTACGTGGATCAATATTGGCGTTAGTATATTCCTCTTTAAGATATTTTACGAGTTTTAAATAGTCAATTTGTTGTTTTTCAATATCAATTGGGGTCAAAATGATATTACCTTTGTAAAGGATTTCTCTGTCTGTTACAGAAAATTTGATACCTCGTGTCGTGTGTAATTTTTCTAATGTTAATCGAGATACAATGAGATGTGAAGTTGTTGTACCAACATCAATGCCAAGTGAAGTTAATTTTAGAGTGTGAACATTGTCTATCATGTTTTTCGCCTTGCAAAATCAGTTAAAGTATATTTTTAAACGTAAAATTCTTTGAACATTTTTTAATATTTGCAAACCGACCTAATTGAAAATCGATGTGAGTTAGATTACCAACCAATGGCTAAACCATCCGCTCTTGGGTCTGAACCCCCACATAAAACGTGGGAATCAGGATTACGTGTGATAATCTGACCCCGACCGAAAATGGACCGACTATAACTGGTTGTTGGTATAATTGAGTGGCCCATACGGGAAAGAGTACTCATGGTGTGGAGTTTAATACCTTCTTCTAGTGCCACTTTCCCACCACTAGTACCATCGACAATGCAAAAACGGGGAGCATCTAACGCTTCCTGCGGGTTCATATCAAAATCGATCATATTACTAATCACTTGCATATGTCCCTGTGGTTGCATGAATCCACCCATGACACCAAAAGGTGCATATAACTCATCATCCATCATCGCCATACCAGGAATAATTGTATGATAAGGACGTTTATTGGGGGCCAACACATTGGGATGATTTGGTTCAAGTGAAAAGTTGGCTCCTCTATTCTGTAAAGTAAAACCACATCCTTTTGGTATTAAACCAGTACCAAACCCCATGTAATTTGAATTGATAAAACTGCATGCATTACCCGTACCATCAACAACACAAAAGTAAACTGTATCTGACTTAGTTGTTGGTGAGCCATATTCTATGTCTAGTGTTGCTCGTTTTGGGTTGAAAATATCGCGACGTTTCTTTGCATATTCTTTTGAAATAAGTCTTTGGATGGGGATATCTACTAATGCAGGATCTGCTACATACCAACGTGTGTCTGCAAAAGCTATTCTCATAGTTTCAATTAATGTATGTAAATGTTCAACGGAAGAATGTTCCATTTGTTCAATGTTGAATTCTTCTAAAATGTTTAAAGCTAGTAATGCGGTAATTCCTTGACCATTAGGTGGGATTTCAAAGACATCTAATCCTTTGTAGCTCACATGAATTGGATCATCAAAAGTACTATGGTGGTTTTTTAGATCATCTAGTAACATTACGCCTCCTAGAGATCTTAATAATTTTACGATGGCTTTTGCGATTCTTCCCTCATAGAAACCCGCTTTTCCCTGCTCTACTAATGCTTTAAATGTATTGGCTAAAAAAGGATTCTTCATTATTTGACCTGGTTTTGGTGCTTGTCCATTTATTAATAATTCTTCAGAGTGTGGTCCATTTTTTAATTGACCAACCCCATAGTGCCAAGAACGAGCTGTAAGAGGTGCGACTGGAAATCCTTCTTCTGCAAGTTTGATCGCTGGTGAAAGTACTTCTTTAATTGTCATTGTACCAAACTTTTCTAATGTGTCTATCCAACCTGCAGCTGCACCAGGTACAGTAACAGTATGAGGACTGAAACGTGGGAGTGAATGTTCGATTCCTTGTTCTCTGAGTAAATCTAAAGACAATTCGGAAGGTGCTCTACCACTACCATTTATCCCATAAACCGTCTTCCTTTCATTATCAAAAAAAAGGCAGAAACAGTCGCCTCCAATACCTGTAGAGCAAGGTTCTGTCAAATTTAAAGTTGCAGCGGTTGCTACAGCTGCATCTGCAGCATTTCCTCCATCCTTTAAAATCGAAAGACCGACTTCAGAAGCCAATGGCTGGCTAGATGCGACCATACCATGTTTTGCGTAAACTTCAGATCTCCTTGAAATAAAGTTCATATTAATTAGCAGTTCTTTCAAAATTTAAATGTAACGGGTAAAGTAAAATGGAAGTAATATTTTTATTTATAAAGACGAAATAAAAATTGATGTTAAAATTACCAAAATATGTCGCTTTAATCATTTTACTGATATTGTATACAAACTTTGTTCTATCTTTGAGTTATGCAGTTGAGGAGGAACCAGAAAGGGATAATGGAGCAAAAACGAGAAAAGAATACATGAAGACATTTGTAGAGAATCTAAAGACGGAAACGGGATTTATGAGGAGTAAAGAGAAAATAGAAACTGTGGAATCTATTTATCAAGGTATGATTTTGGCAGATTTCCTACAAGTGAAGTATGATGTGTATGATCTAATATATAGTATTCAAAGTTTCCAGAATGGAGACTATGGATTTTCTACTGAAAAAGGAGGGAATTCATCTATAAAGGCAACATCATTAGCTGTATTTGGATTGACGTATTTAGGGGTTAATCCGGAAGATTTGGTGGCATGGAAAGTATTTGAATACCTGAATAAAACAGTTGATCCTATTTTATATAATAGTACATACTATGAAAGATTGACTGTAGCTGATATGAGTAATATACGCCATTTTATCTTAACAACGGCAATTTTGAATATAACTTTAAACTTTCCATATAACTTGTTAATAACGACATTAAAAGAATCTCAAAATGTTAATGGAACATATGATTCTTTTTATCGGGCAATAGAAATAATACGATTACTAGAATTATTGGGGCAAAAACCTGAAAAACCTACTGATGCGATTAATTACATTAAGGCACATCGATATAACGAGACTGGATTTGATGCATTTATGAGAAAAAACATACGGATTAATGATACCCATTATGCAATTCATGTATTGAATTTGTTAGATGCAGAAATTGAAAAAAAACATAATGTAGTTGAAAATATTTTTGATCTCCAAGGTGCAAGTGGTGGATTCAAAAACGAAGAAGAAGGACAATATGATCTATCTAGCACATATTTTGCATATTTAATATTCAAAGACGTAAATTTGTTAAGTGAACTTGATAGGTTAGCTTTTCTTGCTTCAACAGGTTATCTGGATAATAATACTAATGTAATGATAATGATTATGTGCTTTACCGTTATCTCATTGTTATTTGGGGAAAAAAAGAAATACTAATGGATCTCTTTATTTTTGAAAATAAGAAAACCTCCTGTTAGAAAAAGAATAATAATAGCAATAAAACCGAGAAGAGAACCAATTATTGTATTAGAACTGTTTGATAGACTTAAATTGTAGAAGATAGGGTCTAAAAATAAATTAAGATAATAAAGGAAATTGACTTTACTTATTATACTATCCGAAAGAGAAAAAATTAATGAAATAAATTGAACCGAAAAGATTACCAAAAGTGAGACGAGTGTAGCCTGTAAAGACTTATTGAATATTGTTGAAAAAAGAAAGGAAATAGAAAGCATCATGAGCATAACTAAAAAAAGAACAAGAGTTGAAACAATGAGCTCATCAAGAGAATGCAAAAAAACCCACCAAAAATCATTTGGTGCAAACACGGAAGCTTGGGCAATGTAGATAAGTAGGGCACCAGGCAAAATAAGTGAAAGAATAATGAGTGAAACACCTATTAGTTTCCCAAAAAAGATGTCTGAATCACTAACTGATCGGGATTTCAAAACTAGTATAGTACCTCTCTCAAACTCACTTGCGATAAGATCACTAGTTAGAAGAATAATAAACATCTGACCAAAAATTGATAACCACCAATCGTTCATTGTAGAGTAGAGCGTTTGATGAATGCGATAAACAGCATAAGCTTTCCCAGAATAAAAATTTGAAGGGGCGATTAAAAAATTAAGAAAGTTGCCTAAAATAGGTAAAAGAAAGTAAATAAGAACGATAAAAAAGCGCTTGTTTCGGAGGATTTGTTTATATGTATGAGTTACTATTATAAAAAGTCGCGAACCTCTAATTGTTTTTTGAAACGACCTAAAAAACGAATTTTTGTTAAAATTATCCATTAATTTCACCTATTTTCTCTTTTTGTTTTGGATTAACAAGAGAAAGAAATACTTTCTCTAAGGGATCACGAACAGGAGCCAGTGTTTTCAAGTTGATATTATTTTCAGTGCAAAATCTTGGAACAGATGACCATAAATCAGGTAAAGACGCATATTCTACTTCAACAATGAGTATATCGTCATCCCGAATAACTCGTTTAATAAATGCCCAATCATGTAGTTTTTGTTCAACAAGATCTGGATTTGATGTGATAATCTTAAATTCGTTATCAAACACGTTTCTGGTTAGATCAGTCGTTTTTTCACTTGCCAAAAGCCGACCATCCGACATTATACCAATATAATCGCAAATACGTTCGATTTCGGGCAGTATGTGACTGCTAATGAGGATGGTTTTATCTTCTTGACGTAGGGTCTTGATGAGATTTAACACATAAACTCGCCCTTCAGGATCAAGATTAGCTGTGGGTTCATCTAAAATAAGAAGATCAGGATCATTAAGAATGGCACAAGCAAACCCAAGTCGCTGTTTCTGACCTTGAGAAAGCTTACCGACTTTGTGTGTTTCCAGACGACCCAATCCCAAACGGTCTAAAACTGTCCTAGTCTTTAATTTGGCTTGATTTGCTTTCATACCGTATAATTTTGCATTAAAAGTGCAGTAAGAAAAAACATCCATTTCATTGTAATAGTAAGGATTTTCAGGAAGATAACCTAGGCGCTGATTGATTTTAACTCGTTGCTTCCAAGGATTAAGACCAAAGACACGAACATGACCAGATGTTGGGCGAATACGACCAGTTATCATTTTGATGGTAGTTGACTTTCCCGCACCATTTGGGCCTAGTAAACCAAATACAACACCTGTTGGAATTTGTATGGATAAACGGTATACAACCATACGTGTATCATAATTGCGACAAAGGTTTGTAGTTTCAATGACAATTGATGATCCCATGAAATTAGAAGGGTTTTAGCTATATTTAAATCTATTTTAAACATTAGTCTTCCGAATTATTGTAAAATTTACACTTCACCACGAATTCTATATTTCTATTACTGCAGATAGATTTGCGCACTAAACATAATGATTGTTGAAGTAAGAACCATATGTACAGATCTGATTCTTACCTTGCTATCTTAATATACCAGAATTTAATTTGCAAAATATACTTGTAAAAGAAGTGCATCAATGGAATTTGGTGAAACAATAGAACTATCCTCAGAGATAATTCAAGATTTATTCGGAAAATAAACAATTATTCTCCTCTTTTTTACTTAATTCGCAATATGAGCACATTAATTGATTTAAAGTATTTATAATTAGATTTTAAAAAATGGTAGCGAGGGGGAGATTTGAACTACCCGATCTCAGGGTTATGAGCCCTGCGGCCTGTCCATGCTAGCCTACCTCGCTATTATTTCTGCTACCTGCGCATTAAACACGAATAGGGACATTTAACCTTTACCTTAGGTTTTTATGCGCAATTATCTCTTGACCTTTCTTCTTTTAAATCTTTGTTTCGTTACGTATTTCTTCTTGTAGTTTATTTTAGATGATTGTTTTTGTGTTCTTTTTTATTTTTATGTGAACGTCTTCTTGAAAACCCCGTCCTTGAGGGCGAGGATGAAAAGAAGAAAAAACAAAAGTCAGTTTTAGCATACAAACATTTTGTAAGTATGCTGTCTTTGTGTACTTGCTTTGGTGCCATCTCGAAAACCAAGAGTGGTACGAGACAAAAAGAAAAAGATGGAAGTAGAAGATAGAGCTACACATTAAACAACGATAATGGGTATACGTATCTACCTAAGTAAGGTATTGAGGACTTCCGATGTAGAGTCGGTACGTTGTGTGTACTAGAGCCATGTACCGTCGGAACAACGGGACCTATAGACGACGCTTGTGGAGAAGAGTTCAGCCCTCATTTTGAGGCCACTTCGTTGAAGCAAGAAACCATCTGCCTGTAGGCAGTGGTAGTTCATAATTGTACTTTTCTTTTTATGTCTACAACTTCTGATAATCTGTAATGAATATAAAGCAAAAACAACCCTATTGGTATTAAGGCTAAAGATACAAATATAGACCATGTGGGGATTAGTATCACTACTTCTTTAACATAATTTATTATTATAAGATCTAATCCAATACATAAAAGAGATACTCCAAACAGTATAAATGCCGCAATATTGGCTCCCTTTCTTTTAGATTTGAATGAGAGTAATACTACTATCCCTGTGATTATGATGATAGTGAATGTTATAGGTAGCGCTAAATACTGAAACCAACTGAATGTGCCATCTATCAAATCTATAATGGCTAAAAAGCCTACAAGTGAGATTATTTCTACTCCCACGATCAATAAAGGTTTTTTTAAAAATCGTAGTGGAAAAGATATAGCTAACCAAATATAAACTATTGTAGTAATTGGGTATAATCCCCAGTCTACAGTCCTACTTAATATAAAGTTAATAATTAATATTAAAATTAATGGAACCGTTAATGCTATACTTACTATTTCCCATATGATTTTTCTTTGTATCTCTGGACTCAGTTTTTTGAACTTTTTACCCTCTGTAGGTTCTTGTCTAGGATACTTTCTGTTTTCTAGATCCTCCTCTCCTATCTTTCCATTAATTTTTTCCCCACATAATGGACATGTTTCATGTCTCTCTTCTACTTCCACTCCGCATTTCTTACAAAATGGCATTATTATTTCCTCTATGTTATGATATTTTACTCCTTTATTAGTTTGTTTCTATCTTTACTTTTATTCCGTCTTCTACTAATTTTTGGAAAAAACGTCTCTCAATATCAGCTTCTTTGACTATTCTTCCAAAGTTAATATATAGTCTGTCTTTATAACTCACTAGGGCACAACCTGTTTTTGTTGCTGGACTTGGTGCTGGAACAAACTCAAATCTTTTAATATAGTCATTTAATGGCTCAGGCATTGTTATTCTTCCTAAATTTGTAACTACTCCCGAATAAAGATTTTCCCCTAATCCATTGTAAAGTATTAATCCCCCAAGTATTTTTATAAACAAAGGTAATGACCGTAAGATTGGGTTTAATTCACCTCTTACATTGCGAGCTATCTGTTGATTGATGAATTTTTCATTGATTTCAACTCTCAAATAATGATGGACATTCATTAGGATTTCATCAAAGGTATATTCACCCAACCTTGGATCTATTCCTGGTGTTACGAATAAAGAAAAATTTCGCATCGTTTTGGAAGGATACATATTTCGTAAATTAATTGGTACCATAATATTAATTGGTTTATTCTTTTTTTTCCGTTCGTTTTCTGGAAGGTCATTATAACTTCCTAATAAACTATGAATATATACTGCTGTAAGATATTCTGTTAGAGATACATTGTGGTTTCTTGAAACTTCTAGTATCTCTTTTACTGATACAATACCCGTTATTACGTGAAATATTCCTTTCTCTAATATGTCATAAGGTGGATGAAAGGCTTTTTTGGGGATTTTAGGATATGGAGCTTTTTTATAATATCGCTTGAAAGCATCTTCATATTCTTCTTCATTTGGTATCTGTCCTGGTCTAGGAATATCCCCATAATCTTCTGCAACTATACCTAGTAAGAATAGATAATCTGATACTAGAGCTTTCAAAAACGTTAAAGCGCCTGTTCCATCAGTTATTATATGTGAAAATTCTACTGCAATTCGAGTATTATACGCTATTACTCTGAAAGGAAAAACTCCCTTTTGTTTCAAAGGTAACCATTGATTGGGATTCCGAACCTCTTTTGATATTTTAGGTTTATTTTCTGCTTGTTCCCAGTAGTACCAGAAAATTCCTGGTCTTAAATAGACCTGATAATAGGGGAATCGTTCTATTATCCTATCTAATGCTTTTTGAAGGATGCTTACCTTGATCCGTTCGTTAAGAGTAACGGATATACGAAATAATGATGTTCTCCTTTTGGACATAACAAATGAAAAAACTGTTGCAGCGTTATCAAGTCTATACCATTGATATTCTTCTATATTGGATCTGTCCAAAATATCCACCCATGTTTACGCGAAGTGAACGTTGTAATAAAAGGATTTCTCTTCTAATCGGATATCATCTACTCACTTTATAAAAAAAATGGGTTGTTTCGAAAGTATTATAATTTCGAAATCAAGTAATATTCAACAACCAATGTCAAGTGGTCTCTCAACTAGCAAACTAAAGCAAAAAGAAAGGGCAAGAGGGGACATTATAATTGTTTTAGTTTTACTAGTCGCTCTAATTTATTATATACCTCCAAGAAATGAAGTGTACATAGGAACACTTTTTGGAATTTCTTTATGGTTTTATTTTGGAGTTTTAAATTCTATTTTGCTATTGTTGATTTATACCCTTGTTAAAGGAGAGATTGTAGTCGATTTTGACTCAGAAAAATTGATATTTAAAGAAGCAAATCGATTAACTCAATGGTGTTTCAAGGATGTTCTAGGCTTGTACCTTTTAGTACAAGATCAAGAGTATATTGTGAGGTTTCGTCCACAGAAATTAACACATTTTGATCTTAAAGTTGATTTTGATATGGCCTATACCCTTATTGAACGATTTGAAAAACATGGATTCGATTTTAAAACAGTTAGACAAGATAAAGAAGTAAAACGAAACTCTTGGTTCCCAATTCTTCTATTGAAATATGAACGAGAGAGTGATAAATTTAATCCAGAGATACCTACATGGCATACAAAAGTAACATTAAGAACCAAATTAGTCTCTATTGCTCTTTCTCCGTTATTATATATTGTAGGAGCAACTTTACTTATTCGAATACCTTATTTATTGCGTAATTTATCTGCAACAAAATGGATAGTATCATCTATATATTGGTTGACTGTTTTTCTTTTGTTTGATGGAGGTTTATACTTGCTTTTTGGCGTATCATTTCTAGCGGTGATAGTAAAAAGACTAACAAAAATAGTTGTTACAAGTTTTTCTGGGGACAAAAGTTAACTATCATCAAAACAAAACATTAAACTATCCTCAATACATAATGATACATATGAAACAAAAATACAATGGTTTTATAATTTCCAGTGCTCGAACATGTGAAAGAAACGCCTCGAGCGAAATGTACTATGTTTTAACTGAATACCTTGATTGTACTGAGGTAAGAGTTGCTCCAATTAAAACCATATCTGGTCTATCAATAGCAAAATTTAATGAAGATCCTGATAAAATTCTAACTGCTTTGGAAGAATTAATCAAATCCGATCCTCCTCTTTTAAGATATACATTAAAGATTATACCAATTAGTTATAGAGTAAAAACTGATTTAGATACAATCAGTGAAATTACAAAAGAGTATAGTGAAAGAATCACCGAAAAAGATAAATGGAGAATTGCTATAAGAAAAAGACATGTTGAATTATCATCAGAGGAAATCATTACTGCTGCAGCGAATGAAATCAAAAGTGGTACAGTAGACTTAGAAAATCCCGATTATTATATAATAATAGAAGTAATAGGTAAATGGACTTATATGCACATAACCCACCGTTATGAACTGTCTTTAAGTGATTATATAAAGGAGGAAGACGATGAGGGTTTTACATTCTGATAAATGTTATGCTTCTGTATTCTACTACCTATTACAAGTAGAAATAAAAAAGAAAAAAATCGATTGGCTTTATTAGGGGGGAAAAATCAATTACACATCTCTGGCAGAAACAGTTTTTCTCCCGTTCAATTTAGCTCTTTCACATGCTTGTTTTATAATTGTCGACAACTGTTGATCCAACGCTTGTAAAAAGTCACTAGCAACTTTGAAATCCCCTTGTTCCTTTACATATTCCCTGACTTTAGATTGTACGATCATCATTTTATATTCACTCTTTTTGTTTATGATAACTAGTATCTATTATACATTGTTGATTTAAAAATATTTTCTGTCGTTTTCAATAATTCAAAATATTCAATAGACAGATGCTATGAGTTCTTTTGGGTACTTTTGGGTAAGTGACCCACGGTTACCCGCAAGTATATCACCTCACCCAACTGGACACATGACAAAAGGAGAACAACACAAGGATACCAAGGTATCCAGTGTTGTTACACCTGGGAGCGATAAGTGTCAAGATTACACCAGCAATCTACAAGATTAGCGCCAGTGTGAGGGATCATCGCGACATTCTTCCCGGGACTCATTTGTGGCCCTCAAGGGTTTCATCGGGGCTCCTGAAGAACCCCACCACCTCCGGGATGATAGCAACTGTCATTCCACGTTAAGGAGTTGACGAGTTGACTGTCTGGTACTGCGACCATTGGCCGAGTACAGTGAAAGAACGGAAAAGAGCAAGGTCGTAATAGGTTTGACTATGCAAGTCTCTAATGGAACAAGAAAAGTTCGATGAGGAGTCATATGAACTTTTTCTGCATTTTCACGTGGTCACCATATCTTCTTTTTTGTAAATGACTGAGAGAACTAATGATTCAAGCGGGAACAAAACTTTTGTGAAAAAACTATCGACATTGATTTTGCTAGCACTTAATAAAATCAAGTACAGAATAAAGTTTGGTAAATATTTACTTAAATATCTTATTTAATGATATCGAATTTTATGATGAGAGGAAAATGTCTAAAAAGAGTAAAAAAAAAACATTATACAACCAATAATAGGTGTATTATTATGTCTAATTATGAATATGAGTTCGCTGGATGGACAAAGTTCATCAAAGAAAGCGAAATAAGGCGTTTATTAACTGTTAAAGTTAAATATTCTTTTGGGGGTGGAATGCCTGCGGCTTTACCACTTAATGCATTTGCTGAGATCCTTAAAGAATTAGGTAAAAATTTCGAAGAAGAAATTAGTGCTGGACGGGGTCATGAGAACGTTTACCCGAATATGAATTATGGACCCACAACCGGTTTAGAATCGTTACGTAAGACCTTAACCGAGCGTATGATACGTCGAGATAAGCTTGATTATTTGGACTTAGAAACAGGGTGGCAAAATGTCATGATTACAACAGGTAGTCAGCAATCAATTTATCTTTTACTTGACACGCTATTAAATCCTGGAGATATAATTCTCTCTCCTGCTCCCTGTTATTTGGGTTTCTTAGGTCCTGCGCAAAAATTGGGTGCAAAGATTATCACAGTTGAAACTGATTTTGATGGGGTCATACCAGAGTCTCTAGAAGGCGCGATACGCGCATGTAAAACAAAATACGGAAAAGTACCAAAACTGTTGTATATTGTACCAGATTCTGATAATCCTAAAGGAACGATGTTACCAGAATCGCGTAGAAAAACCATATTTGACATATGTGTGGCAGAAGGTGTGTTGATTGTCGAAGATGCTGCATATAAAGAGATGTACTTTAGCGGTGATAAGATTCCCCCCATAAAACATTTAGATAAGGAAAATGAATTTGTTTGTTTCCTTTCGTCTTCAAGCAAAGAAGCAGCAGTATTGCGTATGGGTTATACCATTGTACCCCCGCCTATATTTAATGAGATGGCAAAAGCAAAAGGATATCTGGACCTATGTACGCCATCATTAAATCAGAAAATACTGGATATCTATTATACGCGCTATATGGACAAGTCTCTTAAAAAAGTAAGAAGCGTATATAGAAAAAGAGCAGAAGCTATGTTGGGGGCAATCCAAGAGCATATGGATGATACATGTAATTATACGAAACCTCGAGGCGGCTTTTTTGTGTGGGCTGAATTAAAAGACAAAAAATTCAATGCTACCACATTTTTAGAAGAAGTTGCAATCCCAAATTCAATATTATATGTGCCCGGAGCTGCCTTTTATCCTTTACCTGATAGATCTGAGAGTTATAACATGGGTACGTCTTCCCTAGAACCAGGAAAACCTGAAGTCAATACTATGCGCATTAATTATTCGGCACCCAATGTTAAACAAATAGAAGATGGTATTAAACAATTGGGTGATTTGATAAGAGATGATATTAACAGCTAATTTGCTACTTTTTTTTACCCTCTTTTTTTGATTTTAACGTTAATTTGAAAATTAGAGATCAACATGAAATGTTTTTGAATAACCTTGCTTTAATTTATAACATGAAATATGAAGTGATTATTATTGGTGGAGGGCCAGCTGGTTTAACCGCTGCATATGAACTTGAAAAAAATAACATAGATTTTGTTTTATTT
Organism: uncultured archaeon; assembly: GCA_964534625.1. GTDB lineage: Archaea > Asgardarchaeota > Heimdallarchaeia > Heimdallarchaeales > Heimdallarchaeaceae > CAZHRF01. The sequence continues at coordinate 54,435 of CAZHRF010000005.1, read as the reverse complement.
GAAAAAAATAACACAATTGGGGAACCAATTCAGTGTGGAGAGGGAATAAGTGAGCATATTTTCACTGATTTTTCTATTCCTATAAAAGGAAAGGATTATCCGTTTATAATTAAAAAGCATTCTTATACAAAAATTCATTTTTTACATTATACTATTTATGGCGATGTTGCAGCCTACATGGTACACAGAGATAAATTTGATCAGTTTTTAGCTGAAAGAGGAAGTATTTCTGATAAAATAATCCATAAAAAAATCATTGATGCGGCACGAACAAAAAATGGTATAGTTTTGAAAACAAATGAAAATAAAACAGAAAATTACACTTGTAATTATTTATTTATTGCGGAAGGATCTAGGGGTTTAATTAGCTCGAAATTAGGTTTTTCACCACCTAATCCATATATTAAAGGATATGAATACAAACTGATAGGTGAATATGCGGATACAATAGAATTTTATTTTGACAAACAAAAATGTCCTTATGGCTATTTTTGGATTTTTCCTAGAGATAATGAATCAAATATCGGTATAGTTACTACTGCAAATGGGGTTAAAAGTCGTTTAGAGGCCTTTATTAAATCAAAAAATATACCACTCAAAGGAACAATAAAGAAAACCATTGGAGGAAGAATACCTATGAAAGGTTATTATAACATGAAATTGGGCGATCAGTCTGTTTTATTACTGGGAGATACTGGGGGTTTTGTAAACCCATTATTTTATGGTGGCATTCGAATGGCCATGTTAAGTGGAAAAACAGCTGTTCAATCTTTACTATCTCATAAAAACAATAAAAAAGATTTGTCTAATTTATACAAAAACAATCTGTTGAACTATTCATTTTCTAATAAGAATATTTTAAAGTGCCATGAGTTTTTTTATTCTCGTAGTAATGAATATTTAGATGTACTGGGTTCTCTACTGGATGGTTTATATATTAATCGTATAAGTGGATTGCAAACTATATCCATTTTATTCAAATTGTTTAGACGGTTTAAACTTATAAAAGATCCACTAGGTTTGTTTAATCTATTCAGAGGTTTTAAGCTTTCGAGAGATTGGGGATTTTGATTTGAAAAAAACAGCGACCATAATAGTTAAATTATGTTTCATGAGTGTTTGATTAGGTGGTAATTATTCAAATCCCGATTAGATGTTTCACATGTGGTAAATTAATTGCTGATAAATGGGATGACTTTCAAGAAAGAACTAATAACGGTGAAGACCCAAAAGCTGTTTTAGATGATCTCAGTATCAAACGTTGGTGTTGCCGACGAATGTTAATCTCTCATATTGACCTAGTTGATGAGATATTATCATTTTCATAATAAACACTTGTAACTGAACAGAAAGTTTTTATTAAAAATAAAGAAAAACTCACTGCGCAGAAAAAGAGGCTTAGAATATGTCTGAAGAAGAAATTGAAACTCAAGAAGGAGAAGAAGCTTTATTACTAGTCCAACGCGAAGAGTATCTTTTTAGTGGTATCCATATTGGTACTTTAGTATGTACGAAAAGTATGAAAAAACACACGTATAGAGTACGACAAGACGGAATTTATGTTTTGGATGTTAATAATACAGATGAGAGAATAAGGATTGCAGCAAAGTTTTTAGCTCGTTTTGATCCATCCCAAGTAGCAATATTTGCAACACGTCAATATGCAAGCGTTCCTGCAACAAAGATGGCTCGTTTCTGCGGTTTTAAAGTATTTCCCGGACGATTTATACCTGGAACACTGAGTAATCCAGCATATTCAGGTTATATAGAACCGAAAGTAGCTGTATTAACTGATCCAAGAGCAGATAAACAAGCATTAACCGAAGCAAAGACAAAAGGAGTTTCTGTGGTGGCTCTGTGTGATACTGATAATATTAAATCTAATGTAGATTTTGTTATACCCGTTAATAATAAAGGTAGAAAATCATTAGCAATGCTATATTACCTCTTAACAAGAGAGATATTAAGAGAAAGAGGAGAACTGGGAGAAACAGAAGAATTTCAAGCAACACCAGATGATTTCGCCTTTAAACTACTAAGAGACGATTAAAACATTAATAATACTCTTGCAAAAGATTATTATCTGAACTTTTTTTCTATAATTATGGAGATATAGTTGATATCTTATTCTGCACCTGGAAAAATCATTCTTTTTGGAGAACACGCTGTAGTCTATGGTTATCCAGCTATAGCTATTGCAATTAATAGAAGAGTTAGAACAGAAATTAAAGAAACCAATAAAAAAGGGATATATATTAAATCACCAAATTTGTACGGAGACACATACTTCCAAATAGGAAGTAAAATAGAACCAGCAAATCCTTTTTATTCATTGGTGGCGATAATGAATAGGGAAAAGCAAGTTTTAGGTGATTTAAGTAGTTTTGTAGAGATTAGCATACGATCATCATTACCTGTTGGAGCTGGACTAGGTTCAAGTGCAGCAGTAGCAGTATCTTTTTTAAAAACAATTTCAGAGTATAATGGAAGAAAGTTGACACAAAAAGCCATCAATAATCTTGCCTATGAAATAGAAAAAATTCACCATGGAACTCCATCTGGTATTGATAATACTTTGGCAACTTATGGCGGGGGAATAAGATTTGAACAAGGAGAAATTGAGCGTCTAAATGTTAATCTGGATAAAGCATATGTGGTTGTTATTGATACTAAAGTACCAAGAAGGACTATCGAAATGGTAAATAAAGTAAGAACATTTTATGAAAGAAAAACAAAAGCAGTTGAGGAGATCTTCAAAAAAATATCCATAATAACCAAACAAGGAGAAAAGAGTTTAATACGGGGGGATTTAGAGCAACTAGGTAATCTAATGAAACAAAATCATGTTTTACTAAATAAATTGGGTGTAGGACATGAAAAATTGGATCATATTGTCACAGAACTTAATGAAAATGAGACTTTAGGTTATAAATTAACTGGAGCTGGTGGTGGTGGCTGTCTTATAGGACTTTTTGATGATCAAGACACTGCAAAACAAACAGTAAATCGATTAAATAACAAAAGTTTTGATGCATTTATCACTAAAGTATCAACCGTGGGGTTAAAAAATGAAACAAGGAATTGATATAATAAAAATAGGTGGTTCTGTTATAACAGATAAAACCACATACAAAAAACTGAATGAAAAAAGTCTCATAGATCTTTTAAAAGTATTAAAAGAGTGGAAAAATCCCTATATATTGATACATGGTGCAGGTTCGTATGGACATATCCTAGCTGAACGTTATTCAATCAAGTATGGTTATAAAAACGAGGGCCAAATAGACGGGTTATTGCAAATAAGACAAGACATGAATGATTTAACTAACATAATCATAAAAATGATGAGAAAACTAGATATAAGAGGTATGGGATTTCAAACAAGTGCCATATGTGTGACAAATGATATCGAACAGAGCATAACCTGCAATCTTAGTGCGATAAAACATGCTTTAAATCTAAACCTGGTTCCAGTATTATCTGGTGATGTTAGTTTTGATGAAAAAAAACATTTTACCATTTTAAGTGGTGATAAACTTATAGGCGAGTTAGCAAAAAATCTAAGTGTTAATCGTGTGCTCTTTCTAACGGATGTTGATGGGATTTTAAGAAAAACTAAAGAAGGAACTCTCGACGTTATACCTCTAATGAATAAAGAGGAAATAATGGGTTGGAAACCAGAAAATACTGGAGAAACAAAGAAAGTAGATGTTACAGGACAAATGATTGGAAAATTACAACAAATAAAAGAAATGATAAATTTTGTAGATAAAATTTATATATTAAATGGAAGGATTTCAAAGCGAATTAAGAGCATTAATGAAGGTAAAGAAACAATCTGTACACTAATTCAATCGTGTACCGAATCCTAACTCTTTTAAACCACTTCTATTTTTGTTCCTTAACTAAATGACCTAATGAAGATATAATCAATTCCACTTACTTGAGTTGCATTATATCAGAGGTGATATAAAATGGCAATGTATAAAAAATTTGATTTAAGTCCAGAAATTGTAGCTGAATCTTTGAATATTCTAGAGTCAGCATCAAAAAGTGGTAAAATACGAAAGGGTACTAATGAAGTTACAAAGTCTATTGAAAGACAAAATGCACAAATGGTGTTCATAGCAGAGGATGTTTCTCCCCCCGAAATAGTCATGCATCTACCATTGTTGTGTGAAGAGAAAAAGATTCCTTATACGTATGTGGCCACCAGAGATGACCTAGGTAAATCCGCAAATCTTTCTGTGGGCGCTTCTTCAGTAGCTATTGTTGACGCAGGAGAAGCAAAAAATGCCCTAGAAGGTCTGACAAAGAAAGTCAATGAACTCAAAAAATAAGGTGTAAAAAATGAGCGCTCAAAATGATGATCAAGGAACCCCCGCTGAAGTTATACAAGTTCTAGCAAGAACAGGAAGTGTTGGTGAGGTTTGTCAAGCACGTGTAAAAATTCTTGAAGGGCGGGACAAAAATCGTATTATTACACGAAACCTTAAAGGACCCGTTAGAAAAGGGGACATATTGATGCTAAGGGAAACAGAGCGCGAAGCCCGTAAAATCAGAAAAAGATAAGAGATGATAAAAAATGCCTAAAACAAATGAATGTTCATATTGTGGTAAAGAGGTTCAGCCAGGTTTTGGTATGATGTATGTACAAAAAACTGGTTCGGTCTTATTTTTCTGTAGCGCTAAATGCCAAACAAAATCACTAAAGCATAAAAGTGATCCCAAAAAGCTCAAATGGACAAAGAAATACGAGAAAAAGATTCTCTAACTTAATTTAACTTTTCTTTTAACTTTTCTTTTTATCTAATTATTTTTATGTTGATGAACTTGGTGATATTTTCATAAAGAATTTGACAGTTTTTGCGACTTAAATAGTCATTAAAAACAGGTTTTTTTGGAATTACCAACTTTTCAAGAACCAATCAATTTTTAATATACATATTCTTTTTGGTTTCAAAAGGTGATATATATGCAAGAAGAATTTATTATGATTAAACCAGACGGAGTGCAAAGGAATTTAGTAGGCGAGATCATTTCTAGACTTGAAGAAGTGGGCCTTAAGATAATTGCGATGAAATTGTTAAAAGTAACAAAAGAACAAGCGAAACAGCATTATGCTGTGCACAAAGGAAAATCATTTTATGAGGGACTTCTGGAATATATTACTTCAGGAGCAGTCGTGGCAATGATAGTTAAAGGTAAGGAATCTGTAAAGATCACTAGAAAACTTATAGGTAGTACAAATCCAATAAATGCGTTGCCTGGCACAATTCGAGGAGATTATGCTTTGGAAATAGGAAAAAATATCATACATGCTGCAGATTCGCCTGAAAATGCTAAAAAAGAAGCAGCTATTTATTTTACAAAAGATGAATTAATTGATTATGTCAGAGTAGATGAAAAGTGGATATATGGGTAATTTCATCTTTTTTATTTTTAGTATTATTTGTTTGTAACCAATTTATTTTTATTATGGATTTTAGCTTTATTGTATGAAGGCAAAGAAAACATTCCTTATGTTCACTTTATTTCTTCATTGAAAAGTAGGTATCGATATGTCAAAAGTAGTTGATGAAAAAACGGGGAAAAGAATTCGAAGCCCAATAGCTGTCATTTTAGGGCATGTAGATTCGGGTAAGACAAGCTTACTAGATAAAGTACGTGGCACGGTAGTACAATTACGTGAAGCAGCAGGAATTACTCAACATGTAGGCGCCAGTTTTTTCCCTACCGAGACGATACAAAAAGTTTGTGGAGATTTGATGAAAACATCTAAAATTAAGTTAAATCTGCCGGGGATATTGATTGTAGATACACCTGGTCATCAAGTTTTCACTAATCTTAGAAAACGGGGTGCATCTGTCGCTGATATTGCAATTTTAGTAGTAGATGTGACACGTGGATTCCAAGCCCAAACTTATGAATCTATGGATATTTTAAGGGCTCGAAAAGTGCCATTCATTATAGCAGCAAATAAAATAGATCGTATTTCTGCGTGGAAACCACAACAAAATGCCACATTTATCGAAAGTTATTCGAAGCAGATATCCAAAGCAAGAGCAGATATGGATAACAGAATCTATGAAATAATGGGCGAACTATCAGAATTGCGTATGGAGGCATTTCGATATGACAAGGTTAAAGATTTCAGGAAAAACATTGCAATTATACCTACAAGTGCTGAAACAGGAGAAGGTATCGCAGATCTCTTTTTAGTTCTGGCTGGCTTAACACAACAGTACATGATGGAGAAGCTTGAATATAGTGTGGGTCCTGGTTCGGGAACTGTATTAGAAGTAAAAGAAACACCTGGTCTTGGTACAACTATTGATGTAATTTTATATGATGGTGTCATAAAGAAAACAGATAAAATTGTTGTCGGGGGTAGAGACAAACCTCAATTAGTTAAAATACGCGCACTACTCCAACCTAAAGACTTAGATGAAATCCGTGATCCAAGAGACCGTTTTAAACCTGTAGATTCAGTATTTGCGTCAGCTGGTGTAAAAATTAGTGCTCCTGGTTTGGATGATTCACTCTCGGGGGCTCCCGTTCGTGTTGCTCCAGAAGGAAAAGAACAAGAAACACTGGATTTAGTCTCTGAAGAATTACAACAATTCAGAATTGAAACAAAATCTAATGGGGTCACTGTTAAAGTAGATACATTAGGAACGTTGGAAGCAATTGTTGATATGTTAAGAGCTAAAAATATACCAATCCAAAAAGCTGATGTGGGTGAAGTAACAAAAAAAGATGTTATTGATGCAACAGTGGTTGCTGAAAAAGCTCCAGAACTAGGAGCAATTTTAGCATTTAATGTGGATATTTTACCTGATGCTAAAGAAGAAATTATAGTAAATGGGATTAAGGTGTTTGAAGGTAATGTGATCTATAATCTAATTGAAGAATATGAGCGATGGAAATTAGATATGGAAGCGGCAGCAAAAGTTGAATCCATGAAAGATATAACTATGCCTGGAAAATTAGAACTATTACCCCATCATACCTTTAGAAAATCAAAACCAGCTGTTGTTGGAATAGAAGTGTTAGCTGGTAGTATTAAACCTGGGGTTAGATTAGTTACTGAGAATAATAGAAGGGTAGGGTATATTAGACAAATACAAGATCAGAATGAGACTTTAGATGAAGCCAAAAAAGGAAGACAAATCGCCATCTCAATTCAAGGACCAACAGTAGGAAGACAAATACATGAAGGAGATGTATTATATGTTGATATACCTTCCAATCATGCAAAATTATTATCAAAAGAACATAAAAATAGTCTTAGCATGGATCAACTTGAGGTTTTAGATGAATTGATCAAAATAAAAAGAGAGCACGTCTGGCCATATTGGGGAATGTAAAGATAAAACAATCTTCTATCCCTATTCTTTTAATATATTTTCCACCAATTTTTAATTAATTTAATTTCATTTTTTTGAGGTAAGCTATATCTTCTATGGGGTTTAACTAAATGTCTTTGTGCTCCTGCTGGGGGTATGTAGAGACCTGTGTTGTCTTTTCTTTGTAATTTTATTCTCTCTTTTGATAAATTCCGATCTTTATATCCACATTTTCGACATTTATATCCTTTTTTATATCCATTGCTTGTCATGCGTTTTTGGCATTTTGGGCATATTGGTGCTTTCTCTTTATATTTATCAACAAGTGATAATATGATACATTTCTCTAATTGTACCGCATATCGGTTTTTATCTTCTATATACTTAACGCCACCATAAGCTTCAATTTTGTCTCCCTTTATGAGATGTAATAGTGGCTTACGAAAATCTTTTGTGGGTTCAAATGCAGAAAGATCTATTATCCGCTTATTACTGTTCGTTATTCCAATTAAGAAAACATGTCCTCCTTCAATTATATTCCCCTTTGAATTAATAGTGACATTCCCTTTGAAAACATTATAATTTTTAAGTTCTGTATTGGCATATTTGAAATGTTGATCTGTACCTTGATTTGTTCGAAAAATACAATACCTCTCTATAGGTTCTTTGACTTTGACCATGTTTAAAGCATGTAACAATATATTTGGTGTTTCTCCCCTAACCCCATATAATACGGGATCTTTCCCTGCAGGAGCAATAATACTTTTTCCACTATATTCATCTATATTATTGAAAACTTTAGGGGACAATAGTTTATCCATTTTTTTTATTGATGTTTCAACTACATTTCTTTGAGATCCTCGATATTGAGGGATTCTGTATGTTAAAATTTCATAAGTAAAGTCTTCATATTTTGGATTAAGCGTATTACCAATAGCTGATAAGGCACCTATTATGCCTCTCCCATTTCCAATCGTAAAATATTTTATGTTGTATTTATTACATAAATAATCAGCTTCCGAGATACTCACAAGTTTGACAAGAGTCTTTTTACTAAATACCTTGACAGCATCGGGGATATCTCCAGTAAAATATACTAATCCTGGATTAGTATTTGGTCCTGTCTTATGGTTTTTAAGTATTTTCTGTTTGGAAATTTCTATTATCTTTTGTATATGATTTTGTTTTACGCCTAATTTTAAACTAATTGCTGCATTCCCTCTTGTTTTCCAAGGAATATTAGGGTTATTCCGTATTAATTTTGGATAGTCCAAAAAAATAACCATATCTGCAATCTCTTCTATAATGAGAGTTGCCAAGTATGTTGTACATTGACCTTCCAACGAGTCTGTGTCATCAAATCCAATATGTAATATTGTATCCCATGAACTCAAGGTCATCAAAAAAAAGGAAAAAAGTGATAATATAAAAGATTAGATAGAAACCAAAAGTTCTCCTGATTTATGTTTCTTCATTTTGATGAATTTCGTTGTTTCAGCTATTGTAAGCAACCTTTCTTTAAGTTCTCCTCGCCACATACGTAAGGTTTCAGCTAATTGTGATAATGGTATCCATTCTTGCTGTTCGTTACGAATGATTTCTTTTAATAAAGTTCGAACTATAGTACGCTCTTGATAATTTAGTATTGTATTATCAATGATTTCATTAATGTAGCTAAAACATTCGTTGATTTCCTCTATTAATTCCTTCCGTTTTTCTTCAATTGAACGGATCTTTTTGGCTTTCTCTGTTATCTGATTTTTTAATAAATAAATTTCTTCTCTAATTTTGTCTGTAATCTCTGGTTGTTTTTCCATTAGATCTCTCTGACTATCTACTGGCTCACCAACTTTGATGACTTTCCATTGAAAATTATTCGAACCAATATCTATGATTAATGAAAAAGATTTGTTTAATTTAGCATATTTTCTTGCTGGACCTTTTGAACTTGCACGTTCAAAAGTGTTTACTAAACCAAGTGATTCCAGTTCGTTTATATATTTACCAATTATCCTAGGAGAGATATCTAAAATTCTTGAAATCTGAAAAGGATATAGTTCTTCTGCAGCCAAGAGTTGGAGTATCTTACGTCTAGTGTTGTTGGCGAGTATATCGAGTAAAGCATCTGCATCCAAATTTTTCTCATTATTGTTATTCATATTGGTTTCATTCTCCTTCGTCGTATTCATTTATATTTTCCTCGCTTCAAAAGAAGTGGATGGGAGATTAAATGAATCCCATATCCTTCTTATCTTCCTCTTTTCTCAAGTCTTTTCCTACAGCTACTGAACGCTCCTTGGTGGGTTTTGTTTGATCTAGCGCTTCGTTTAAAATTTCTTTTGTTATCTTAAGATCAAAACCCTCTTTCAAACCCTTTCCTTCTTCAAGTTCAGACTCGTGTTTTAGTACATAATTCTTAATTGCAATGAGTTTTGCTTCGCTACAGATAGAAGCAATGTCTGCACCACTGAAACCTTCGGTTTCTCTGGAAAGGTCTTCTATATTGACATCTTCAGCAAGAGGAACATCACGAAGATGTATCTTAAATATTTCATTCCTTGCCTTGAAGTCTGGTTCAGTTACTCTAACTAATCTATCAAATCTACCTGGTCTCAATAGTGCAGGATCAACCATATCTGGCCTGTTAGTGGCTGCTATAACTGTCACACCGCGTAGTTCTTCAAGTCCATCTATCTCGGTTAGTAATTGACTAATGACTCTTTCTGTTGCTCCAGAGTCTGTCTGTCGGCCTCTAATGGGTGTTATTGAGTCGATTTCGTCAAGGAATATCACACAAGGTGAAGCCTGCCGAGCTTTTCTAAAGATTTCACGAATAGCTCTTTCACTCTCTCCTACCCATTTTGATAAGACTTCAGGACCTTTAATGCTGATGAAGTTTGATTCCGATTCGTTGGCTACTGCTTTAGCAATGAGTGTTTTACCTGTACCTGGTGGTCCATAAAGTAAAATTCCTTTTGGAGATTCAGCTTTCATTGTTCGATATAACTCACCGTACTTTAATGGCCATTCAACAACTCTACGCATTTCATTCTTGATCTCATCCAAACCTCCAACATCTTCCCATCTGATATTAGGCACTTCAACAAATACCTCTCTCAGAGCTGAAGGTTCAATGTTTTTAAGAGCTTCAGAAAAGTCGTCATTGATGACATCTATTTTTTCCAATATCTCCATGGGTATCTGTTCATCTTCTAAACTTATTTCTGGAAGAACTCTACGTAATGCTTGCATGGCTGATTCTTTCACAAGTGAAGCCAAATCTGCACCAACAAAGCCATGAGTTCTATCAGCAAGTTTATCCAGATTAACATCATCAGTTAAAGGCATACCACGAGTGTGAATGAGTAAAATTTCATATCTTCCACTACGATCAGGAATACCAATTTCTATCTCTCGATCAAAACGTCCTGGGCGTCTTAATGCCGGATCAATAGCATTTTGTCTATTAGTTGCTCCTATAACTATTACTTGACCACGTGATTCAAGCCCATCCATTAAAGCCAAAAGTTGTGCTACAACTCTTCGTTCGACTTCTCCAGTAACTTGTTCTCGTTTGGGTGCAATTGAATCTATCTCGTCGATAAAGATAATAGAAGGTGCATTTTGTTGTGCTTCTTTGAATAAATCCCTAAGTTTCTGCTCTGATTCTCCGTAGAATTTACTCATGATTTCAGGACCCGATAAATTGTAAAAACTAGCTTCTGTTTCACTTGCAACAGCTTTGGCAAGTAAAGTCTTACCTGTTCCTGGTGGTCCATAGAGAAGTACTCCTTTTGGTGGTTCAATACCTAAACGCTTGAAAAGTTCAGGATGACGCATGGGAAGTTCAATCATTTCTCTAACTTTTTGAATCTCTTCATGTAGTCCACCAATGTCTTCGTAACTTATTCGTTGAGCATCAAGAGTTTGTATGGCTTCAAGCGGTTTGTCGCTAATTTGAATATTGGTTTCATTAGTTAAAATTACTGCATCTGAAGCAGGAGTGAAAGATGCAACACCAATATAGAGCCGACGTCCCATACCAACAGATATGGGAATAATGTCTCCAACTGTAAGAACACGATCTTCTAATGTTTTTTTGAGCCATGGTTCAATACCACGGACTTGTGCCCTCTCAGTGAACGCAAAAACTATTTTACGTGCTGATTTTGCTTCAGCTTTACTGACAGTAACTTTATCATCTAAACCAACCCCTGCATTAGTTCTTATCATACGATCAAGACGTATAACCTGTCTCCCAAAATCTTCGGGAATACCCCTCCAAGCTCTAGCGTATGTCTTTTTTTGAGCTTCAATTTCTACAACGTCGCCTGTACCGATATTTAATTCATCGGCAATGTCTTGGGATAATCGTACAATTCCCCTTCCAACATCTCGTTGTAATGCTTCTTTAACTCTAAGTATTTTTTGTTTAATATTTTTATCACTCATAATAATTCACCTAACTAAAAAATAAAATTAAAATAAAGGAAAGAACTATTCCTAGTTTATAGGAATTTCAGAACCATTGTCTGAAATCTTTCCTTTATACTGGATTTTCACCTCTAAAATACCATGTTTCATGGTTGCTTTTACTTTTTCTTTATCTATATTATAGTTCAAAGGAATTAATGTATCTACATCCTTTTTCATATTAGAACCTTTAATCCTCAATCCTTTGGTATTTAGTGTGAGTTGAAGGTCTTTCTTTTTGAAACCGGGGAGTTCAACAATAACAAACATTTCCTTGTTGTTTTCATCAATTTGAATATCATAAGGAACATCGGATTGTTCAATCCCACTGGTCTCTTTTTTAGGGTGTTCTAATACTGGTACATCTCTTGAACCTTGCAGCATTCCAAATAATTCATTCATGTTAGGAAATGCTTGCACAATTTTTTCGAATGGGTTAGTAAATGAAGAGTCATTAAATTGTTTATCAAAGTTCATTATACGATCTCTAATCTCTCCTTGTAAATCGAAAGATTGTGGGTCGCCAATTTCTTTGTATTCTTCTTTACCGTCCTCATCGCGGGTATAATCGTAACCATATTGTTTTTCTTCACCATTAATATTAGTGTAGAATCTAACAGATCTAAACTGTTTGCTATTAAATGGGAAGTCTTCGTCATTATTGTCTTTCTTACGTCTAAACATTTTTAATCCTCCATTTTGGGTAATATACCTTTAGTTCAATACTAACAATATAGTAGTAATATAAAAATGTTTGGGTATTATACTGATTGTCCAATAGTTTGGAAAAGAGCTTGAAAAGTAGAAAGGTACAAAAAATTGATAATTGTGAAAAATAATTGGGTTTGAAGATAATGAGTATAAGAATAACAAATGTTTACAACAATAATTCGATTGGTGGTAAAGGATTAAAGGGGGGGCATGGACAAGCATTTTATATTGAAACGGAAGATGTAAAACTATTATTCGATGCAGGATGGAAGGGAGAACATGTAATAAATAATATGAAAATATTAGATATTGATGTAAATAAGATTGATACATTAGTTTTATCCCATGGACATTATGATCACACGGGCGGAATCCGTGCTTTATTAAAAGAAAGAGGTAAAAAGATACTCTCTGTAATTTGTCACCCTGATGCTTTAGAGACGAAGAAAGCTGTAATCCTAAAATTAATCCTCACATTTAGGGTTAATATAGGTTTTCCAAAATTAAATAAGAGAGAAAAAGAGCGTTTAAATTTCAATTTTACACACAGTGACTATAATATAACTTCAGCCATCTGTTCTACAGGCGAGATAACAGAAAGGCCATTTAAGACTGGTACGAGCAATAGATTACAACACAAACAGAACAAAAACTGGGAAAAAGATCCGTTAAGAGATGATCTTTCCCTAATTATTGAAACAAAGAATGGTTTAGTGGTTGTGTGTGGATGTTGTCATTCAGGGCTCCTTAATACCTTGAAAAAAGTATCAGAGATAAGTGGAGGTAAGAAACTAATTGCAATTCTAGGAGGAACACACATGAGAAATTTTAAAGATGAAGATCTAAAGGAAGTAGGTAACGTGTTGGAAGAAAAATATGGTTTGCCTGATTTATACTTTAATCATTGTAGTGGAAAAAACACAATAAAATATTTTAAAGATAGATTTGGTGAAAATAAGGTGAAACCTTGTTTAGTAGGAACAAAATTGCAATTTGAAATGTAAAAAATATTATAGTAGAGTTTGAAGTCTTTTTACAACGTCTATACTTTCATCTACTACAACATAAAATTCAAGTTTTTTTCTTTCTCTAGGGTTTGTTTTTTGTACAGAAATTAACCATCCTGATATTAGCATTCCCAGATCAAATGCAGACACACCTCCCCAAGTGCTGCTTGATACAACAATGGAATATGATTGGCTTCCATTTTCGAATCTTACCCATGCATTTTTAGGTATCAATTGACTAATATATTGTTTCTCACTTGGATTGCGAATGAACAAATCATTTTTCTCTGGAATTATTGTTTTGATGTTATCTGTTTTGTTATTAATAGCAATATCAGAGTTAAGAACGATACTCGATTCAATGGTTTTCTTTTTTGGATTGAAGTGTTCAGCAATTATTTTGATAACATTTGAATTTGGTAAAGTCAAGTAAGATATGGTATATTCTTGATCTTTTAGTATTTCTTGTTTTTCAATCCTAGTAGAAAACTTTACACCTTTCCATTGTCCAATTTCGATTAGTTCTACGTTCATATCTTCAGGTTCACCAAAGGGATTATTGCTCGAAGGAGAGATAAAATAAGGCTGAATACCACCTATATTATATTGTAGCATAAGTTTTGGGATAAAATCCGGAAAATTATCTTGTAAAAATGTTTGACCGAGTTTATTTTCTAACCTAAATAGTATTCCCCCTAATTTTGAAGTGAAGAAACGTATTTGTCCGTTATCAATATAATGCACAGGTGCATTTTCAAGCTTTTCTTCCTTAATATTTATTTTACCAGATGAATAAACTATTAGACCAATCTTAAATTCTTCACAAAACTCTCCATTAAAGATAATTTTGAGTATTTCAACAGTACTTGAAACATTTTTTGGGACATCAATGATGACATTCACATTCAGCACTTTATCTGTTAGCATAGATTCAATTGATATCTCTTTTTGCAATTCATTATCCTGTTTAAAAAACGCTTGCCAGTTTAATGGTACATTTAAAGATAGTGTACCTTGAAGAGGATAGTCAGAAATAATGCTTAATTGAACTCTTTTTTCACACCTTTTACCACTTTCTACCAGATTATCATCTTTCAAAGTTATTTCAAGAGGTTTAACTATACTATCTGTTATGTCTTTTATACTCTCATAAGTTTTATATCCAAAAATTTGATTCCATCGTTCTCTTATAGAATAGATTGATGTTTGGTCAGTTAAATACCAGAGATGGACTGGTTGATAGCTCTGACCGGGTTTTAGTTCAACAGAATCTGATTCTAATTGATTCAATGTACCATTTGTCACTGATATTTTACTAACATTATCTGGTTTCCAAATCCAAGCATTAAATGAACCATCAAAATAGCGTTCTTCTGCGGTCCAAGTTTCTTTCCACTCTTCAGGATCTTGAGAAATATAATTTCCGCTAATCATTTTTGTGTTTGGAGAACTTTCTACAATCTTATTGCAAAGCGGGGTATAAGATTTACTAATGCTATCAAAAGCAGAAAAACGAATACCCTGCCATCCCGTGTGTGTTCTAGCAGTTGCAATGATGTTAGTAGTGCGCATGTTTGTATAAGTGATCCAGTACTCTACCTCAGGAACGCTTGCTTGGACTTTAATATGATGGGCGATTTCCAATCCATGAATATGTAAACTATTAGCAAATAGTATTAGTTCAAGAGAATCTTTAGAATCTTTTATTGAATAATCGTATAATAGAGAACGATCGAGATTTATACCATATGGGGGACCTGCTTCAAAACGAATAACTTTTGTATGACCATCTCCTTGTTTGTTTTTTATTATTGTATTTCCACCTTCTAAGTGGGCAGTAATAGCTAAAAGATCAGTAACGACGATTATCTTTTTATCCTTTTTCATGAATTCAATAAGTCCTCTTATATTAGGTACAATTGGGTGAACATATTTGGGCAACTGTATAAGTTCAGGGCCTTTACTTTTAATAAAGGGAATAGCGTGAAGCATAACTTTTGTTTTACTTGAATTGAAGGAAAAAGGAAAAGGAACTTGTATACTTGTTCTCGCCTTAGGCTTCAAGGAAATATTCATACTTTGATAGCTGTTGTCTACTCCTTCTAGAAACGTGTCTACTTTAACCCCTAGAGAAAGGGTAGTATGATTGATTAAGTTAAAATCTATTATTGTTGTTTCATCATTAATTCTAGGAAGGATTTGGACATCTTTATCAAAACTAATCTCTACTGCAGATTGTATCTTACCACTAGTTATCAATTGGATGTTTTCGTTATCAAACGATATTCTCGTTGTTATCTTTTCATTTTGGTTTTGATCTCCTTCAAAAAGTTTAGCAGACTTGTTAACAATAAACTTTCTTGTAATCTCTATACTTTCGCCGTTTTGTAAAAAAACAGTCTGTGGAAATGATTCAGTAAATTTTAAGCCTTTGAATGGTTTAATATCTAAAGAAATATTTACATCATTGCCTGATTCATTAAGTAAACTAATGGTAAGAGAATTTTCAATTCCTATATGAATGTGATGATCCTCTAATTTAGTCCTAGCAAGTACTGTTTTGCCATCTAATTTTCTGCTAAAGCCACAAAAACCAAACCCATACCTATCTACTTCAGCGATCAATAAATCATCTTCTCGTGTAAATTTATATTGGTATATTTGCATATTGTCAACTTTATCTGCATCTGGTTGTTGTTTTAGCTCTCTTTCAAAACATCCATACCAGTCGGGATGCTTGTCAAACCATTTTCGGGCAAAACTAATATTCAGTAAACCAGGAATGTAATCTTGCATATACACACTTGTATCTGGAACCCAGAATAATCCCACTTTTTTGTAGAGAGGAACTGCCTTCATGTTACCGCTCCACGTGTGTAGATCAACTCTGTATATACCCTTCTCTTTGGCCACTTCTAATGCCTTAAGTAGTAATCGCTTACCAAACTTTTTACCTAAAACACTCGGTGTAACGCCAATTATATTGATATATGCAACATTTGATTCTTTCCAATGAGGATAAAGACCACAATACCCTACAGGTGTACCTTCCGCATCAAGTGCAATTAAATCAGCAATGGCAGTAGAATTATCTAACCAATCTCTGACCCGTTGTTCATCATAAGGTGTGCCGCCCCCAAAACCACCTGGCCATAGTTCATGAAACGTGTTGAACATCTCTGCTACTTCTTTTGCCATCGATGGGTTATATTTTTTTATTGTTCCTTTTTCTTTTGTCATAATAAGCACCAGTATTCAATTGATTGGTCACCCCATATTAATATAATGGACACAACTGACCATTTAGTAAAAACTATTACCATCAATAATTAAACTAAGCTATCAATTAATGTTCTTAGTTCATCGTATTTTGACTCCGTTCTCTTTTCAAGCAATTCAAGAAGCTTGAAAATATGATTTTTTGATTCTAATATCTTCTCTCGAGAATTTTCTCTTAAACCGATGGTTTGCGATGCTTTTGTAAGTACCATTAATATATCACTTAATCGTCTAAGGATTGCAAAAACTTCAAAATATTCAATATGCGAAATATCTTTTTGACTATTTTTTTTATACATCTTAAGTATTAAATCTCGATGGCTTTGTCCCATGAAACCATAAAAAAGGACTAATGTCCATGCAAGATCAAATCTATAGTCATTTATTTGGTAGGCTGTCCAATCTATTATGAACAATTTATTGTCGTTTGTTAAAAGAATATTATGCGGGTGAAAATCATTATGATTAATTGCTAGATGTATTTCTAAATCTTCTGGCATATTCTCTTTTAACCAAGAAATTATGGGGATTAATTCATGTAGGTTATATCTGGTGATTTGGTTTTGATATGTATCAATTTTTTTTTCGATAAAATAAGTTATAGGTGCATTTTCATATAGATTAGTATCTTTAACTGCTATTTCCCAGTTTAATTTGTGCAATTGAGTAAAAATTTTAATGAAAAGTTTAAGAAGTTGATTTTTTTGTTCTTCACTATTAAAGGCAAGTATTAGTAGTCCCATATTTTCTCCCATTATTTTTTCCATAACAAAACCTGATTTATTTTTCCCTAGGTTTAAATCCATAAAAAACACTTTAGGAACAAAAAAATTTACTTCAATTAGTTTCTGTAAAATGAAATATTCTCGTTCTGTTTTATTAGACGCTATAGTCCCAGAATGTATTCGTAAGACAAAATCCTTGATAGTCAAATTTCCATTAATCTCATATTCTAACTGAAATGAAAAAAGATCTGCTTCCCATCCAGAAGTGATATCTTCTAGATCTGTTATCTTCAGGTTCTGCCATTCGGAGAAATATTTTTTGAAATTTTCATATAAATATTGATGCAGTTTTTCGAGATTATACAATGAATACACCTGAAACTTTTTTTCAAGACTTCCAATAAAATCAAAGTATATAAAGGTTTGAACTAAATATATAACTATGAAAATGGTAATTGGTGAAGGAGAAAATCAATGGTATGGTGCTTTATTCACCGAGGAAGGCAAATTATATTCAACAAGTTTTTTGTTTGAGACGAAGAAAGAACTTGTAGCCTATCTGATGAAACAATACAAAGGAAATATGGAGATAGAAGAGAATAATGAAAATATTGTGATTCAGACAATAAGGAATATTGTAGAAGGAACTTGTTTTGATATACTAGATATTGTATTTGATTTCCGAGAATACTCTGGAAAAGAGCAACAAGTGTTGGAAACCCTACTAACTGTACCTCCGGGTCAGCTTATAAGTTATGGAGAACTTGCCAAAAAAGCTGGTTTTCCTGGTGCTGCCAGATTTGTTGGAAATGTAATGGCTAAAAACCGTTTTGCACCAATAATTCCATGTCATAGAGTAATTTTATCTAATGGCAATATGGGAAATTATTCAGGACGAAATGGAAGAAAAACAAAAAAGAAATTAATAGAACAAGAAAAAGAAAGTTAATTTGAAGTTAAATATTATTCTGTTACTTCTTTCTTTACTTTTGTAATAAGCTGATCAGTAATATCAGAAAACACTTTTTTTACTTTATCGTTGGATTTAACAGCTGGTTTTCCTTCATCACCAGATTCACAGATACTAGGGATAAGGGGAATGGCTCCAAGAAATGTCAAATTTAATTCTTCAGCTATTTCCTGGCCTCCTCCTTTACGGAAAATGTTAGTTACTTCGCCACAATGAGGACAAGCGAAACCTGACATATTTTCGATTATTCCTAATATTGGAACTTTAGTTGCATTTGCAAAGTCAATAGATTTTCCTACATCTAATAGCGATACTTGTTGTGGAGTCGTAACAATTACCATACCATCTAAATCTTTGATAATCTGTACAATTGAGAGAGGTTCATCGCTACTACCAGGAGGAAGATCAACAATAAGATAATCAAGTTCACCCCACGCTACATCTCCAATAAATTGCTTTAACGCTTTAATCTTTAAGGGACCTCTCCAAATAATGGCTTTCCTTTTGTTTTCAAGTAATAGCTCCATAGAAACAATTTTTAAGTTCCCAATTTCAATAGGTTTTATTTTGTTATCCTCGCTGGTTAACTGTTCGAATTCAACACCAAACATTAATGGGACATTAGGTCCCGTAATATCGGCGTCTAATATGCCCACTTTATATCCTTTATCAGCTAAGGTTTGGGCTAAATTAACTGCAACAGTTGTCTTACCTGTACCGCCTTTACCAGATAAAACAGCTAGTTTGTATTTGATATGAGATAACGTGTCTTCAATTTTCTTATCTTCTTCAGTTTTCATATTTGTTTGCATGAAAAATCAATCTCAATTATTAGTGAGTAATATCTCAAAACTCTCTTTAAAAATAAGTTGGTATAACCACAAATTGTATTTCATTGTCAGCTAGTTTTATCATGCTAAAATTTATTATGACTAAAGTCGATAGAGTTAAAAATGCAAACAGTCAAATAAATATGAGGAAATCGCAATGAATGGTGAATGTGTTCTTCTTCAGAAGAGATAAAAAAACTACTTTTAGTGATTTCCAGATTTTAGTACTTTATAAATGTAAAAATACTAGCTTTTTGACCAAGAGCAAAAGTTTTTGTTATACTAGTTTTGTTCAAGAATTGAGCAGAGTATTAGACATACATGAGAAAAGGTATTTATCAAAATATTTAGGTGTAAAAAATGGGAACAGAGACGTTTTTAGATGAATTACATAAGATAGAAAGCAAATGGCAGAAAAAATGGCAAACAGAAAGAGTATTTGAGGGAAAAATACATGAAAATAAAGAGAAATGGTATTTAACAATTCCTTACCCTTATGCGAGTGGTCCTTTACACATTGGTCATTGTAGAACTTATAATCTAGGTGATTTATTTGCAAGGTATAAAAGAAAATTAGGTTATAATGTATTTTTTCCCATGGCCTATCATATTACTGGTACACCAATTCTCTCTGTATCATCAAAAATACGCGAAAATAATAAAAAAGAGATCAAGAAATACAGAGAATATTTGGAAATTTATGAGACTGATTCAGATAAAATAAATGAAATATTGAAATCGTTTGAAAATCCACTGAATGTTGCACATTACTTTGCAAGCAAATTAAAAGAGGATTTCCAGAGAATGGGTTTCTCAATCGATTTTACGAGAGAATTTACAACAGGCGATCCTGAATATAATACATTCATAGAATGGCAATATAGACTATTAAATGATAAAGGGTACATTGTAAAAGGAACATATCCTATTTTATACTGTAAAAACTGCAGAAACGCTGTTGGTGAGGATGATATTCAAGGGGGAGATGAAGATAAAACAGAAGTAAGTGAGTTTGTAGGGATTAAATATAAATTCGATGATGAAACCTATATGGTAGCAGCTACTTTAAGACCAGAAACTATCTTTGGTGCAACAAACATCTGGATTAACCCTTCCGCTAGTCATTCAAAGATTAAAATAGATGGCGAAAAATGGATCGTTTCATCTGATTCAATAGATAAATTAAAAGAACAAAATCATGAAATAGATATTATTTCCAGTTTTAAAGGCGAAAAATTGATAGATCAAACAGTTGAGGTACCAATTACGGGGGAAAAGCTCCCCATTTATCCTGCTAAATTTGTTGATACAAAGCATGCCACAGGGATCGTCTATAGTGTTCCTGCTCATGCACCTTACGATTATGCTGCTTTAGTTGATTTGCAGAAAGATGAAAAAAGAATCAAAGAATATGGATTGGACAAAGAAAGGTTGAAGGGCATAGAACCGATTTCAATGATAAAGGTTGGGGGATATGGAAAATGGCCCGCTGTTGAAATATGTGACAAACTAGGGGTAACTAGTCAAGATGATAAAGAAAAACTAACTGAAGCAACACAGACAATATACAAGGCTGAATATTACTCTGGTATAATGAAAGATAATACTGGCAAATTTAAAGGCACAAGAGTTGATAAAGCAAAAGATATTGTTTCTAAAGAATTACAAAAACAAAATCGCGGAACCAGTATTTATGAAGTTTCACAAGTTGCATACTGTAGATGTGGAACCAAAATAATTGTGGCTGTGATTGAAGATCAATACTTCTTAAACTATGGTAATGAAGAATGGAATGAACTAGCAAAAAAAGCGCTAAAAACTATGGATATTATTCCGAATAAATACAGGCAAAGCTTTGAAAATACGTTGGATTGGTTAGACAAAAGGCCATGTGTAAGAAAAAGAGGATTGGGAACAGAATTTCCAATTACTAAGGGAAAAGGATGGATAATCGAATCCTTAAGTGATTCCGTTATCTATATGGCTTTTTATACAATAATTAAACAAATAAAACAAAATGATATCAAAGCAGAACAATTATTACCTGAGTTCTACAATTATGTTTTCTTAGACAAAGGTGATATGGGAACTGTTAGTGAAAAAACCTCTATACCAATTGATGTACTAAAGCAGATGAGAAAAGAATTCGATTATTGGTATCCTAATGATGTAAGGCATACAGCAGTCGCTCATCTATCAAATCATTTATCCTTTACAATCTATCATCATGCAGCTATCTTCCCTGAAAAATATTGGGTTAAAGCATTTTCATTGAATGAACTATTAATTAGAGAAGGACAAAAAATGGGAAAGAGTAAAGGTAATGTTATACCTCTGGCTCAAATTCCAGAAAAATACAGCGTAGATTTAACGAGGTTACATTTGGCTTCTGTTGCTTCTGCTGATAGTGTAGTGGATTGGAGAGAAAAAGAAGTAAATTTCGCTAAACAACAATTAAAAAAATTCTGGAACTATGCAAAAATAGCTGTAAGTACAAAAGAGAAAAATATAGATGAATATTCTTTTGTATCAAAAGTAACATTATCTACAGTAAAATCAAATGTAATTCAAGCTATTAAGTATATGGGTGAATATAATGCCCGTGATTACATTCTAGATGGTTTCTATGCCAATCTTAGAGTGTTGGATAAATATGCAAAAGTTTCAAAATTGATAAAAAATGATGAAAAGGATACAGTGATAAGAAAAACAATAGAAAAAATAATTGATGTAATGTCACCAGTTATTCCTCACATTGCTGATGAAATAAATGAGAGAATAGGTGGCGATCCTTTTATCTCTATAAGAAAAATGCAAGTTAAAGAATTGACAGAACAAGACAGACTGCATGCAAGACAATCAAAATTTATTGATAATTTAGTAGAAGATATTGATCAAATTGTAAAATTGGTAGATTCTAAACCAAAAAAGATTCATATCTATATTAATAGTAAATGGAAGAACCATCTATATGAAAAAGTAAAGGAAATGTTCAAAGAAGAAGCTGTTAATATAGGTAAATTGATGGGGGCAGCAAAAAAAGATGGTGAATTACAAAAACATATGGCTGAAATAGCAAATGAAGCAAAACAAATGATGAAAGATCCTTCAATCTTTAAAATACAAATGATAGCTCCACAGAAACAGAAAGAAGCTGTGGAGGGGTATATGAACTATATTAGCAAAAAATATGGTGGAACCAAAATAAAGATTCATATGGCAGATGATAAAGAAATCTATGACCCTAAAAAGAAAGCCAATAAAGCAAGACCAATGAAACCCGCATTGTTGTTAGAATGAGAAAAATTTATTCCTCTCTTTTTTCTTTAAGTTTTAAATAGTAAAATAAATATGTTTTCTATGAGAAATGGTAATGACAAGTCCAGAATGGATGTATGTTCAGATTATGCGCTCAGAAACGAAAAATAAAGTATTGTTTTGAATGCGTAGAATTTCCTTGAAGAAATTTAATTGATTTTGCAAATGATGGAAATAAAAATCATCATCAGACTGTTGAGAATCTAAAAAGAATGAAAAAAAAATGGTCTAAATACTTTTATTAGAGAACAGACTGAAGTGTGCTTTTGTCCTGGAATGACTGAATAAATCAGCAAATTAGTTTATAAACAAAATAAAACCTCTTCATGAAATATGTGTAATTAATAAAGATTCATTCTTATATACTAATGGTGAATAAGTCTAGATCAATATTATATGGCGATATAATAAGAAATACGCGTAGATTTATAAATGCAAAGTTTAAGATAAGCATGAGCAAAAGTTATCATATATAAAAGCTCTCGTCTCCATAGAATATTATATGGAAATATAAACAAGTAAAATATATATAGCTCTTTAGGAAGATAAAATTGAAAATAAAGTTGGGTGAAGATATGTACGGAAGGACAACAATAGATGGAACAACTTTGAAAAAAATGATGATTAGTGCAGCTGACAATTTAGAAAGGACAAAAGAAGAAATAAATGCTATTAATGTTTTCCCAGTGCCTGATGGTGATACTGGTGTTAATTTATATCTTACAATTCGGACAGTAATTGAACAATTTGAATCTTCAGATCCTTCTTCTCTTCAAGAAACTGCTGAATTGATAACAAAAGGATCGTTCATTGGTGCAAAAGGAAATTCTGGTGTTATTATCTCTCAATTTTTCTATGGCTTTAGTGAAGAAGTTCAAAAACATGAAGAAATAGGAATTGAACAATTTGCACAAGCATTACAGACTGGTTGTGAAGAATCATATGAAGCTGTAATGAACCCCCAAGAAGGTACGATGTTGACAGTAATACGAGAAACAGCTGATAAGGCAAAAGAAATTGCACAAAAAGGAGGAGACTGGGAAGAAATGATTATTGAAACATATAATACAGCTCTTGTTTCACTAGAAAATACACCGAACCTATTGCCTGTATTAAAAGAAAGGGGCGTAGTGGATGCTGGAGCCAAAGGTTTTGTGCACTTGTTTTTAGGCTGGTGTTTTGTTCTTATGGATAGCTTAGGGATAAAAATAGCACATATTGAAGAAGAATTTCAACGATTACAAGCTAAACTCTAATTTTTATTCATTCTCATTTAATCTTATTTTAATTTTATACTATTATTTAATGTATACTGTTTTCCTTCTGGATAAAAAAATCGAAATAAAACTATTATGATAACAATGTTCTAGGCATTGACCTTTAAAAAAAGATAAGAAAAAGGACATTATTTATACTTCTTAATAGCATTCTTCACTTCTTTAATGAACTCCGAGATTTCTACACCAAACTCAACTTCACCATCTCGTGTGCGTACAGCAATTGTTCCTTTCTCGACTTCTTTGTCTCCAACTGTTAACATATAGGGGATCTTTTTCAACTGAGCTTGGCGAATTTTATATTCCATACGTTCAGCGCTATTGTCAACATCAGCACGAATTCCTGCTTCTTCAAGTTGTTCCCGTACTTTATCAGCGTATTCTATATTTCTGTCGGTAACTGGTATTAATACTGCTTGTACTGGACTAAGCCAGATTGGTAATTTACCTGCGTAGTGTTCAATCAAAATTGCTAAGAACCTGTCAACAGCACCGTATATGACTCTATGAATAACAAAAGGTTTGTGTTTTTGTCCGTCTTCTCCCACATAAGTAATATCAAATCTTTCTGGTAGATTGAAATCAACTTGTATGGTCGCTAATTGCCATCTACGCCCAATAGCGTCTTTTACGTCTACATCTATTTTAGGGCCATAGAATGCCCCTTCTCCTTCTTTTACCTTGAAATCTTTTCCTATCCTTTTCAGAGCATTACGTAAGGCGTTGATGGCATGATCCCATCCTTGTTGTTCTCCAATGGCTTTCTCTGGTTTGGTACTAATGAAATACTCCCATTCATCAAAACCATAGGTCTTGTAGAATTTTTCAACCATCTGAATTACACCTACTATCTCATCTTCTAATTGTTCAGGTAACATAAATAAATGGGCATCATCTTGGGTAAATCCTCTTACTCTCAACAACCCATGTAAAACACCAGACATTTCGTATCGATATACAGTGCCATATTCAGCATACCTTAGTGGTAATTCTCTATATGAATGAGAAGAACGATTGTAAATCATCATATGTCCAGGACAATTCATTGGTTTTACATACCATTTTTCTCCTTGCATATCAACAGGAAACATGTTTTCGAGGAAATATTCAACATGTCCTGAGGTCTGCCAAACACTCTCCTTAAATAAATGAGGGGTTTTGACTATCTCATAATTGGCATTTTTATGTTCTTTTTTCCAGAATTCTTCCATTACGTTCCATAAGACAGTACCTTTTGGATAGTATAATGGCATTCCTGGTCCATATTCGTCAGCAGTATCAAATAAATCTAATTGTGGTCCTAGTACTCTGTGGTCTCGTCTCTTTGCTTCTTTTAACATGTTAAGATGTTTTCTTAACTCTTTTTTAGAAAAGAATGCTACACCATAAATACGTTGTAAACTCTCTGATTTAGCATCCCCTCTCCAGAAAGCAGAAGAAGTGTTAAGCACTTTAACAGCTTTTACATGACCAGTTGATGGAAGATGTGGACCCCGACAAAGATCTTTAAAATCGCTTTCCCCATGAGTATAGAATGAAACCTTTTGATCCTCAAATTCTTCCAGAAGTTCTATTTTAAATTTATTCTCTTCTTCTTGTCTATAGTATTCTTTAGCTTCTTCGATAGGCATTTCTTGTCTAACAAATTTACTCTCTTCTTCAATAATTTCTTTCATTCGTCGCTCTATCTCTTCTAAATCCTCTTGAGTGAAAGGTTTATCCACATAAAAATCATAATAAAAACCAACTGGTTCTATAGCTGGTCCTATTGTGGGTTTGGCATTAGGAAAGAGATCAACAACTGCATCAGCTAAGATATGTGCAGCACTATGATTCAAAAGATCAAGTGCTTCATCAGAACGTTCAGTAATAATTTCTAGCTCACAGTTTTCTTTAAGTTCATAAGATATATCGACTAGTTTTTGGTTCACTTTACCTGCAAGGGCAGCTTTAGCTAACCCAGGACCGATTTTTTCAGCTACATCAAAAACAGTACTTCGTTTTTTAATTTCTAGTACACTACCATCTGGTAATTCAACTTTAATCATATATACTCACCCAAAAATAGTTGTAGGATTTTACAAGGATAGGAGCGATACTAACACATAATATAATAAATATACTACAATAGAAGTGTTTCGCATTCACCTATCATTTTTCCTCAAATAGGGAATGAAGCGAGTCCTATAAAAATGTGTTGATTTGGAAAATGAATGATAAAGCGAAGAATAAGAGAAAAAGGAAAAATAGGAATATTTAAAAGACTCGAGCGACTTTCCATTTTTAGAATAAAATGTTTCTAAATGAAACTTTTTTCTATTAAATAGTGAGGTAATAGAAGCTAAAAATGAGTCCTTCAAAAAGAAGTAAAAGTAAATCATCAAATCTCTGGACTGATGATTTAAAAGAAGAAAAATGGGTAGATTTATACAAAAATGACGCTCAATTAGGAGAAGAGAGTATAACAGAGTATGACTTTTTAGATCAAGAGTTAGACTATTCTGAATATTGGGAAGAACACATAAGTATTAAGAAAGAATTAAAAAACAAAAGTAAAAGTAAAAATAAACAAAAGCTTCTCATTGAAAAAAAAGTAGAAGATTATGTTATTGACGTTGAAGCAGAAAATTATGATTTTTATGATGACAAAGATGGCTAATTAGTAATTACATTTTTAAATAGAACTTTTTTCAATAAGTTTTTTTTAGAAGTAGTGAATATATTCGTATAATACACTTAATGTGTCGGTTTGACTTTAATTATTGTGTGAACAAAAAGTTAATAACTCGTTACAAAAATCTTGGAAACAGAAACAACCGCTTGAAAACGAGATGAAGACCCAATGGATAATAAGCACTTTATAAGTTTATCAACATTTCAAATTATGGCAATGTTTCGTCGTGGCCTTTTTTATTTGTTTTTGTCTATTTATTTGAAAGAGTATTTGGGTGTAAGCAACACCGTAATGACCTTATATGCTACATTACCCATGATAGCAAATATAACTGCGCAAACTGTAATATGGGGGCGTATATCTGATAAATTTCTCAAAAGACGTTCATTAATTATTTTCGGAGAGATTTACGCTGCTATCGGTTACTTAGTTGTGTATCTAATCCATAAGGATGTAGGTCAGAATAGTTTAATCCGAGCTGCCTATACAATTATAATTGGTTTTACAGTAGTTGAAGCAGGATGGAGTGCTAGTAACTTGGGTTGGACGACATTAATAGCTGATTTGACCACTGAAAAAGAGAGAAGTACAATTATGGGAAGATTACAGTTTATAGGTGGTATTGGAAACATTTTGGGTGTAACGACGGGAGGATTTCTTTATGATGGTGGAGCTGGTTTTTGGAATGGAACTTTGTTTTATGTTTCATCAGGAATTATGCTATTAAGCATATTTGCTCTTTTCTTAATACCAGAGTCGTATGCTGATATGGAAAAAAAACCAGAAGAAGTGGAAAGTGGACTTGGACCAACTTCATTATTTTCACCAATTGAAGAAACTAAAGATGATTTAAGTATAAAACCAAGAAAAGTTGTTGAATGGGACTGGAAATTGCTTGTCTGGTTATTGGTTGTCTTAGCTATTGTTAACATCGGTGGAAATTCTATTAATCAAATGCTACAGATATATGTTAGATTACCCTATGTGTTTGGTGCTTCTGATCAGATAATAGCCCAAATGCGCAATACGAGTAGTGTGGCGATGATAATTGCAGGATTAGTAATAGGTTATTTTACAACTGAATTTGGCGATCATAATATACTACTAATCGGATTTTTGATGATATTTGTAGCAACACTATCTCTCCCCTTTATGCCACATGTGGCATTTGTTTTTGTTTATATGGCTCTATTAGGCAGTTCAAGAGTTTTTATTCAAACTACATCATATGCTATGGTAAATAAAATTGTACCTCTCAAAATACGTGGAAAAATGATGGGATATTACAATGCAACATTTTATTTGTCCTGGGGACTTGGGGGTACACTAATAACAGGACCAGTTGCTGATGCAATCGTACAACCAAATATATCTACTATTATGGCATATGTATCAATAGGGATGATAATTTTAGGACTAACTATTTATCTATTAGCACAAAGACATATATTATTAAATGTCAAAAAGGTATATTCGTATATAGTGGGAGTAATTATAATTATTATTACTGGATGGAGTATAGTCTTTAAATCTGAAACTATATCCCGATTAATTCTTAGCCTTAGTCCAGATGAATATGTAGATGGTTATGCGTATGAGGTAACGTTTTTTATAGCCACAAGTTTAATTGGACTTGGCATGACAATTTACATGTTGGTAAGACCCGTGAATTATAAACTATTTATAGAAAAAAATAGAATAAAACCAGTATTAAAAAAGTGAAAAATAATGTTAATTGGAAGAGTTTCTTATGATAAAAGAGTATTTCCTGTTCTATATGACAAAGATGAAAAGAAAGTTTACGAAATTTTTCATCCAATAAATGAAGTATTACAAGAAAAAGCTGCAGAATATGATATGGATTCAGTAGGGATTGATGCAAATAAAGTAAAAATCCTTTTTCCAGTAAAACCGTCAAAGATTGTATGTGTGGGACGGAATTATGTTGAACATGCAAAAGAATTGGGAAACAAAGCACCGAATGAACCAATACTGTTCTTTAAACCACCTAGCTGTTTAGTACCGACAAAAGGAAAGGTGGTTTATCCTGATCTATCGAAGCATGTTGATTATGAAGGAGAACTAGCTTTAGTAATAAAACGGCCAATGAGAAAGATTAAAGCTGAAACAATCGTAAAGAATCCTCAAGATTTTTACGGTTATACTGGGTTTCTAGATATGACAGCAAGAGATATACAAAAAAGCGATAAATTGTGGACAAGAGGGAAGGGATTTGACACCTTTGGACCATTAGGACCGTGGATAGAAATGGGTACTTTGCCATCTAATGTAAAAATTCAAACATTTTTGAATGATGAGCTAAAACAAGATGGTAATATCAGTTTGATGATCTTTAATTCAGCTCAGTTGCTAGAATATATAACTAGAATTATGACATTAGAAGTAGGAGATATAGTGGCAACAGGTACTCCAGCTGGAGTAGGACCAGTAAAAGTAGGAGACAAAATTAGATTAGAAATAGGCAGATTAGAACCGCTAGAAGTAGAAGTAAAGAAAGAATAATCTGTTTGGGCTTTATTTAACTTATCACTATTTTTTGGAGAAAAAATTCAAAAGGTAAGTAACTAACTTTTAAGTATGGAAGAATTATTCATAAAAAAAGATGATGTAGTACCTATTTTACAGAAGTTAATCAATTTTAAAACAGTAAATCCACCAGGTCATACTATTGAAGCAATTAATTATATAACAACATTGTTGCGTGAAGTGGGAATTGAAGTCAAAATACAAAATTATGAAGATAATAAAGCAAATATCATAGCTAGATATGGTCAACCTAAAAATAACTTAATACTAACGGGACATATTGATGTTGTACCTGAGGGAAATCAAAGTAAATGGGTTCACCCACCATTTTCAGCTAAAGAGGAAGAAGGAAAAATATATGGTCGAGGAGCAACAGATATGAAAGGTGCTATTGCTTGTTTTGTTGCCATACTGAAGAAATTAAAGGAGAAAAATATCACGTTAACGCACACAATAAAGCTGCTAGTTACAAGTGATGAGGAAGTAGGAATGGGAGGGGCAAAAGCAAGTATGAAGCAAAATGTAATGGACAATACCGATTTTGTTGTTATTGGAGAACCTACAGAATTAAGCTTAGCAACAGCAGAAAAAGGTGTGTATTGGGTACAAGTAAAAGTGAATGGAAAATCTGCTCATGGATCTAAACCTCACTTGGGAATTAATGCTATTGAAGGTGCAGTAAAACTAATAACAGAAATAAAGAAGGTAGTACCAAAAGAAAAACATGAGCTACTAGATTATTCGACTTTGAATATAGGAAAAATAGACGGAGGAACGGCTCCTAATGTTGTGCCAGAATATTGTGAGTTTACGTGCGATTTTAGGTTAGTACCTGGTGTTCAACCAAAGAAATTGAAAAAGGAAATTGAAGTAATTATTGATGACTTCAATAGAAAAGAAAAAGCAAAAGCTGAAATTGTCCTCTTACATGATACGCCAGCCTTAGAACTAAATGAAGAACATAGGTTTTATACTAACTTAAAACAGAAAATAAAGGAAAAAGATGAATTAAAAATTATTGGGGTGCCATATGGAACAGATGGGGCAATATTGATACCAAAGTATAATACCCCATTTATTATTTTTGGTCCTGGAAGGTTAGATAAGCTGCATGTTACGGATGAGTATGTTGAAGTTGATGAGTTAATAGAGTATTCAAATATCTTAATAGATACCATTATAGAGACTTATAGAATGGAATAATATGTATTTACAAGGATTTAAATTAATGTTTGACAATAATTAATGAAGATTAGATATGACCATGATCCTTTTGGGTACTTTACCCAATCCAAACCCGCCAGTGTATCACATCACCCAACTGGATACGTGACAAAAGGAGAACAAAGCAAAGAAGACTGAGGTTTCAGTGCTGTTACACCTACCTCCGGTGTTTCTAGGTTTTAATAAATTACCTGTGTTATCTCTCAATTGTATCTTTAAGTATTTCAAAAAACCGTGTTAAATCAATGTTTCCTCCTGAAAGTATAATACCCACACGCTTGTTCTGAAGCTTCAATTTCGAGCTTAATACACCAGCGAAAGGAACAGCACCCGAGGGCTCAACCACAATTTTCATTCTTTCCCATAGAAATTGCATGGCTTGGATAATTTCTTCTTCTGTAACTCTGATAATATCATCAACATATTTAGTGATAATGTTAAAGGTATTAGGTCCTAATGAAGTACGTAAACCATCAGCAATAGTATTTGGATTAACAGATGGGTGGATTTCACCCGTTTTGAATGAGTGATAGGCATCGTCAGCATTGAAAGGTTCAACTCCTATTACCTTTGTTGAGGGAGATATGTGTTTGGAAGTAATTGCGCTTCCACTTAACAAACCACCACCTCCCACAGGAGTAAGAAGATAATCCAAGTGAGGTATTGTGTTAAATAATTCTAAAGCTGCTGTCCCTTGTCCATATATAACATTGAGATTATCAGAAGGATGAATCAGGGTATAATTGTGTTTTTCTATTAATCTTTTTGTTGTTTCTTCTCTATCATTTGGATGAGAACCACATTTGACTATTTTTGCTCCATATCCACGAGTGGCTTCAACTTTTACTTTGGGTGCATTTTCGGGCATGACAATAGTGGCTTTCACACCAGCTATTTTTGAAGCAAGTGATAAGGCTTGAGCGTGATTTCCTGAAGAATGGGTGATAACCCCTTTGGCTTTTTCTTCCCTTGAAAGGAGCGAAACAGCATTATAAGCTCCCCTGAATTTGAAAGCACCAATTTTTTGAAAATTCTCACATTTAAAAAATAATTCGCCATCAATCATTTTGTTAGCTGTAGTAGAAGTAAATATGGGGGTGTGATTTGCAATGTCCTTTGATCTATAATAAGCTTGTAATACGTTCTCAATCATTAAATAAGGATAGAAATTACAACTGATAAAACTTGTGTAGAATAAGTAATCCAACATTTTAGAAACGCATTAAAAATCGTTAATGGACATCAAGAAGTACAACAAGCAATTAAGAGCACCATGGAATTAGAAGAACAAACTATCCAAAACCAGGTCGATGGTCGATGGTCGATGAATTAATAGATCAAGGTCTAAAGCACTTACAAGGATTAGAAACAGCTGAAGGAAAAGAATGCTTAGATAAAGCACTAGTTTTAATACTGGATTATGAACGTGCCCAAATCGTGTTAAGAAGATTACCCTATTACATTGAAAAAAAAAGAGAAGAAGAGCTTACGAATTTATTAGAAAAAGCAGATGAATTATTAGAAAAAGAGGAAATAGAAGCAGCTCAAAAGATATTTGACGAAGCTTTAGAGTTGTCTCCCCGAAGTTATAAAATACAAAAAGGAATGGAAAAATTAAAAGACGTAAAAAACAGGAGAGCGAGAAGAGTATATAGACAACAATTGGCAAAAGCAGAAGAAAATATGCAAAAGGGAGAATTAAAAGAAGCAAGAAGCATATTACAGAACTTATTGAAAAATGATAGACAGAATTCTGAAGTAGCAGCATTAATCTCACAATTATATCTTAAAGAACAACAAGCACTGAAAAGAGAAGCGCAAGCATTAGTAGAAAAAAGCCATTCCTTATTGGATGGATTTAAACTAGAGGAAACTTTGGAATTACTTGAGAAAGTAAAAGAAATTTATCCGGGGTCAGATTTAGTAGAGAGTGCATATGAAAGAATACCAAAAGTGCAAACACAAATTGAATTGATGAAATTAGCAGATAAGAGAGTGGAAAATCTAAAAAGAGTAATAAAAAGGCATACGAAGATATCATTAAAAGAATTAGCGCTGAGATTAAAATTTGATGATGAAAAAGAACTGAAAGAATGGATCTTTTTGTTACCTGAAAATATGGCCGTTTATATAGAAGATGAATATATCCTATTCCCGTTAGAGGAAAAAAAGAACAACGAGAAATTAGATGATATGATAAAGAAAATATCAGAAAAATTGAGAAGAAAAACAATACTAGATGATTGACTGTGGTATTCAATACAATTTTTTAAATATGGGCAAAAAATTCCCCTAAATAGAATCTTTTTAGATATGTCCCTATTCATTATTTTAAGGAATGTAAAATGAGATTAGTAATTGCACAAACGAATCCGATTGTAGGCGATTTGGAGGGAAATATAGACCGGATAGTTCATTATATTAATAAAGCACGAGGCAAACAAGCCGATATAATAATTTTTCCAGAAGGGGTTATTACTGGCTACCCACCCCAAGATTTGTTAACACTACCTGTATTCGTTAAAGAGAACAAAAAAATCATGGAAGATGCACTTAAGCAATTTAAAGATATAATTGTGATTTTAGGATTTATTGATTATGATTCAAAAGGAAATGTTTACAATGCAGCAGCAATATATGAATGCGGTATATTGAAAAAAAAAGTGTATAAAACACTATTACCAACATATGATGTTTTTGATGAGGAACGGTATTTTAAAGCAGGAACAAAAGATGATATTGAACCTGTCGAAATAAGTATTAATAATGAGACCTTAAAATTAGGCGTAGAAATATGTGAAGATTTATGGGATGAAAATTATGATATTAAAGTTACAGATTTATTAGTTGAAAAAGGAGCAGAGTTAGTTGTAAACATCTCAGCTTCACCATATTCTGCCAATAAGGGAGAAGAAAGATTAAACTTATTGAAGAAAAAGGCAGTTAAAAACCACATCCCTATGGTTTATGTCAATCTGGTTGGAGGACAAGATGAACTTGTTTTTGATGGGCAAAGTTTAGTTGTAGATTCTGAAGGAAAATTAATTGTATATGGAAAACAATTTGAAGAGGATTTTATTATTTTAAAGATTGGAAGTGGGAAATGGAAAGGAAAAGAAATAGAATTTGAAGAACAATCAGATAAACAAGAAAAATATAATGCTCTTGTATTTGGCTTACAAGAATATTTTAGGAAAACTGGATTCAAACGTGCCATAATGGGATTAAGTGGAGGAATTGACTCTTCTTTAGTTGCCTGTATTGCTGTTGACGCACTAGGGAAAGAAAATGTTATAGGACTGTATATGCCATCACAATATTCAAGTGATCATAGTAGAGATGATGCGAAAACCCTCGCAACTAACCTAGGGATAGTATATACCTCATTTAGTATTCAAAAAGTAATGGAAGCTTATGACAAAACACTAGAAATACCATTAGATTTTGTAAGAACATATTATGGTACTGATAAAAAAAGAGATGATCCTGTAGCTGATGAGAACATTCAACCCAGAATACGCGGAAATTGTCTAATGGATTTTTCAAACCGATTAAGAGATCTAGGTATATTGGTATTGAATACAGGAAATAAAACTGAACTGGCACTAGGCTATTGCACTCTATATGGGGATTTAACAGGAGGATTGGGAGTTATAGGTGATGTAAATAAACTTGACGTATATGCACTATGTGAATGGGTAAATGAAAAAGAAGGAAAAGAGATTATTCCAAAAAGAGTATTCAAGAAATTACCTTCAGCTGAATTGAAGGAAAATCAATATGACCCTTTCAATTTTGAAATAGTTAGTCCCCTAGTTGATGAAATAATCGAAAATGGGAAATCTGTAAAAGAATTAGTTAAGAAAGGATATCCAGAAGAAGAAGTTAAACGGGTCTATAGATTAATTCAATTGGCAGAATATAAAAGATGGCAAGCACCACCGACTATCAAAATTACTAGAAAAGCGTTTGGAAGTGGAAGAAAGTTTCCTATCGTAAATCATTATAAACAATAAAAAACTGAAAAAGAACGATTTGAGAGGAGAAAAGATTAATATACGCTGGAGTATGAATTACATAGACAACTTATGTCCCTAAGAACAGTTGAAGTGCATTGCTCAGAATCAAAGATAGAAAATTTACTAAAAAACATTGTAATTTATTTGAGACAGAATGGCTACTCTGTTAAAGTACTTGAATCAGAAAATAGAGATAAACCTAAAATCTCTGTACAAAAAGGATTTTACTCTTGGGAGATGATAGTAGAACTAAAGAAAGATCGTACAGGAAATAAATGTATGGTTAAAATATTTAATATAGAAAGATTTTCACTTGATGAAATTATTGAAAAGGGAAGAAGGAAAATAGAGAGTCAACAAAGAGCTGGAGGAGGTTCAATATGGAACATGTTCTGGAGAATGAGGTGGATTGCATTAATATTTGGTTCTATTACATTAGTGATTTTAGGCATATTATATCTGATTTTTAGATCTTATGAAGCAATAGCTTTAGGATTTGCAGGATTGATTATAATTTTTTTAATATATTATTTTGGAAGTAATCTTTTGTCTGATTTCATACGGAAGAATCAAGATGAAAAGAGTGAAGAACTTATAACTATAATACATGAAATGGTTCAAGATGAGTCAGAAAAGATAGAAAAACAAAATGAAGAAATTGTTTGTTGGAATTGTTACAAAGAAGTTGTACCAAAAAAAAGAAAGTGTCCAAACTGTGGAGTTATGATAGTACCAGTAGAAAAGTGAAACAAATATTTTGAAGGACAAATCGTAAGCGTTTTATTATGTTGTTTAATCCTAAAGACATGGGTCGTAAACTAAAGTCTGGGCTTTTTATCGTCTTTGAAGGAATTGATGGGGTAGGAAAGACAACTCATGCAAAAAAACTAGTGAAATATTTGTGTTCAAAAGGTTATAACGCAGTATATACAACAGAACCAACAAATTGGTCAGAATATGGTAAAAAGATACGAAAAAGTTTTACGCTAACTGAAAGACTTCCCGTTCAGGAAGAATTTAAGTTATTTTTAGAAGATAGAAAATTACACGTAAAGGAAGAGGTTGTTCCCGAACTGGAAAAAGGAACGATTGTGATATCTGATCGATACTATTTTTCTTCTGTAGCATATCAAGGAGCAAACGGACTGGACTGGAAGTATATACTGGAAAAAAATATGGCTGTTGTATTCCCTCCCGATAAAGTATTATTGCTAGATATTGATGTTGAGGAAGCATTAAAAAGAATCAATAATGGCAGATTAAATGGGGCAAATTCTTTTGAGAAAAGAGAAACATTACAGAAAGTAGATGAAATATTTAAGCAGTTATCGAAAAAATTTCCACAATTATTTACGACAATAAATAGTGGAAAAGAAATTCAAGAAGTTCATTATGAGATAACTAGCGAAATAGAGAGATTATTACAAGCTTATTCACAAAAAGAACATAGTTAAGACAATCATAAAAAAAGATACAATTGATATAATATAATCATAATATCTCATTTTTATTTGTATAACTTGTTCCATACGCCTACCTAGCGTAAAACCTTTCAGTAAGAGCATTTGGGCATGTTCTATGCCTTGATTAACAGATACAATAATCATTGGTTTTAAAGTCTTTTTTATAATTCTACTATACTCTTTTATTTTCCATGGTTTTGCAGTAAGTCCTTTTAGTTTTCTTACATTGTTGATAGTTGATATTTCTTTAGATAGGGTGGGAATAAACTGATAAATGGTAATAATAAGCCAAGTAAGGGCGGGTGGAAAGCGAAGACGGTTAAAGGTTAAAAATAGCTCATAAGAACTAACACTAGAAAAGAACCAAGTGAAGAGATATAAAGAAGAAATGAATCTATTTTCGACTCGAATAAAAAGGTGAAATGGTTCCGATATCTCCATAAATAGAGTAGAAAACCAGATTAAACCAGCAGAGAATAAAGATGTGAATGCTAAAGACGTAAACATAAAGCGTAAACTAACTTCAAAGTTAATAAGCAGAAGAAAACAAAAAATGATAGAAATAATAAGAGATGAGAGATGCAAGAAAAAGTTACTTGAATAAAAAATTATGAATAAATAGGAAAATAAACAGATTATTTTTGTGAGAGGAGCAAGAATACTAGGAAACAATGATTGTATCAGTTCATCTAATTTATCAAAATGGGTATTGGCTTCCATCTAATCTACCCCCATAAAATGATTGTAACGTAAGATTTGATTATCAATGTATTGTTTGAATTGCGTATGTGATAAATGAAATAATTGACCTTTATCTAGAAGTAATATCTCATCAGTAATTTCAGCTATAAATTTCCAATCATGGGATGCAATAAGAATCAATTTATCCTTTTTTTTCTGCTTTATTAATTCCCTTTTCAACCAACGAAGGTTAGTAAAATCTAATCCATTAGTAATTTCATCTAATAAAATTACAGAAGGACCATGAAAAGTAGCAGAAATGTATGCTAAACGCCTTTTTTCTCCTTCAGATAAAGAATAAGGCGAATAACCACCAAAATTTTCAAGTGCTGCTTTACGCAAATGATCTTCTATATCTGCTTCACTATATGGATGTTTAATATTATCGGAGATTAGTTTAATCTCGTTTTTTACTGTATCTTCAAAAAAATGATTTTCTGGTGTTTGTGGAACAAATCCAAAAACTTCTGCACGTTCCTTCCATGATAAGTCCATCATATTGGTGTGATTAAGAAGTATTCTGCCTTCTTTGGGTTTACATAATCCACTAATCAGCTCTAAAAGAGTTGTTTTTCCGCTACCATTCTCCCCTACTAATCCTATAATCGACCCTTTGGGAAATGAATGGGATAGTTCATTGAGAAAGAAATTATTAGAATGATTGAAAGAGAGTGCTTGTATCTGCAAAAAGCTAGTATCTGGGTTAACTCTTGTATTTGTTCTATCTTTCTTCTTGGGATCAGATCCTGTTAAAGTATAGTCTTCATTATAAATCTGGAATGAATTATTGGTTTTTGTATCTGGGATGTAATCTTGTTTTATCTGTCCTTTTTTTAACTCTATAAATCGTGTTGCCAAATGTAAATAATTGTGATAATTATGAGTAAAAATAATAATGGTCTTGTTTAAACGTGATAAATATTGAAAAAGACTTAGAACCATATGTTGATTTGGTACATCTAAATTAGCTAAAGGTTCATCAGCAACGATGATGGGCGGATTATGCACTAATACAGAACCTAAAATAACCTTTTGCTTTTCACCTTCAGAAAGAGTATTAACCTCTCGAGATAAAAATTTCTGTAAACCTAATTTTTCAACTGTTGAAAAAACTTTTTGAAGTATTTCCTTCTTGGAGTAATCTTGGCATTCTAAGGGAAAAGAGAGTTCTGTGAAGGTGTATGGAGTAGCTAAAGCTGAACCAACTCTTTGGGGAATATAGCCTATATATTGGGAGATTTGAGAAGGACTTAACTCCGAAATAATGGTTTCGTCAAATGAAACAGAACCTGAAAAATCTCCACTATAAAAGTGAGGGATAAGGCCAGTTAAAGCATAACAAAGGCTGGATTTACCTGACCCACTTGGACCGGTTATGATAATAAATTCGCCCTTTTTAATTTGAAGATTAATTTGATTGAGTGAAAGAAAGTCTCTGAAATAATACTTGAAAGAGATATTGTCAATTACCAACTCATTAAACATAAATATTCCTCTTTTAATCGTGGTATGGAGTAATTTTCTCTAAAAACATGTTTAGTAAAAGATGTTTTAATTGTTCCATGTCGTTAGGAAACGAGGAATCGGCAGTTATATTCAGTCCAGCAGCTGTTATGTGCCCGCCTCCTGTACCTGAATAGCTTTTAGCAATAGCGTTTGCTAATTCACCTAAGTGTAAATTATGGTTTTTTGCAAATTCTTTTGTACATCTTAAACTAATGCGAAAGTTATCAGAAGAAATTTTTGCAATGACAATAGCAAAACTCGCACCTAAATACATGAGTGATCTAGCAACTGAGGATTCGTATGATCCAATGTGCGCAATGGTTATGATTTCTTCATTCTTTCCAAGCTGAATTAAAGCACGTTTAACACCTTTGAGTTTGGCAACCCGCTCTGAAAAACTGATTTTTGTACGCAGAAAAGAAAGGGCTTTTTCATAGTCACCACCAGTGTTAATAAGAAAGTCAACAATGGCAAAAGTTGAACGAGAGGTATAGATAAATCGCCGGCTATCAAATAAGATACCGGTGAGTAATCCAGTGGCAATATCAGCTTCTAAAGGTTGACCAGTCTCAAGATATAATTCAGTCATAATTTCAGCAGCAGAGTTACTATTTCGAACAATAGCAATAGTGGCTTTATGGATATAATCGTGAAAGGAATGGTGATCAATAATAAAAACAGGAAAGTCATGAGACAGAAAAGGAGTGGTGTCAAAATCGCCTAACTGTCCTAAATTGTTAAAGTCACAAAAAAAAACAGCATCGAGACTGATATCAATAAAGGAAGAAAGAAATTGTTCTCCAAGGAAGTCGATAAGCGGTTCACATAAATTGTTAATGGAGGAAGCAAATAAAGTAATAGAAAGGGAAGGGATATAAGAAAGTAAAAGATGTTTCAAACTGACAGAACTAGTGATAGCATCAGGATCAGCATTCTGATGAACGAAGATACCTATATTGGAGCATTTTTTTGTCCGAAGGTGATCAATTATTGTGAGAAAGTCTTTTGATGACAAAGTAGTTCGTCCTTTAAGTATTGTTCAGCAAGAGTTTGAAGTTCTGAATGAACTTTAGAAGATTGTTCGGTGGTGAGAGTATTAGGTGTTTCGATATCTAAGGTAAAAGTAAGTACTTCATCATAGGTTAAAGATATAACAATATGAAAACCTGTAAAGAGTGACCACTCGGGGGCACCTTCTAAATATTGAAGTAGATGAGAATGGAGCGAAGAAGCTATTTCCTCCAATTCAGTATCAGATAATTTATCTAAACCTATTTCTGTGATGTCATTATCCATAAGTTTCACCAACCAAGACCTTAAGACAAAGTAATAAAAATTAACTAGGCGAACTAGGCTGGAATTTCTTTTGGATGTTTTCTACTTTGGAAATAAGTTTTTTTTCACGACTTCGTAAAGACTCCAAACGAACTTCTACCTTCTCTTTTCTCTCTTCAAGATACTTTCCAACAGATTCAAGATCCGTTTCATAGAGAAGATTACCTGCAGAACGGAAAATTTGAGCTGATTCATTTAAATCTTTTGTCTCTTTTTGGCCATTTAAGATTTCTCGTTTCTCGATTTCAAGTTGTTGAATCTGAGAACGAAGAATTTCAAGTTGTTGAATATATTGACTATATCGCTGAATTTCTTGTTGTTGTTCTGGAGTATAATTGGGAGCAGACATATATATAATCCTCTAATATTTGTTAAAAAATGCTGGAAAAGAAATAAAATAAATGTTTGCATATTAGATACTATGTAAAAAATTAATAGGGAGATAAGAGAAAAATCTTTGAGAGAAGAAGAAAAAAGAAATACTTGAGAAAGCAGAAATAAGACATAGAACCTAAAAATATAATGGAATGGAAGAACTCCAAAGAGAGTCATTGTGTCTGGCTAAAGTATATTTATGTAGAGCAGAAAGGTGAAAGGGAAACCATTTTTCGGGAGAGTGAAAAAGACTGGCTCTAAAATCAGAAAAAGGCATCCAATGAGCATGTTTGGCATCAAAAAGACCTTCAGAAAGCAAATCACCAGAACCCTTGCAAAGAAAAACTAACTCAATTCGAGTACAGGAAACACAAGATTCAATGCAAAAGGGGGTCCAAGCTAAACTATCATAAAGAGGATGAGAAAGAAGCAATTCATTCTAAGGCCAAATGCGAGAAATGTGGAGACCACATTCTTCACGAACTTCACGACGAAGGGCATGAAAGGGATGTTCACCTGGATTGATATGACCAGCGGGGATTTCTAATAGTCCATTCGTTTTATTACCTTCTTGCTTCCATCGGGTTTGAACAAGTATGGGTCTAGATGGGTCGTTGGCTCGCTCAATAATAGCTCCAATAGTAGTAAGTGATGCCTTATAGGACATAAAAAGACGTAAAAAAGAGCAATAAAAAAAGTTGTGAATAGAGAAAAAAAGGGAGAAGTAAAAGGTGAAATGGGTGAAATATAACCAGAATAATCATGAGTAAAAATTAAGAAATAAAAAAAAGAAAGAAATAGTTTAATATTATATGCAGCGGTAAACTGCTGTTGGACCAGTTTCTTTGTACTCTTTACGAGTAACCCAAAGTTTACTGAATGTTTTAAGACTGCTGAGGATAGATCCTCCAATCCAAACAGAATATCTTCGTTCGGGAGGAGCAATAATCTTAATCTCCATGGTCTCAGGAACAAGCTCAGTAAGCTCCTTG
Source organism: uncultured archaeon (assembly GCA_964534625.1). Taxonomy (GTDB): domain Archaea; phylum Asgardarchaeota; class Heimdallarchaeia; order Heimdallarchaeales; family Heimdallarchaeaceae; genus CAZHRF01. The sequence goes on along the minus strand of CAZHRF010000005.1, from coordinate 13,620 downwards.
TGTAATCTTTCCTTAAGACCGGGAAACATAGTGCTACCACCAGAAAGAACAATATTGCTGTAGAGATCTCGACGGAGATCAACATCACAAGCTTGAATAGCATTGTAAATTTGTTCGTCTAAAGGTAATTCCTCAGAACCAGTAACACTTGGGTTGAAAAGAAGTTCAGGGGCCATAAAACGCTCAGCACCAATAGAGAGAGTCTCACCATCAGGAAGCGTGTAAGATTTAACCATACCTGAAACTTTCTCAGCTAACTTGAGTTCCTTCTCAGGATCAAGAGCAATATAACAAAGACGTTCCTTAAGATCACGAACAATCTCTCGCTCAGCACTACTGGTTAAAGAGTAACCTCGCTGTCTTAATAAACGACGGAGATAATCGGTTAAGTCTCGACCACCGATATCAGCACGATGAATAGCATGACTAATAGCGAAACCTTCGTAAACGGGGACAATGTGAGTAACACCATCACCAGCGTCAACAACAATACCCGTAGTACGACCAGAAGCATAAAGAGAAAGGATAGCTTGCATGGAAATATACATGGCGGGAACGTTGAAAGTTTCGAACATTAGTTCAGCCATTTTTTCTTTGTTGGAATTCTTATTGAGAGGAGGTTCCGTAAGGAGAACAGGATGCTCGTTAGGATTGACACGTAAATCATTATAAAATGAATAGTGCCAAATTCGTTCCATTGCATCCCAGTCAAGAATTTGACCGTGCTCAATAGGATAAACGAGTTTAAGAACACCTCTAAGATTAAGAGCTTCTTCACCAATATAGTACTCGCGGACATAATGCTCGACATCAGTCATAATTATTTGATACTTAGGGTATCCAATAATTGTAGGAAAGACAGATCGAGGTTGATCTTCTCCCGCAAAGCCGTTCTTGGTAAAACCAGTGCCATTGTCTATTACAAGTGGTTTGTTACTAATAACTTCATCACTCAATGTTTTCACCTATTTTTCTACAATTTATAGAAATACACAAATAAACAAATGTGTTTTACTATGTAATTGGTAATAATTTCCTATTAATTAAAGTTTTTGTTAGTTTTAGCTCAGCAAGCTTTAGTACTACCGAAACGATTATTAAATGGTGTGTATTTTATTGTTGTTTTCTAATATTTACTATTGTCATTTGACATAATATTTATCTAAAAATATAACTGATAATTTAATAGGTGTGGTGATACCGAGGATTTAATAGACATATACAAAATAAAAACAAACCGCCTAAATCATATCTAAATGGTAATATGACTTGTCTATTTTTAAATTTCATATTCAACGATATAGCATACTATATATGGTATAGCCTAATAAAATAAAGATATATTTGTCTGTTTATATCTCTATGTGATACCTCATTATACATGTAGATTTATGTGTTACTAGAGCAAAAGAAACTGTCTGTTTCTTCTTCTTGAGTTTTTCTAGAATCATTGTTATTATTTAATATAATAAACCATTGCTTCTCCTTTGCTATACTTTAAATAGGCTAATGAAATTTTTTTTATGATTCTATTATGGAAAGAATTAACACTTTAAACCTCAGAAAGAATGGGTTTTCTTTATATGGAAAGAAAAACTATCCTCCCCATCTTAAACTTGAACCTATACACCAATTAATTAGGTTAAAATTCTCTCTTTCTACTAAGACTGTTGAAGGATTTGTTACTACTAAAATCAAAGCTAATGTTGAAGGTGCAGATTCTATCGTATTTAATGCTGAAGATATTCAGATAAAAGAAATCTTTGACGTTGATGATAACGAGATTACCTGGGATTATGATGGAAGTAAAATTATCCTTCAGTGGTCTAAACCTTTTTCTAAGGCTGAAAAACGACTTGTACGTATAGCTTACACATTAATCGAACCCATTGCTGGATTGTATTTTAGTTATCCTGATGCAAAATATCCTAATGCACCAAAATATGTCGTAATGGATCTAGAATCTGAACGGGCGCGTTATTGGTTACCCTCTCTTGATCATCCTGCTGTTCGTTGTACCCTTGATTTTTTTATTACAGCTAAAAGCAACTATACAATTTTAGCTAATGGTGCATTTATTGATGAACAATGCCATACAGATGGAACTAAAACAGTTCATTGGGAAGAAAAGTTTCCTTGTCCAAGTTACTTAATTACCATAGCAATTGGTGAATTTGTAAAGTATACGGATGAAACTGTAGATGTAGGAGCGGGAAATATTCCTGTTGAATATTATAGTTCAAGCAAATATACTCCTGAAGATCTTAAACGATCTTTTGATAGGACACCTGCTATGCTAAAATGGTTTTACAAAAAATTGAAGGTACCCCTTGAATGGGAGAAGTATTATCAGATTACCACAGCAGAATATAGTGGGGCTATGGAAAACATCACTCTTGTTACATGGAACGATTTTGCTATTTTAGATGATATTTTGTATAAAGAGTTAGCACATCGTATTGATGGAGTGAATGTTCACGAAATGGCTCATTCTTGGTTTGGTGATATGGTTGTCATAAAAGAGTTTGCTCATACATGGCTTAAAGAGAGCTGGGCAGTATATATGGAAGTCGTTTATCTTGAAGAAAACGGCACTATGGAGGATGCTATGTATGATCTATATGGTGATGCTAAAAGTTATAAAAACGAATCAGATGGCAAATACGCCCGTCCAATTGTAACTAATGAATATGATACTAGTTGGTCCATGTATGATTCTCATACGTATCCTGGTGGAGCGTGGAGGCTTCATATGCTCAGACATATTGTTGGCGAGTCATTTTTCTGGGATGCAACAATTGATTATCTTAGTACCTTTAAAGGTAAAGTTGTTGAGACCATAGATTTCCAACGTAAACTTGAACATCACTCAGGTTTGGATTTAAACAAATTTTTTGATCAATGGTTTTATAGTCCTGGTTATCCAAAACTTGAATGTTCATTTAATTATGATAAAACCATCAAGATGGGCTCTCTTAAAATCAAACAAAATCAAAAAGATGACAACAAGGGTATTAAATTGTTTGAGTTTCCTTTGGAAGTCTCTTTCCAAATAAATGACAGTTCGATCCTCCATAAGACATTTAAGGTCAAAGATGAAGAACATACTTTTTATTTCGCTTGTAATACCAAACCTGACGTTATCACCATTGATCCAGATTATAAACTACTTTGTTCTCTTTCGTTTAACCCTGGAACAGATTTATTAATCAACCAGCTCAAAACTGTCAATTATATCGCCAAAATTCGTGCAGCCAAGGAAATCTCAAAAGAAGGAAAACTCAAAGGTTTACAGGCCATTTTTGATGCTTATTCTTCAGAACTCCATCGGGGATTAAAAATTGAGTATGGAAAAGCATTAGCCAAGTCTCCTTCATTTAAAGGTATTGAGTTTCTACTCACTATCTTAGAGACTGAAAGTGATCCTACGGTTTTACAGAGTTTAATTTCCGATCTTGAATCTACCCGCAATCCTTCGGTTTTTGATGCAATGAAGAAAATCTTGAATAGAGAAGAAGTTCTATATCTAGCTTTTTCTAGTGCTTTACAAGTTATAGGTTCTCAAAGAACACACGAGGCTTTAAACTATCTCCTCAACTATACTATTCCTCATGACTATAAACAAATTATCGAAGCTGGACTATTTCAAGCTCTAGGTAAGACTAGAAAAGAGAAAGCAATTAGTCATCTGCTTGATCTACTCCCCTATGGCATAAAATCCAAATATGTTCGTAATTCTATTGTCACGGCTTTGGGTGAGGCTTCTCTGTGGGCGGATAAACCTCTTAAAGCTAAAGTTATTGATGAATTCATTGCACTCTTAAAACAAGATAAACATGTTTCTGTTTGTTTAGGTGTAGTAAGAGCACTTGTAAAACTCAAAACTAAGCGTGCTACTTCAGCAATTGAAGGGTTCAAAACTCGTTTACCCAAGCAAATCTATCCCCATATTGACAAACTACTAAAAAAATTAAGAACAAGCGAAAAGAAAGAAGAAGAGCTTAAATCTTTACGTAAAGAGTTTGATGAAATGAAAAACACCTTGAAAAAACTTTCAGCGCGTATAGATGAACTTGAGGCACTATCAAAGAAAGAGGAGTAGAACTATTCATTTTTCATTTTTATTCACTTAACAACTAAATGCTAGTGTTAGAATTGTTAGTATACTATTGACAATAATCCTTAAAACTCTTTAATCTCCATTTATTTCTGCTTGACATCTGACAACTCTTTCATTAACTTTGCAATATTCGCCTTCTTTAGTGCTCTCTTTATCGGTTCAGCTATATTTTTTACAATCATGTATTCTTTACTCGATAAAAGCTCATTTACTTATTATACTGTACCTTATAGTCTTACAATCAGCTTATTTGCCTTTGGTCTTTTACTTTTACTATTTGGCTTACATCAATACTTTTTATTCAAATCACAGACCTCTTTATTTTCTCTTTCAAGAGAACAATATATTACACTTTTATACGTTTTTTTGGGATTGTTTTTACTTTTGGGTATATTTTCTTTTATGTTTGGGTTTCTGGAAATACTTTTACATCCAAATTTTTGGGATACAATGTTTTATCCCGTTTATTCTTTGGGATTGAAATTTTTTACTGGCTTAACTTCATCAGTCCTTATTCTTTTTCCTTTAATTCTAATACCGTTTTTGACACACAGAATACTAGAAAAACGAACGTATAATATAAAAAAAGGCTTTTTTATCAAATTTAATGCATTCATTTTTATCTTTTTAGTAGGATTCATCTTTCTAATTTTTGGGTTAGTAACGTCATATCATCCTCATGACCAGCCAATTGGGTTCTATGATCCAGCTTATCAACTCCCAGAAGGTTCTCATTATAATACCTTATTAGATAATGAAACAGCTATTAATCAAGAATTATTAACGTCTTTAGAATTTGCTTTATGGTCTATAACTAGAACGTGGCAAGGGGGTTTTTCTATGTACGTTCAACCCGATGGATCTTCTTACTATGGACATAAAGGCTTATCATCTCCTTACCATCCGTTTGAGTTTAGTTTACAAATGAGCACACCAAATATAGCAAAGGTATTTTTGGATATGTACATGTTAGTAGAACCGAATCCAGATTATTTGGGAGTGGCGTTTGAAACAGCCAAGGCTCTTATTAAGGTTCAAGATTCTCGTACTGGAGGGTTTTATTATGATGGCATGTTGTATCCAGATATGACTCCCTATGACCCTCATCCCGCCAATTATCGACGTTCAGCTATCCTAGATGGCAACACTATGCAATCATGTTTAAGTTTTCTTTTAGATATGTACAATCTGACACACGAAGTTGCGTTTTTAACAGCAATTAATCAAGGAATGAAAGCAATAAATGAGATGAGAACATCTTTAGGTGGCTGGATACAAAAATCCAATTATCCAGACAATACCTATCCCTCATATGTTACATTGAAAAATGGTTGCATGAAAAACACATTCTTTCTATATTTAAAAGCGTATGATATTTTGGGTGAAGAAAGGTATCTGAGAGCTGCTAGAAGAGCAGCTGAGTTTCTTATAGATTATCAAGGTGAAGAAGGCGCACCATTACAACAAGGATGGGCACAACAATACTCTTTAGAAGGAAAACCAGCATGGGGAAGACCATTTGAACCACCAAGTTTTTCAGTAGAAGATACAGTAGATGCTATATGGATATTATCTGAAATGTTTTTGAGAACTCAAGATAGAGGGTGGATGACACCAGTAGAAGAAGCAGTAAACTGGTTAAAACATTCTACTACGATACAGACGATACAGACTAATGGTATAAGTACACAAGGTTATGCGAGATTATATGAGTTAGAGACTAACTTACCCATATATGGTATTGCAGAGGGGGGTGAAGGAAGAAAAGTAGAATATATCTACGATATAGAAAAAGCCATACCCGGATATACTTGGCAAGGAGATTTTGGTGTAACTGAGGCTATAGAATGGTATGAGTTTTTGGAAGAAAATGATTTTAACAGTACTCTGGCTCAAGACTATCTAAATAAAGAAAAGACAGCACACGAATTGATGACAGAAGCGCTTAATTCACAAACTTTGCTTAAAGAAGAAGGGTTCTGGGTAAACGATGAGGGATTAATAGAAGATAAACTATTTTGGAACCATGCAAGAAAAATGATGGGGTATCTTCTATACCAGATAAGGAATGCATAAAACAAAACAGCGAAAAAAGAGAAGAAAAGGGGAATAAAAAGTGAAAAATATATCCGAGGATCCTTATGCTTTAACAGTTGAAATAGAAAATACAATTCTAAAAGAAGCAGATGAAAAAAAAATTGGAAAAATAGAAGAAAGAGAAAAAAAAAGCATTACATATTATGGGGTAAAAACGCCAGTAGTAAGGGATATAGGCAAACTGTATTTCAATAAACTCAAAAAAACAGGAATTACTGATATTGATGATATAGCTATATTTTGTGAAAGATTATTGGAAAGAAACATAAGCGAATTACGCATTATAGCCTTTCAATGGTTTTTTAGAGTAAAAAAACAATATGGAAAGAAGCATTTCAAAATACTAGAGAGATGGCTGAAGACATATGTGACCGGATGGGGAAGTACGGACGATTTGTGTACTCATGCATTAGGATACTTTCTTTATACGTTTCCTGAATATACGACAGTGGCACAACAATGGAGTAAATCGCCTATTGTTTGGGTCAGAAGAGCATCAGCTGTTTCGCTAATTTATGGACTTCGAAGAGGAAAATTTAAACAGCAATGTTTTGAGGTAGCAGATTCATTATTGAATGATACAGAGAAATATGTTGTAAAGGGATATGGGTGGATGTTAAAAGAAGGATCAAAACACTTCCAAGAAGCGGTGTTCAATTACGTAATGAAAAATAAAGAAAGAATGCCCAGGTTATCCCTCCGTTATGCAATTGAAAAGATGCCTAAAGAACTTAAAGTAAAAGCTATGAAGCGATAAGATATTTCATAACTATCTTTTTAATGCTCAGGTTTACTGGTTTTTTCATAATAAATATGGCAAGCTAAAAGATTAAGTTTTCTTACTATCGCTTAACAATTATAATCTAACGATAAGAATAAAAATAAAAAAAGTAACATTGTTTATTTGTTACATAGGCTGTAAAACACCGGCAAAGACCAACCACGCCAAAAGCGTTTTAGCTACCAAACTTAAAATTTGATATACCTGTTCTCCAAAAAGATAATCTTTCCAAGGTCCAACTTGCTTATATTGAAGTAACATGTTAAAGGCAAATGACATGAATAGTATAAACTGGACAAAGAATATGACAGGCACAAACCAAGGCATGGTTTCCGCATCAGCTGCATTAATACCAAAGAGAATTCCCAAAACTACCCAAGGCATCATACCCGCAATCCAGCCATAAATATAAGACAACCAATTGGTTTTTTCAGTAGTTTGGTTATGTACTTCCATCACATGTCCAAACAAATTCATTAATGCATTAACGCCAAACATTAAGCCAAGTACCATGATATCTCTTACCCCAAAGAATAGGGCTATAAAACTGACCATAATACTGCTAGATACTGCATATTCGAACCATCGGATAGGATTCATTTTTTTCTCTAGATTTTCAACATAATAGTTGTACAAAGGTCCTGCTATAAGTAAATGAGCTATGGCTGATAATAAAAGAAAAGAACCAACCGTGGGACCTACTGCACTAAACTCAAAAAGCTCTACTGTCGCTAATCTGCTACCAACTTGACCATTTTCCACATAGATCTCGTTATATGTAGTAATAATTGGTACTGAGAACTCTCTGAATAGATCTACTGAGAACCCCAAGATAAACATTGTAATTCCTTGAATAAAATGGAGAATTCCCATAACTAAATTGAATTTCCTCAAATATGTAAAACTAATGGGGGACGTACTTCCATCTTTTAAAGTTGTGACACTTGACATGATTTATATCACCAAATAGTGCTAACGTTTATTAACTATATAAAGTATGGTGTGTGTCAATAATGTGAACACCCAAGCTAACACAAAAAAATTGAAAAAAGTTTTATCCTACTGACTTTGCTAAAATCTCTCGCACATCAGAGGTATACCTTTTAATAACTTGTATAGCGAGACCAACATTATGTAGATCATGAGAGGCCCCAATAAGAATGTATTCACCAACATCTGAGAGAATGGTAAAACCTTCTTTTCCTCTGACTAACATTTGTTCTAATTTTCCATGTTCTAGTTGTGAGGTGACCATTCTTCCAGTACTTGTTATGGCAGAAGAAACAGCCGCTAACAGATCAGGGTCTGTTCCTTTTTCAGCAAAAAAGGCTACTTTTAGACCTTCAGAATTAATGACAGCTAAAGCTTCGAGTTCACATCCTTGTGAAATCTGCTTTAGTATGCGTACTAATTGTCTTTTGATTTCAGATGATAAATTAACTGACATAGGAATCAACTTGAATTAAACTAATTACAGATTACTTAGTTTTATTAGCATAAAAAAGCTTTGCATTTGATGAAGAAATATAAACAAAAAAAAATAAAAAGGAGAAAACAACCACATTAATAGGTTTTAGCAATATATACAACATATTTAGCTTCTTCTTGACAAACAGAACAAGGAGCAAAAGGTTCTTCTTCTTCATTGTATTTTGTTCCAAGAATATTAGCTTTTAAGCCATCCTTAATTTTATCAGAACAAACAATGTCTCCACACCAATTTGTTCGGACGACTCCAGGTTTATCACGATTAAAGATTTCTGTAAGATCATCCCAAGTAGTAGCTTCAGATAAAGAGTGATCTAATAACTCCTTGGCGTTAGCTTGTAAGTTTAAAGTGATGTCATCAAACAAGTTGGTAATTGTAGAAACAATTTTATCTTTTTCAACAAAAGTTTTATCCCCTGTATCTCGGCGTACTAACATAGCGCCGCCCTTTTTAATATCACGAGGACCTACTTCAACACGGATAGGTACTCCAAGTAGTTCATATTCATTAAACTTCCAACCAGCTGTTTTGTCACTATTATCATAGCGTACTCGTAAACCAGAGTCTTTGATTAACTGGAGTATCTCTTTGGCACCTTCATCAACCATCTCCTCTTTACCTTTGAAAATAATAGGAATAATTACAACTTGAGTAGGAGCTAAATAGGGAGGTAAAACTAACCCATTATTATCACCATGAACACCAATTACAGCTGCAATGACACGAGTAGAAAGGCCATAGCAAGTCTGGTATACATGATCATGGGAACCATCTGCTTTCTGAAAGCGTATATGAAATACTTTACTGAAACCTTGAGAAAGATTGTGAGTGGTACCAATTTGAAGAGTTTTACCATCAGGTAAGGTACAATCGTAGGCTACAGAATAATCTGCACCAGGAAAAGTATCGTGTTTAGGGCGTTTAAAGACAAAATAAGGTAAACAACACTCATCAAAGAAAGAACCATAGATGTCCATTGATTCTTTAACTTGATTTTCGGCCTCTTCGGGTGTTTCATGAGCAGTATGAACTTCTGTCCACTGAAACTCACGGTCACGAAGTAAGGGTTTTGTATCCTTAGTATCAATACGGATAATATTACACCATTGGTTAACTTTGAGAGGTAAATCGGTATAGGCGCGAACCCATTGAGAATACATATGATACATGATAGTCTCAGAAGTAGGACGAAGAGCATATTTTTCCTCTAAAGGTTTATCACCTACTTGGGTAACCCAACCAACTTCAGGAACAAATCCTTCAAAATGCTCTGATTCAGCAGTAAGGAAATGCTCAGGAATTAAAAGGGGAAAATACATATTTTTGTGATTAGTGTCTAAAAATTTCTGATCTAAAATATTCTTCATCCGTTCCCAGATATCATAACCATTAGCCATGAGGACATTACATCCTTTCACGTCTGTACGGGTATCGACGATTTGAGAGCGGCGAACAATCTCTAAATACCACGCCATAAAATCTTCATCTTTATTTTTTGTAAAAACTGACATTATGAATCCCTTGAATAGTGTTAGTAGAATAAATTATTGACGACAGAGTGAAATGGCCTAACCTTGCATAAGAAGAAAAGATATGTTTATAGGTTCGGAACACACTCACCTTTCATTTGTCCTCAAACCATTGGCAGACATAGTAACTTAAAAAGTCTACGATGAAATAGAAAAAACAAGGGATAGTTAAACATACTTCAACTCAATTAAAAAATGGTGGATAGAAAAGATTTTTGTTGGTATGCTGTTTTTGGTATATATGAAATTACTATTTGTCATAATGGATGGACTAGGAGACAGACCCCATCCAGATTTAAACAATCAAACACCATTAGAAGCAGCAAAAACATCCAATATGGATAAATTGGTTGAAAAAGGATTAACGGGATTAATGGACACAATAGCGCCAGGCGTAACACCTGGAAGCGATACAGCACACATGGCATTATTTGGAGTAGACCCATTTGAATATTATACGGGAAGAGGGCCTTTTGAAGCATCAGGAGTGGGACTAAAAGTAAAAGAAGGAGATGTGGCTTTTAGAGTAAATTTTGCAACAATAGATGAAGACGGATATGTAAAAGATAGAAGGGCAGGAAGAATAAAAGAAGGAACAAAAGAATTAGCTAAACTATTTGAAAAAATAGAAATAGATGGAGTACAAGTAATATTCGAAGATGGGGTGGAACATAGAGCCGCAATGGTACTAAGAGGACAAGGATTATCACACGATGTAACAGGAAATGATCCAAAGAAAGAAGGAAAAAAACCGTATGCCTTTAAAGTAAAGAAACAAACATTTGAAGCAAAAAAAACAGCAGATATACTAACGAAGTTTGCAAAGAAAGCACATGAATTATTGAACAATCATCCATTCAATAAAGAAAGAAAAGAACAAGGATTACTCCCCGCTAATTATTTATTGATAAGAGGGGCGGGAAAAGTACCAAAAATGCCCAATTTTGAGAAAGAACATGGATTAAAGTCAGTATGTATAGCAGGAGGGGGACTCTATAAAGGTGTAGCTAGGATGTTAGAGATGGACGTGATAGAAGATATAGAATTTACTGGAGCGACGAATACAAACATCAAAAAGAAAATAGAAACAGCAAAAAAAGCACTGAAAACCTACGATTTTGTGTTTCTGCATCTAAAAGGAACAGATAATTATGGACATGATGGAAATGCTATCGGTAAAAAAATGTTCATAGAAAAGGTAGATGAAGCATTGGAAATATGCCTACCAGAAAATTGTGGGGAGGATGTGGTGATAATGATAACTGGTGACCATAGTACCCCTTGTTCATTCAAAGATCACTCTGCAGATCCTTTGCCTGTTCTAATCTATTCAAAAGATTGTATAGCTGATGGAGTGAAAAAGTTTGGAGAACGATATGCATACGATGGTGGACTAAGTAGAATTAAAGGCAAATATCTCCTAAACATATTGTTAAATGAGATGAGACGTATGCCCAAGTATGGTGCATAGAACTACTGGAAAACCATGTTAATTAGAAACAAAACTAAATAAAATATTACAAAAACGAGCGTAAAAATAGGTGCTGGTAAAATGACAGAGCAACAAACAGAGAAAGAAGAAAAAAAGTGGATTACCCTACTTCCCTATTTGCTTTTAGCTTTAGCTATTATAGCCGTATCATTTGCTGCAGTAATTGTGGTCAAACTTCAACAAGCTAATGTGAGATCAGAAGTAACAGCAATGTATAGAACACTATTTGCGGGAATGGGGGCGTTATTAATCTCTCTGGGTAAGAAAGATATCGGTTGGATAAAAAAACGATCAACAATTAAAAAATATCACTGGATAATTCTAGCAGGAGTATTATTGGCTGTCCATTTTGCAACATGGTTTGTATCATTAGAATATGTGTCTGTTGCCATATCAACAACAATGGTAGATACCGTACCTATATTTCTAGCGATTTTTGGATTTGTGTTCTTTAAGGAAAAAGTAAACTGGATAGGAATAGTAGGAATAATAATAACAGTTGGAGGGGGAATATTATTGGCTTTTGCAAAATCAGAAGAAGGAGTAACAGCAACGAATCCGCTGGTGGGTATAGTTCTGGCTGTTATAGGTGCATTGGCTGTAACATTCTATTTTCTCATAGGAAAAAAAATACTGATAGACTCACCTTTGTGGCCATACTTTGGGTTAGTAAACCTTATCTCGGGTATATCATTATTGATCTACAATCTGATCCGTGGGTATGAATTAATCAATCATTCATCATTACTATTTTTGTTATTTGGATTATTGGCGATAGGACCATCGCTAGTGGGGCATGCAACCTATAATTATTCAATGAGAAGATTACCAGCATTTATAGTGGGAGTAGCAATAGTGGGAGAACCAATAGGGGCAACAATATTGGGAATTATTGTGTTAGGACAAATACCTTCAGTAACATCGATAGTCTATGCAATAATAATGCTAGCAGGAATAGCGTTAACGTCAGCATCACCTTATTTGAAGAAACAAAAGAAGAGAAAAAAAGAAGAAATAATAATAGTAGCAGATATTAACTAAAATAGCCCTTAAAAAGCCAATCGGGAGATTTGAGGACCTTCCCTCTACTGATAACATATCGTAACTCTAAATCGTTGTTTAAAACAAGGAAATCAGCATCATACCCAACCTCAATTTTACCTTTTTTAGAAAGACCTAACACCTTGGCAGGATTTTCAGTAAAGAGAGGAATAATTTCTTCCAATTTCCAATTGAATTCGAAATAAAGGGCTTTAATTACTTCAAAAACACTTGTTGGTTTGGCGATAGTCATACCCATGAACGAACCATTTTCGTTGAATTTTGGGGCACTACCATACGCGTCAGAAGAAATTGTAACATTAAGGGGTACCCGTTCTTCACGCAATTCAGCTATCGCTTTAGGTAACCTTTTTGAGGCAGTTAAGTCAATCCAACCGCCTTTCTTTAACCACTTTTTACCTTCATCAAGAAGTTCATCAGTTCGGTTCATGTGAGTAGGCAAAAACTGGGTTATAGGGATATCTGTATTGTCAAGAACATCCCATAATAAGTCCATCTTAGATGCCTCACTGCCCATGTGGATATGAACAAGACCGGCTTTACCTGATATCATTCCTCCTATCCGTGTATCACTAGCTAAACGAACCAATTCAGCATAAGTTATATGACTACTACGATGATCAGAAAGAGCTGTTTTAAGTCCAATAACCTCTTGGATTAAAGAAATATCACGCATAATAGAGTCAGTCAAAGTAGGAGGGGGTACACGATATGCGCCTGTGTACATAAAAGCAGTTAATCCTTGACTATTAAGGGATTTTACCTTAAACAGTAAATTTTCAAGACTGCGAGAAATGCTGTCAGTACCTAAAACACCAATAGCAGTAGTGATACCAGCACTTAATAATTCGTCAATTCTAGCTTCAGGTGCGCGACTTTTAGGGCCATCCTCCCCTCCCCCTCCCGTTAAATGTACGTGAGGGTCAATTAAACCGGGGATTATAAAGTGGTCTGACAAATCCTTACATTCAATGTTAGGTATATTGTGTAGGGTTTTTTGAATGGCGTGTAACTGAATGAATGTAATCTTATCGTGTGTCGTTAGAATAT
>CAZHRF010000004.1:116940-128016 GCA_964534625.1 uncultured archaeon | reverse complement strand
GCAAGTGTTGAATCTGTACGAAAACCAGTTACGCTCTCTCCCAGAGAGTATAACTGGGCTTATAAACCTCCAGGTACTGGATTTAGGTGGAAATGAATTCAACTCTCTCCCAGAGAGTATAACGAGGCTCGAGAACCTCCAGTACTTGAATTTAGGAAAAAATCAGTTAACCTCTGTCCCAGAGAGTATAACCATGCTCGAGAACTTGCAAGTGTTGAATCTGTACAAAAACCAGTTACGCTCTCTCCCAGAGAGTTTGAGTGGGCTCAAGAACCTTCAAGAGTTGATTTTAGCAGTTAACCAGTTACGCTCTCTCCCAGAGAGTTTGACCAGGCTACCAAAACTAAAGAAATTATCGATTGAAGGGAATGAATTAGATAGGAAGGCACAGAAGATCTTGGCAGTGTTAAAAAAGAACGGGTGTTCCGTCTATAAATAATTCTTAAGAGGCTAACAGAGTTCAATATTCAACTACCTTTTTTCTAAATTATTTAAAGTTTATAACCAATAGATCCCCATAGTTTTCATCAAAGTATGACCAGTCCTGTTTTTTCGTGCAGACTCTCCCTTTTCTCTTAGACATAGAAGATATATGAGAATACGTGTTACACATCGAAAAAATACAGCGAATGAAAAAGAGGAAGAAAAAAGGCTATATATGACATATACCAATGAAACGGACGTACGAATCACCTCTGGCATTGAACAGGAGATACAAAGAGTGTTATTAGATAAGATTAGGTGGACAGCCAGAAAACATGGACTGGCTGCATCAACTATTCAAAAGAAAATATCTTTATGGAACGTCTGACTGGGACAAATACAAGATGTAACAACAGATGAAATACGGAAGTTTTTTCACCGACAGAAAGAGAATAACTCAGAAAGGCAAAATTTTTCTAGTTTAAGTAGACGAACAGTAAACACACTCAAACAAGAAATCAAATGGGTCTATACACATGTATTCACCCAGCCACTGACTGATGAAATGAAGGATATATTAAAGAGAGAACAATTAACCCCTATAGGAACGACTATACCAACTCAGGTGTTCAAGAAGGTCATACAATGAACACTAGCTGATCCATCTTTAGGTGTGGCACTCCAGCTAGTATACTGCAGTAACAAACTATGCAAAACAAGGAACTACCCCAAAATTGAAACAAGAAGCGAGATAAGAAAATATTTCACTAAAAAAGAAAAAAAGCTAAAAGGACTTGAGGAGTTACATCATGAAGAAAGTTAACTGTTTTCTTGAATATTACGAAGAAGGGAATTCGTTGGAAGATGCAGCAAAGAAAGCTAATATTAATCTATGGGATTTGATGGTTGCATAAGTACATATGTACTAAGAAAGAAAACAAAAAGAATTAATACATATAGAATAATATTTGGTACAAATAAAATACATGGTGTGGAAAAATGGCAATTACTTCAGTTAAACTAACAGAAGAAGAGCAAAAATTTTTGGAAGGACTTGTTGCGAAGGGGAAGTATTCTTCAATAAGTGAAGCATTGAAAGCAGGTATTTATGAATTAATGCAAGAAGAACAGAAGGATGTATCTTGGAAAACAAGAAGTGAGGTAAGAAATTATTTCACTAAAAAAGACAAAAAACTAAAAGGACTAGAGGATTTGCATCATGAAGAAAGTTAAATGTTATCTTGAAAGCTCTGCTCTTTGGAACTTATTCTATGAAGAAAAAGGAAGTGAAACAGTTGAATATTGTATAAGAGATGAAAATATCTTGTGTATTAGTTCTGTGTGGAGCAATATTGAGATTACAAGAGGGATAAAGAAACGGGAGAATCAAAATGAAATTACAAAAGAAGAAGCAAAGCAATTGCAATTTTTCATAGAGAAAGATTTAATGAAATTGATTAATACCAATATGATTGAATTAGTAAAAGTTACTGATGATAACATATCACTATCTAAAAAGTTCATTTGGAAATATAATCTCTATGGTTCAGATGCTTTACATCTTGCAACAGCAACTCAAAAAGATTGCAAAGTAATTTTAGTAGATGATTATCATTTTAAAAGACTAAGCACAAGTATAATGAAAGATCAAGGAGTGCAAATATACCCAACCCCTAGCTCAATTGATGAACTCAAAAAAACCTTTGAAACTCATTTTAATCAGTAATAGTCAAAAATATTAGTTTAACAAGCAAAGGTAAACAATGGCAGAAGAAGTTTCTTCATTCAATAAATCAGAAAATCAATATTTAAAATAATAACGAAGCCTGAAAAGAGGATAAAAGAATTATAGTTATGGGCAACCTTCGTAGAAAAGTAAAATATCTACCTTTGGGTGGGGGAGTTCAGTTAATTACACTCTTAAGAACGTGATAAAAATCTTCTTTCGCTTGTTTTTCCTTCCAAGGTTTGTGACCACATTTTTTTAACAAATGCCATTGAAAATTAGCAATAGTCTCTCTTAGAGGTTTAATAACACCATCTGCAGGATGAGGATCATACACACCATGGGTCACGTACCCAAAAGTACCCAAAAGAACTCATGAATTGCCACAACAGGTATAGTGATTTTTTTAGCATAGTCTAATAATTCTCCAGATTTGCGCATTTATATAACTTCATTCAAACATTGATTAAAAAATGTGCTTCGATCAACTTGGTAGCTTGAAAAGGGAAGATCCACAAGTTCTGCCGATTCAAAAGGTTCGGGGTCATATTGGTCGATATAATGATATAATTTTCCTAATGAAAGAATAATACTTTCTTTGTCATTGATTAGGGGATTGTTAATATCAGTAAATAATTGTTCAGAAAGTCTTAATTGGGCTGTATTCGTTCGTTCTCTTGGATTTATAACTAGTTCATTATAATAGTCTTTGTGTATGAGCCACTACCTATTAGAATGAGTTTAGAAACTAATTTTTCACTAGAATATCGTGCAGAGAATGAATAAGCCAACCAAGCACCCCATTAAAAACCTATGGGCTACTGGAGAGAAAGCGTTCTCTTTAATAATACCATGTAACTCTTCTAGTTGCCCATCTAACGAAGGTTGCATTTGAAATGGCTCGATTAGTCCATATCTATCTTTTAGTAGATCTGCGAGAGAAAATATCTCTCCCCAGGCACCAGGGCCTCCGTGAAGTAATACTACAGAATTAGGTTCTTCTCCATGAAGTCTATATTGATATTGCATGTATGTTATGGGTGAAAATACTCATTTATAAATACCTTGAAAATGAATAACCTATGGTTATACTAGCCTTATAGTTTTTATACGCTGAGAGGGATAAAAAAAGACCATCTCAAGCCTATGAGAGGAAAACCTAAACATGATAGACCTTTCTTATCAAGTATAGAGAGAAAGGATAATTAAGTTAAAATTTACCTATAATATCTAAATGCTCATTTTAAAGTTAAAAAACTAGCCAAATGATACGTGAAAAAAAGCAAAGCATAAGGCTTCTATTGATGACATAACCTTTTTATAAGGTGAAGATAAAAAAGCAGAGAAGAAAATGCCATCAAACAGAGAAAGGAAAGAGGCAGAAAAGATCAGTTCTTTCAAGGGAACACCACTGTTTAATAAAGAAAAAGAGATCCTAGAAGTACTAGAACATCAAGTATGGAGAACCATACCAATAATAGGAGAGATAAAATATAATACATTTGGAGTTGTCATCCAAGACAATAGTATAACAGGACTAGGATTATATAATAGATGGTTAACCTCTCTCCCAGCGAGTATAAGTGGGCTTAAGAACCTTCAAGAGTTGAATTTAAGAAAAAATCGGTTCAACTCTCTCCCAGCGAGTATAACTAGGCTTAAGAACCTCCAGTACCTGGATTTAGGCGATAACGAGTTACGCTCTCTCCCAGCGAGTATAAGTGGGCTGAAGAACCTCCAGAAACTATTTCTGTACGAAAATCAGTTACGCTCTCTCCCAGCGAGTATAAGTGGGCTGAAGAACCTCCAGAAACTATTTCTGTACGAAAATCAGTTACGCTCTCTCCCAGCGAGTATAAGTGGGCTCAAGAACCTTCAAAAGTTGGATTTATCATGTAACAAGTTACGCTCTCTCCCAGCGAGTATAAGTGGGCTCAAGAACCTTCAAAAGTTGGATTTATCATGTAACAAGTTACGCTCTCTCCCAGCGAGTATAAGTGGGCTGAAGAACCTCCAGAAACTGGATTTACGTTGGAATCAGTTACGTTCTCTGCCAGCGAGTATAACCAAGCTGGAGAACCTCCGAGAGTTGGATCTACGGGCAAATCCACTATGTTCTGACGCAAAAACACTCAAAGTCTTAAAAGAACTGAACAATCAACCAACACTAGACCTACAATTAGATTATAATTTTAAGGACGCAGAAATCAAGCATACACTAAAGGAAGAAGAGATTATAGGCTTAGTAGAATTAGAAAAAGAAACAGGCGTAATACCAGTAGTAAAAAAAATAAACCATAATACCTTGGAGTTGTCATCCAAGGCAATACTATAATAGGACTAGGACTATATAATAAAAGGTTAACCTCTCTCCCAAAGAGTATAACAAGGCTCGAGAACTTGCGAGACTTGTATCTAGGAGAAAATAAGTTAACCTCTCTCCCAGCGAGTATAACGAGGCTCCAGAACCTCCAGACACTAGATTTAAGATGGAACAAGTTGAATTCTCTCCCAGAGAGTTTGACCGGGCTCGAGAACCTCCAGTACCTGAATTTAGGTAAAAATCAGTTAACCTCTCTCCCCGCGAGTATAACTAGGCTTAAGAACCTCCAGTACCTGTATTTAAGCAATAACCAGTTGAACTCTCTCCCAGCGAGTATAACTAGGCTTACTAGCCTCCAGAAACTGTATTTAAGCAATAACCAGTTGAACTCTCTCCCCGCGAGTATAACTAGGCTGAAGAACCTCCAGTACTTGAATTTATCAGAAAACCAGTTACACTCTCTCCCCGCGAGTATAACGAGGCTTACTAGCCTCCAGCAACTGAATTTAAGAGACAATCCACTAGATCAATATAACAGAACAACACTAAACATGCTACAAGAACTGAACAGCAAAAAAACACTAAATCTACAACTAGATGCTGATTTGAAGGATATAGTAATGAAGCGTACAGTAAAGGAAGAAGAGATTCTCATCTTAGAAGAATTAGAACAACAAATAGGGAGAACAATACCAGTAGTAGGAAAAATGTACAGAAACACATTTGGAGTTGTCATCCAAGACAATAGTATAACAGAACTAGGATTATATGGGAAAGGGCTGACCTCGCTGCCACCGAGTATAAGTGAACTCAAGAACCTCCAGTACCTGAATTTAGGGGATAATCCACTAGATCAATATAACAGAACAACACTAAACATGCTACAAGAACTGAACAGCAAAAAAACACTAAATCTACAACTAGATGCTGATTTGAAGGATATAGTAATGAAGCGTACAGTAAAGGAAGAAGAGATTCTCATCTTAGAAGAATTGGAACAACAAATAGGGAGAACAATACCAGTAGTAGGAAAAATGTACAGAAACGCGTTTGGAGTTGTCATCCAAGACAATACCATAATAGGGTTAGGATTATATGAGAAAGGGCTGACCTCGCTGCCACCGAGTATAAGTGAGCTGAAGAACCTCCAGACACTGAATTTAAATGGGAACCAGTTAACCTTTTTTCCAGAGAGTTTTAGTGGCCCCCAGAACCTCCAGACATTAAGTTTAGGCGGTAATAAGTTAATCTCACTCCCAACAAATATAAGTCAACTCGAGAACCTTCACGAGTTGAATTTAAGTTGGAATAATTTACTCTTTCTCCCGGAGAGTATAAGTGGGCTCAAAAACCTCCAAACACTACATTTAAGCTCAAATCAGTTACACTCGCTCCCAATAAGTATAACCTGGCTCGAGAACCTCCAGGAACTGTATTTAAGCAATAACCAGTTACTCGCGCTCCCAGCAAGTATAAATGAGCTGAAAAACCTCCAGAAACTGTATTTAAGAGATAATCAGTTAACCTCGCTCCCAGAGAGTTTGATTCAACTAGAAAAATTAACCTGGTTAGATGTAAGAAGTAATCCCTTGAACCAGCAAGCAAAAGAGATACTGAAAGAGATAAAAAAGAAGAACTCCAGCTGTACTATTAACCAATAGATATCAACGTAAAAAGAAAACACACACAATAAATGGTGGGATGAGATTAGGAAGAACGATATAACAACCTTTGTAACTCTGTCCCCTTCTCTTGCTGTTCTTCTTCGTTTATAGATGGGTTCATAGGGTTCATAGTTTTCCTTTCATCTTTTCTGCCTTTTTGTGCCCATGCTAGAAGGTCTGTCCCTTTCAGATGGATGATAATAGTTCATGTGGGCGTATGCCTGTTACATATACTAGCTGGAGTGCCACACCTAAAGATGGATCAGTTATTGTTTGTATAACCTTCTTGAACACTTGGGTTGGTATAGTCGTTCCTATAGGGGTTAATTGTTCTCTCTTTAATATATCCTTCATTTCATCAGTCAGTGGCTGGGTGAATACATGTGTATAGACCCATTTGATTTCTTATTTGAGTGTGTTTACTGTTCGTCTACTTAAACTAGAAAATTTTGCCTTTCTGAGTTATTCTCTTTTTTTTTATTTTCACGTTATAAAAACATTATGTGTCAATTCAACACCGATTACACTTTTTGCTTTTTCCATTAGAACTTTTTATCTTTTCAACTGCCGATAAAGTGGGAAGTACTTGTATAGGAGACTATCCAAGAAGGTATACCCGTTTAAACCTTAAGGTTAAAACTAGTCTAAACAACCCCTACTTTTCAATGGTTCCAATACGGATTTATTTTCCTTACAGTCCGTTTCTCCGTTTTGTTCCTAGTTTAATGTAAATAGGGGATGAAACACTTACATAGTACGTTTTTCACCCCTAGGCGTCAGTTGAAGGGAGAACTGTTGGTGATATATTTCATAAATTCCGAGGTTTATTTGAAATTGTTTATTTTCTTCACATAAATGTGCCTCCGTTTCTTTATTGGTCTAATCTAAATAGGGGATGAAACACTTACCTTACATAAGTATGATAATATTTTTGTTTTATTTGTAGGCTTTTCTGTTTTCATTTTTTCCAAGATTATAAAGGGTTGCACTTAACGATGTTAAAATTGCCATCCTGATTTACACGAAGCAAACTTTATTTAATCCCGAAACTATTCTATTATGATGGAAGATACTGTAAAGACACAGAAAGAGAAGAGAATCTATCAAAGGAGGCTAGAAGTGATGGAGACAGCATATAGGGCTAGACAATTCACTACCGATGAATTAACTAAAGAAGCCTCAAATTTCATTAAGTTTTGTTTATCATTAGAAAAAATTCGTAAAAAGAGGAGTAGAAAAAATAATGATTGATCCTATCTCCAAATCACTCAAAAAACTCTGTGCTTATTTCTCCACCCAGTCTATTCCCTATGTAATAGTGGGTGGAGTTTCTGTTATCGTCACTGGCAGAACTCGTATGACAATGGATATTGATATCATTATTGATCATCATCAATTAGATCGACAACATTTTATTGATTTTTTACAAAATAATGGTTTTGATGCTACCTTAAATGATTTACTAGGTTTAGATGAACAATCTCATTGTACTTTCTTTCTTAAGGAAGGAATGTTTCGTATTGATCTAAAAGGTATTTATTCGTCTGAGGATAAAAAAAGTATTGATATGGCTATTGATGAAATTTACAATGGTATTAAAGTAAAAATTTCTCATCCAGAAAATACTATTTTATGGAAAGCCAAATTTGGTTCTGAACAAGACATAGAAGACGCTTTAGCAGTTTTTGTACGAAATAGGGATCGTATATGTATAGAACAACTACGAAGAAGGGGCCAAAAAATGGGAATACAGGATATAATAGAGGACATTATCAACCAAGTGCATTCTTTCCTTGATAAAAAAAAAGAGGATAGATAAACTAATATTATTTGATAAACATGTTTAGTTATATATTTTCAAGTACTTGTTTGTTATAAAGATTCTAGCAGCTCAATCTGTAACTATTTTTTGAGTTTACGATTATATATTTTTTAAGTGTGATTTTACATCAAATAAGATTTCAACTTTTCCAGATTCTAAATCATACATAGCAGGAATAATTACTGTTGACTTATTGTTTACAGCATCTTGGATTGGTTCTGAAAGAGAGGGAAGAATTTCAGCAATTTCAAGGACATTTTCTTTACTAACTTCATTACAAAATAACCCATCAGATGTTCTGTAAATATTTTTACAACAAGTGACTGCTGGGTTTATTTTCTCTATCAACAACGGAAGATGGCCATTAACATTTGCATTAGATACAGTGGCTTTAACAGCGCCACAATCAGTATGTCCCAATACAACGAGTAAAGGAGTCTTTAGATGTTCAACACCATACTCTAGACTAGCTAAACTAATGTCATCTAGAGCTTCACCAGCAGTTCGAATAATAAATAGGTTACCGAGACCTTGATCAAAGATATATCCAGGCATTACGCGAGAATCACTACATGTTAAAATCGTAGCTATTGGTTCTTGACCTTTTAATAGTTCTAATCTACGCGATCTAGTTAAGTTTGCAGTACAAGTTTCATTAACAAACCTGTTATTTCCTTCTAGAAGATCACTTATTACTTCTAGAGCTCTGGAAAAAAGTTCATTCTTTGAGACCATGAATCAGTTTGAAAGATGTGATTACTTATATCTTCTCTTTTGGGTAAAAAATTCTAAAAGAATTATGTGATAATAATCACAAAATTGACAGCTTTAATTGGACGATAACCGACGCAGGAGAAGATACAACTCCACCTTTCATAGCTTCTATCGATTTTATTCCAACATCCCCCAATGACACTATTATATGGCGTAGAGTTGTACTTTCGTGTTAACAAATGTTCTGGTAAGTGGTGCAAATGAAAGCCAATAGTTCTATTTATTCCACTAACATTGGATCTTTTAATGATCATGTTTGGTGGGATTCTCAATTCTCAACTAAAATAAGGACATTCAAACAAAGCTAATTTTACCCTTAGCTTTCAAAAGAAAACATATAATAAACAAATTACTTATTGTACATATGGAACGTTCACATGATTGGATAAAACAAGCTGAATTCGATTTTGAAACAGCAGAAACTCTTGTTCAGCATGAGAAGTATGCTTGGGTTTGTTTTATTTCACATCAAGTAGCAGAAAAAGCTTTAAACGCTTTTTTGGAATCTCTTAACAAACCTGGATGGGGTCATGATTTAACAGATTTAATTATAAAATTGCAAGATAGTATTGATATACCAGAGGAATTAGTAAATGCTTGTGCAAGACTAAATCTTTATTATATTCCGACTAGATATCCAGATGCTTTTTCATCAGGTTCTCCATCAGAAAAATTCACCAGAAGTCAATCAAATCAAGCCATAAAAGATGCAAAAGAGGTTTTGAATTATGTTAAATCAGAAATTGAAACCAGATGAAGAATCTATACTAAAAGAATATTTAGAAAAACTTGAAAATAATTTCGAAATAAATGCTGTTATTCTATTCGGATCCATAACAAAAGGAAAAAGCAATTATAAAAGCGATATTGACCTTTTAATCATTTCAGATCATATGGGTGCAAGAGACTTTATCATAGGCACACAAGCACAGATTGATCAAGCTAAACTTATTACATTCAATACAAAACATTTTTTGTGGTTAGAAAAAGATTACTTATTGACACCAGATGAATTAGTAGTTAAACAGTAAATGAAGACTAGAACGATTACTAATATGAAATATTTAACTTAAAAGAAAAATAGAAAAAGTAAAAAAGTAAGTAAAAATCCAACCTATTGGTCATTTTTTCTTACCCTTTGCACCACTCCTTACCAAAGTGATAATACCTACAATTGATCCAACAACAACTATTCCTGCTGTTACACCTATAGCTGTTGAGATATAATCAAAATTCCAAGTACCTAAAGCATAATTATCTTGGATGGTTATACGTTTAATATCACTTTCTACACTATTACCACTACTATCTTCAGCATAAATATAATACTCAAGGAAACCATTGTCTGTAAATGGGCCAATTAGTGTACTATAAAAAACACCTGTTGAACCCATTGGGATTAATTTCCAGATATCATCATTAATACGATAATATAGTGTAACTGTCTCTAATTCGATATTATCGGTAATATTAGCACCAATAGTTATTAACTGGTTTTGATCTGGTAAAATGGGTGAATGAGTGATATTAGAGATGACGGGTGGTTGAGTATCAATGACTGTAAGGGTTTTTGTTTCACTGATAACATTATTTTTACTGGTGTCTTCTGCATAGATATAGTAATCAATAGTGGAACCTTCAACAAAAGGACCAATGGTAGCAGTATAGAAATGGCCATTGTCATTCATCGTAATAGGTTGCCAGTCTCCACCATTAATGCGATAATATAGTGAAACATGACCTACTGCAACATTATCTGTAACAGTTGAACTGATAAGAATATTGTCTTGACCAGTAGGAGAAGATGGTGTATGATAGACATTGGTAATCAAAGGATCTTCAGTATTTTCATACAAACCACCGTCATTAATTATCCACTCATATAGAGAGATAATAATCTGTCTGGATGCTTTTGCAGCACCACTATACTGAACACCAGGAACTTCGAATGATAATCCTGATTGTAACGTTAATTTGGACCAGCCTATTAATAGACTATCATAATTTCCAATTGACAAAGAACAATTATCGAAACTATGATCAAAATCTGTAACACTACTGACATCCCAAGAGCCTAGATCTTGATCAAAAGAATCAGCCTCAGAAAGCATATATCTCATATTTGTTACTTGGCTCGTATCCCATGTACCTATAGGTTGGTTGAAGGAATAAGCTCTCCAAAACATATATCGCATATCGGTTACTTGGCTCGTGTCCCATGCACCTATAGGTTGGTTGAAGGAATAAGCTTTAAGAAACATATGATTCAAATAGTTTACTTGGCTCGTGTCCCATGCACCTATAGGTTGGTTAAAGGAATAAGCCTCTCGGAACATATATGTCA